>CAZNCQ010000017.1:0-55515 GCA_964571275.1 uncultured Myxococcales bacterium
TCTCCAGACGCACACTGTCCGATCCCTGGACGCGAGAGGGGACGGGATCAGAGGTGAGGTCGAGCAACACGTCGCAAAGGAAGCTCTCCGCTACCGAAGCCCGGTCGATCGCGGCCGGGTCGTGCTCACCCGTGATGACCACGACGGCCTGCGCGAGCGTGTTCTGGATGGTCTTGCAGGCCGAGTGGACCACGGCCCGGCGATTCACGGTGGGATACGCCTCGCAGACGATATCGACGAACAGATTGAGTGAATCGATGACCACCAGCGAGCGCGCGGGATCGGAAGCTTTCGCGAGAGCCTCAGAGAGGGCCGCAGCGATCAGGGTGTTTCGGGCCAGCGGGTTGACCTGGCCAAAGAATCTGACCTCCAAGGAGTTGCGCGGAATCGTGGCCAACCTTTTTCTGTCGAGGTTGAAACCAAACTTCCGGACACTGTCTCGGACGACTTCATCTGGCGGGGACTCGAGGGAGAGGTAGCACCCCGAATTCTTGGGGTCGGCCAGGTGATGCGCCATCATCTGCAGGCTGAGCGTGGTCTTGCCACTGCCGGGGCCTCCCCGGATGAGTACGATCGTACCCGGTGGAATACCCTCACCCCCGAGCATCTGGTCCAGCGCCGATACACCCGTAGAAACGGAGTACATGCCAGCCTCCCGTTAAGCTACCCGACGTCGACACACCACCGCGGTGAGTGGCCCGACGACGAATTAACGACCCGTACCGGCAATATTTCGCCCGAAAGGGAGATTTCGCCCTAGGGATGATGGTGGGCGGCTGGACCGGGGCGTCGTCTTTCTGGAGCAAGGTAACCCCGGTCGACCAAGGGCGTCTTGATGACCCCGGGACCGGCGGCGTTCAGTCGAATCTTCCGCTGGCCGTACTCGAGCGCCGCGTTCTGACTGAGTCCGACGACGCCGTGCTTCGCCGCGACGTACGCCGCCGAATTGCGAAACCCGACCTGCCCCAGCACAGAGGCGATATTTCGTGGCGCACGCCTCGCGGACAAGGTCATTCAGGTCGATCTCCTCCGCGCGCGACTGGTAGCGTTGTCGGAAGTCCGGAGAGACGATCTTCAGGGTCAATGTCGCGATCGAGCAGGAGCTCGCAGCCAGCTACGAGATCGAGGGCACCCCGACGCTGCTGATGTTTCTCGACGGAAAAGAAGTGGGACGCGCCGAGGGACCACCCCCGACGGCAGCGGGACTCCTGACGGCCGTCACGCAACCGTTCGAGGCATGAACAACCACTCCTGTTGTTCAACGACGAGTGCGGTGTCTGCCGCCGCATTGCACATGGGTGCAGAAGTCCGCAAAGAACAAATCCGGCGACACAAGCCTCATCGTGCGACCTATTGGTGACGACCCGGCGGCGCTCCGATCGCTGAGCCCGGATCTCGATATCTGGGATGCCTACGAGACGATCCATCTACTGATGCCCGATGGTTCGACGAAGCGCGGGGGTGAAGCCGTTGCGCAAGTACTGCGGACGTTGGGCAATACCAAGTGGCTTGCCTGGACCTTCGGCATCAGCATTCTCGGGTTTCGCCCCTTCCAGACCATGCTCAACGGGGCGTACGCCATCCTGCCGATTGCTTGGATTGCAAAATGGGCGAAGGCCGTATCCCGAAAGACTCGTCACCTTGGCGTCAAGCCACATTTTACTTCGCGCCCGGCCAAGGCGTCGATGGCCGGTGCCAGTCGGTCGTAGCCGGCCAAGACAGACACTCGGCAAATTTTCTCGCGACCGTACATCAACCAGGAGAGCTGGATCCGGCGCTGCGAGCCCGTCAACAGGGCGCCCGCGAGCTTGGCGAGAGCCGTGCCCAGGTTCGCGGCCAAGGCGAAGACGACCGTGCGAAGACTCTCGTTCTTGAGGATCGCGGACTCAATCGAACGCGTCACGGTCTCACACCCATCCGAGCAACAACGAGGCGACGCTCATGCGCCGGGTCGCCGCACGAGGCTCACGAGGAAGAAGCTGGCAGCCACGAGGACGATCATCGATCCTGGTGTCCGGTGCAGCGCGATGGAGAGGAGCGTCCCGACGGTGGTCGACGCGATCGAGACCGCCACGGAGATGATCAGCATGCCTTGCAGGCTGCGCGCGAGGCGTTTCGCCGTGGCGGCCGGAATGATCACCAGCGAGCCGACGAGAAGCACGCCGAGGTAGCGCAGACCGAGCGCGATCGTCAGAGCGAACACCAGCAAGAAATGAAGGTTCAACCGGGGGACATCGATGCCGCTGGTGTGGGCGATCTCGGGAGAAACAAGCGCCAGCACGAGGCGGTGTCTCTGCCGCACGACGAACGCGATCACACCCACCGCCACGACGAGGCCCAGCGACGCCTCCACCAGGGTCAGGTGCCCGACGCCGCCAAAGAGTGCTTCGATGAGATCCTCTCCCGACGTGATCAGGCTGCCGATGGCGAGCGCCGTCGAGAATACGACGCCGATGATCGTCTCCGTGGCAAGACGCGTCCGGTTCTCGATGCCCCAGACGACGAGCGTGCCTATGAGCAGCGCGGCGACGCCACCCAGGATCGGGTGCAGCCGCAGCAGGATTGCGACGCCGATGCCAGGCAGGGCGATGTGCGAGATCGCGTCCGCCGCCAGGGTCATCCGGCGCATGACGGCGAAGCAGCCCACCAAGCCCGCAGCGGCTCCCGCTCCGACCGAGAGCGCGATGGCGCTAGGTTCGAGCGTCATGGTGGAGGTGGTACCCGATCGGAGCGCCGTAGAGCTCCTGGAGTACCTGCGGCGTGAGAACGGTCCGCGGTGCGCCGAAGCAGACGTGCCCGTGGGACAGACACAGCACGTTCGTGGCGTACTGGTAGACGACGCTCAGGTCGTGCGAGATGAACAGGATCGTCAGGCCGCGCTCGTCGCGAAGACGCTCGATCGTGTGGTTGAGGCTGTCCTGCCCCGGCTCGTCCACCCCCGCCGTGGGCTCGTCGAGCAACAGGACTGTTGGACGTCCGACGAGCGCCGCCGCGACGAGAAGCCGCTGGAACTGGCCGCCCGACAACGCTCCGATCGGCTTGGCGGCGGCCTCCGGTTTCAGCCCGACGAGTCCCAGCAAGTTCACGACCTCGTCTCGCGACGCGCGCCCGACCGCCGCCTTGGCGTCAAGGAAATCCGCGCCGGTGATCGGCAGGTCACGCTCGATGTCGAGCTTCTGAGGTACGTAGCCGATCTTCGTATTTTCCTCCCACCGAATGTTGCCCTCGAACGCCAGTGTTCCGATGAGCGCCTTGGCGAGCACGCTCTTGCCGGCACCGTTCGGGCCTATGATGGCGAGCGCACTCCCGTGCGGGACCGTGAAGGATAGGTGTTCGAGAACGGCTACCTGGCCGAACCGCACCGAGAGGTTCTCGACCTCGAGGGCCGGGCGAAGGGCGTCGGCCGAGCTACCCATTCAACGGATTTCCATGTGCGGTCGGGCAACTCTACCTGATCATGGGACCTACCTGAGCGACCGAATCGGCCCTCTGCCATGGGTACGCTGCATTTCGCGACCGAGATCCTGCAGGTCCCGTTTACGACGCTGAGATTCAACGTAGCGACACACGCAACCCCTGATGACGTCGTGCAGGGCACCTCTCGTTAGCGTGCCGGCGCTACGGCAGGAGCTGTTCGCGCTCCGAAAGACGGACGTCGATCTCGCGGCGGGGATCATCACGGTGAGCCGATCTCATGATCGCGACACGCCCAAGAACGGCGGCGCCGATGCTGTCCCGATCAAGAGCGAGTTGCTGGCCCACGACCTGAGCACGCGATCCGCGCCTCGCCTTCCGACCTCGTGTCCCCGGCGCCGAACGGGAAGATGTTCCGGACACACACGCAACTGTCTGTTCTTCGACCGTGGGGTCGACCTGCTTTGCGCACAGCTGGCCCGTGGCCACTGCTCGAATCGCAAGCTCGGCGTCTCGCCGCACCGCCGAGGTCTTGCTGCGTGGCAAGTGCAGCGGGTCACCGGTTACATGCGTGACCAACTGGGTCAGGATATTGGCCTCCGTGAGCTCGCGCAGTTGGTGAGGCTCAGCCGGTTTCACTTCTGCACCGCCTTCCGCCTCGCGACCGGACAGACGCCCCATGAATGGCTCGTCATGCGACGCATTGGACGGGCCAGAGAGCTGCTCGCCGATCCTTCGCTACGAATCACCGATATCGCGTTGACGGTTGGCTACCAGACGCCGTCGGCCTTCAGCGCGAGCTTTCGCAGGCTCGTGCGCGCGACCCCAACTGAGTACCGCCGCGGTCTCAAGATGAACGGCGGAAGAAGACGCGCAGGCCACGTTTGAGTCACCGCGAGCCGCATATACCGATCGCGGCTCATCGCAACGCGATCGGGGCATGTTTGTTCGGGCCATCTTCCCCCGATTCGGCAACTGAGATCGTCGAGGTGTCCGTCGATTAGATTTCGACCCATGCGAAGCAAACAGGCGATCGCGAAAGAGTTTGCTCCTATTTTTCTCCCGGTCGCGCGGCTCCCAGGTGATCGCGATCGCCCGTTCTCCGTCAGCGAAGTCGCCGAGTTGCTCAGCGTATCCGACGCGACCGTCTACGCGCTCTGCGCGGGCGGCATCCGTTACGTCGCCTACCCCGCCCCCAACCGACGCCGAGACTGCCCCCATCCCGCGGCTCCTCTCTCATCCTTCGAGATCCCGGCCGAGCTGGCGACGACACCGGACCACGCCCGCCGCGCGACGTAGGACCGCCCGCCGTCGTCAAGTGTGCGGCGATCCGCCGCGCCACGTGCGGTCCGTGCAGCGGTTACATGCGGGTGGTGGGCAGCTACCCTCGTTTAGCAGGCCCGTCGCAGACGTCCACGCTCGACTTCGATCCGCGGATCCGCTTGCGACTGAGCCCACACCTTCCTCAAGAAAAAAAACTCTGGGAAGAATCAACGCGGTGAACGTTTGTGGAACACCCATGGATCCCCTTGGTCGGTTGGTGTTGGCCCCGGCGGTTGGTGCACTGGCCTTAACTCTGCTTGCGGACACGACTCTCGCCCAGGTCGAGCCTCCCGTCGTGCAAGCCGCGCGAGCCCAGATCGAGGAGCACAGGGGGCTCATCCTGCACGCCTGCTATCTGAGCGCGGCGCCGAACAACAACGATGGTGGACTGACCTACGTTGGGTGGAATCGGCCCGGCGAGCAGATCGAGCTGACCTACCACCTGGACGTCACCTACAAGGATTTCGCGGTTTTGAAACGAACCACGCAACGCGATCTCAAGTTCGTCGTGGACGGCGACGGCTGGATTGTCAACGTCGTCGATGGTGGCGGGCCGGGCGCGAAGCCTTTCGATTGGACCACTAACATCAAGGGCGGCCTCAAGGCGGCTATCTCGGTCGTCGTGCAGTCGAAGTGGGTGGCGTTCCCTCTCAATATGGCGGTCGCATTCATCGGCGAGGTGGTCGAGCCAGGCCAAGTGCTCGGCCGCCTGTTGACGTTCATCGCGACGAAGCGCGACCAGCCGGAGCCTGACTCTGGCCCGCCGAGCCCTGTCCCGCCTGGCCCTGTTCAGCCTGGCCCGCGCCAGACACCGCCGGGCAAGATCGACGAACCCTCGCCGCCGCCATCGCGACCGGTCGATCCGCCACCGCCCGTGGACGTCCCCCCGCCACCGCCGCCCAAGACGGTTTTCTATCGCCCCGACGAAGGCGCTCAGCCAACGCCCGACGGCACGTATTGTTTCGCCGGCTCGCACCCCGACGTCGACGGGCGATGGGAGGTCGCCGCCGTCCCGCATCGCCACGATTACGCTCCCTTCGACGTGCGGCTGTTCGCCTACCGCGACCGCTGCTACTTCTTCGTCGGGGATCCGGTCGACTTCGGGTACACCGGAACCTGGTACGCCTATCTCGGCTATCACCCGGTGCCCGACGCGTTTGGCGGTGGGTGGTGCTTCATGGAGGGACTGCATCGCCACCTGTGGCGCGCGTGGTCGCCCGAGTTCGTGCCGTTGGGACCGTGCGTGCTCTGGAACGGCGCGATCGATCCGGCGGCAGCGGCGTACCAACCGTATTACGCCGCGTACTTCAGCGATTACTACCCGACCTACTACGAGGAGGGCCGCTTCTATCAAACCAGGAGCGCGGCGCCACCGATCGCAACGCTGAACGTCGCCGTGTGGGGCAGGCCCACGGTTCGCGCCGAGTGGGGCCCTCGCGGCGGAGCCCGGGTGGCCACGGTGACGTACGTTCGCCCGGTGGGTTCGAGGGGGTCGATGATGCCGTACCGCGGCGGCGCGCACGTGGTGGGCGCGCCCGCGTCGGCCAACCCCTGGGCCGGCACGCGTCCCCGGACCGCAGGGCCCGTTCAAGGACAACCTCCCCACAGTAGCGGCCCAGCGGAGCCGTGGCGTCCCACGACCGGACCGCCTCGCCCGAGCCCGGGCCCCCCGTCCTGGCGCCAGCCGGTGACCGGTCCCGGCTATCCACCGCCGGGCCCGCGCCCCAATCAATTCAACCCGCCGCCGAATCGTCCGCCGCCGGTGCGTCCGGCTCCCGTGTATCGGCAACCCCCGCCGCCACCCCGACCGGTTCGCACTGTGAGCCCCGCCCCACCGGCACCGCGCCCGCCCGTCCAGCGGCAAGCGCCGGCGCGGACCCAACCCGTGCGGACCCGCTAGCGTCGGCAGGTCAGGGCTGATCCACGCGGATGATTCCGATCTAGTCGCGACGACCGGCTCGGCCCCGTCGTTCGGAATCTCGAGCGGCAGCCGCCGCTCACGCTCCCTGACGAAAACTCGATCCAATCGATCTCGATCGACGTCCTGTGGACCTTGAGGCGTTCGCGCCAGCGCGACGGGTTTCTGGATCCAGAAGGGCTCCCGCGAAGAAGACCTGAGTTCGTCTCGCAACGGTGCGCGATCCGACGCCCGTCACAGGTCGTCGTCGAACCGATTCAAATGATCCCATTCCGGGCCGCCCACCCAGCGACATAGGTCTTCAGGACATTGATGAACTCATCGGCGCCCACGGGGAGCGAAGGCGCACGACGATTGGCCTCGTCGGCTTGCCCGCACCGGTGCCTTGCCGCCGCCCTTCGCCGCCCTGCGATCAGCTCCCAAGAACGACCTGCGACGACGGAACTCGGCCGGTGACTCTCTGCCGTTGCGGCGGAAGAATTTGATGAAGTTGGTCAGCTCGGAAAAGCCGAGTTGCTGGGCGACTTCTCCCGCGCTCAGCTGCGTGTGGGCGAGCAACCGCCGACCCTCCAAGTGCACGCGCTGATCGATGTATTCCTTTGCGCTTCGTCGCTGGCGCGACCATGGACAGCACCTCTCGCGCACGGCCGAGTGCTGCTATCTCGGGGCCGTCGGCTACGGCGGTTTCCGGCTTCGTGTCCAGCAAGTGCACGCTGGTCGAATGCATCAAGCCCCCGTCGTACGACAGCGAAAGGTGACCGCTGCCGGTCTGTGCTCGCGCCGTGGTGCCCAGAGTTCCGAGCAGGACGACGGTCGTCAGCGTGCCTGCGCCCCGGCTGCTCAATCGAATTCCCATACCCGCCGGTTCTCGCAATCGCAGTGCCGTTGTGGGCGGCCGGGGATCGCTCTCGTTGCTGTGCACAAGTTGTCGAAACCGGTGAAATATCACCATCGGACCACGACTGGCGCCTTGCCCACCGACCGCGAGGTGACAGTGTTGCTGGTGCGGTTCTAGTCGCGGGAATTGCCGGGACCGTGGAGCACGCGAACGACGGCCCCGCGGCACACGGTCACGCAGGTCCATTCCTAGAACGCGTCTCGACAGATTGTCGCCTTCGACGCGCGGCCGAGGACGGTGGCATCTGGCCGTCGCGCGGCCGACCTAGCATAATGTTCGGCAGATGAAGCTGCTCGCGATCTCGATGCGCCCTCTGGCGCTTGTTGCTGTCATGGCGGCTCCGCCGGCGCCGTAGCACTGTCACCCGAGTTGCTCGTGTCCAATTTCAGCCTTGCCAGTCCCCGATTGTGTCTCGGGTGCCGTGCCGTGTTCTACTCGTTCACTAGAATGGCGACATCGATTCCTCTCGCGGCTTTTTCGCTTCTCGCCTGTGCGATCGGTTGCATGGCGTCCCCCGGTGGTATTCGGCCCACCGCCGGGCTCGGCACGTCCAATCCTCCTGCACAGGGCCAGGCGGCATCGTCGGCGGGCAGCGGCGGTAACCAGGTCTCGCCCAATCCAAACGTGCCGGTGATGCTGCCGTCGCAGATGGGCGAGCCGCCCAGGGACAGTGGCGACGACCCCGAGTTCCCCAGGGAGTTGCGCCACACGGGATTGACCTACGTCGTGCACGCCAAGGTCTGCGTGTCGAAGACCGGCACAGTCGATAGCGTGTCAATCCTCAAGGGAAGCGACATGGCGTTAGTCCAGAACGTGGTGAACGCGGTCAAGGGATGGCGGCATCGCCCTCTCATAGCCAACAACGTTGCCGTTCCGTTCTGTTACTTTGCGAATTTCGAATTCAAGACGAATTGAGCGCGGTCAGCGCGTCTGGTTCGCGATGAAGGCCGCTTGCACCAACCCCCAAACCAAGGACAGTGGGGCTGCGCCAGTGAATCTCGCGCGGCGGTTCGGCAGGTTCTTCGGGCATGTCCGCAGGATGGTGAAGCCGAAGGGGAAGCCGCTGTTCTGGGAGTACGCCAGGAAGCTCCGTCGTTCGAGAACTTCGTGAACGCGTTGCTATTAGTGAGGTCGGGGCCGCGCTTCAAGACTACCGCGCCATCCGAGGTGCGGAACACGCGCAACATCCCTCCCCCTCCGTAGGCGAGACGCCTGTTGGAACGACCAGACCAGCGACGCCTTCTTACAGGGATGACCCGATGGTGCGGTTGGGTCACGGGTCTTCAGGGGATCTCGTCCCCTCCACCGCAGTCGTCGCAGGGTGGCTCCTCGCCTCCCCCCGGCTCAGAGACCCCACCTCCCCCGCCAGCGGGCGCGCCTCCGCCACCCGGCTGCCCGCCACTGGTCTGTCCCCCGCCGCTCTGATTGCCGCCACTCTGATTGCCGCCGCCCTGGTCGCCGGAGCTGTTCTGGCCGCCGCTCGACTGACCGCCGCCGACTTCGTCACCACCGGTCTGGCCGCTGACGGTCTCCGCAGGGGGTGCGCCACCGCCGGGCGACTCGGGCGCCGGGGCCGATCCCGTCGAATCTCCTCCCGTCGGCAGATAATTGGTGTTGCCACCCGCCGCCGGGGCGGCTGGGCTGGCGCCGCCGGAAGCGGCGCCGGGAGCGGCGTTGCCTCCGACCGGTGCCACCGCCAGCGGGCCGGCGCCGCCGCCACCGGGAGGGGCGCCCGCGCCGGCGTTCGGCCCGGGAACGTCGAACGCGCTGCCGCCGACATATAAGGCCGTCGAGATGGCAACGCCCGCTCCGATGAGAAATGGGTTGTCGCTGCCCGCGAGTGCGCGGTCGACGGAAGTGGTCACTCCGGACGCCACCTGCGCTCCCATGACGCCCGCGGGCCTATCCCCAATGATCAGGGACGTCAGGGCGGCGCAGCGGCCCCGACGACGGCCGAGTAGAACGCTACCTTGGCCACCGTTCCCCAGCTCACGCTGGCCATGCTCACGGGCCCGCCACTCAATAGCAGCTCGCTGCCGAGCTCACCGAGCCCGCCGCCCACGCCGCCGATGATCCCGCCGACGATAGTACCGACGCCGGGTTCGCGACCATCGCGGTCGGCGTAACGGATGGGGTTGTCGAGAGCGTATTCGTAAGGATTGGGATCGCCCATCCGCGCGTGGATCGTGCGAGGGTCGGGGCTGATGAAACGGCCCAACATCGGGGAGTAATAGCGGGCGCCGTAGTTGACCACGCCGAGCGCGGCATCGTCCCAGTGGCCGCCGTATTTGAAGTCCTCGCGAAACGACGCCCAGCGCGCGGGACGGTAGTCGATATCCGGCGCACCGAAGGGCTGGTAGGCGGTTCGTTCGACGAGCTCGCCGGTGTCGTGATCGACGAGGACGGCGCTCGAGTTCCGGCCATCGTGGAAAGTGAGGTACATGTGCACCGAGCCGTTGGCGCCGGTCGCCGGCTGAGGCAGCGCATTGCCCACGAAGACATGGGCAGTGCCGTCTGCCAGATAGATCTGCTCTTGCGATGCATCGTCCTCCCAGAATGCGGAGGGGGTCGCATATTCGATCTGTGTCGTGCGCCGCACGACCAGCGATTCGAACGGCCGGTAGTCGGCCCATGATCCGCCCCAAGGCTGCTCCGATCCCGTGAGGTTCGCGTAGTAGTCGATCACGCGGGTAATCGTTGGCGTCGTCGGTGCTGGTCTTCAAGTTGCCTCGATCGTCATAGACGAACGTCTCCGACTTGAATCGCTGGTTGGTCGACGGCGTGGCGACCGGCGGATAGAGCGTGCTGCCCAGCCCGGCCTCGTAAGCGTACGGCGACTGACACGTATCGCTGATCGAGTTGCTCGCCGATTTCAGGCGGTAATCGTCGTAATACGCGTAGGTCATCGAAAGCGGCTTTGCGGAGGTGGGCCATCCAGTCGCGGTGTCGTTGACCTTGGTCTGGTTGCCGACCAGGTCGTTGGTGAACGCGATCTTCGTCAGCGTCTGCTCGAGCGTCGACGAGTCGGGCGCATTGCTCGCGTACTTGACCCAGGGGCCTGCGCTCGGGCGCGGAGCGTGTAGCCTGTGATGAACCCGTCCTTGTCGTAGGTCGAGGTCGCCGCCGTTTTGCCGGCGTCCCCGAAGGTCTGGTTGAGCGTGGCGCCCGTCGACGAGAACGTGGTGTACTGGCTGGTGACGATCGGCCCGTAGCTCGATCCGATCGACGAGGTGAACCCGGAATAGTTGTACGTGCGCGTCTCGACGCTGCCGGCACCCGCGTGCGCCGGCCAGTTCGTGGCGCCCGACCCCGAGGTCATGCTGAGCGGCGGGTCAGTGGCGCCGTAGGACTGCACGGTCCGTTGAAACGTCGGCGGGATATAGCGGCTCGCGAGAGCGGACGGCAGTTCCGGAGCAGGCCCATGTGGTGACCCGCATTGTTGTCCGAGGAATAAACGTAGAACGCCTCGGTGCCGTCACCGGTCGGCATGCCGTTCGCGTCCAGCGACGGATCCGTATAAGTCGCCTGCGAGCATCCCGAGGTCCCGTTGATCACTGTATAGAATCCGGCGGTCGCGAAGTCTCCGGCCGAGTGGCTCAGGCAGGGCTGATAGTCTCTGGCCACGAGACGCCCTACACCATCGTAGTACATGTTTTGGCCGCAGCCGCGGGCATCCTCGGTCGCGACCAGCGAGCCGTCGACGTTGTAGGCGTATTTGGAGATGCCGCTGTTCGGCTCGTTGTTCCTCACCAGACGGCCGAGCGAGTCGTACGTCATCGACCGTGAACGCCGGACAGAAGCCACTGCGTGGAGTTAGCCTGCGTATCGACGTGTTCTATCGACGCACGCGTCTCTCCCAAACCGTCGATGTATCGATAGTGGTCGACGACCAGGCTCGGGTTGGTGTCCGAGCTGTTGGGGTCGGGCGTCACGAAGTGGACGCGCCGGATTGGGGACGTGTCCTGATAGTCGGCCTTGAGCGTCGCGACCGACATCGCCGGCGCCGACGGCAGCGGAGCGTCGACCTCCCGGACCCGGCCGAAGTCGTCGCGTAGTCCGCGAATCCGTCACCGTTGAGATCGCCAAACACGATGTTGTACGTCTCGAGACTGCACGGACCCGTGGCGAATTGGCCGATCTGCCCGCTCTGGGCGAATGGGCGCGGATTGCCGGACCCGGGCGTGAGCGCAAAACCGGCCAGTGATGGACACCTCAAAACCGGCCAGTATGAGATAGGGCGCCGGGACGTTGACCAGGCGGGGGCGCGACGGGTCCCTCGCCGGGATGGCCAACGTCTTGAGCGACGAGAAAAAGCAGCAGTGACGCGCACGGACGCTGGAGATAGAAGCCCTGCAGGAAAAGGTCGACGTCTGCGTGCCGCAGACTTTGAACCATCTTCGCGGCTACCGAAGCCGTGCGTTCATCACCGCTCGAAAGACAGACCGATTTCGCGGCCCTCTATACCGTCCTTCGCAAGGGCGAGCTCCCGAGCTTCTGCAAGGCGGAGGTCGACCTCGAAGATCGCCTGCTCACCGTTTCCCATTCCTACCGCCGGGACACGACGAAGGGCGGACGCGCCGACGTCATCCCGATCGCGACCGAGCTCGCGCCCTATCTCGAGGACGCAAGCTCACGCTGGGCACGCTCCGCAGCGCGCCCGACGCTCGTCCCCGAGAACACACTCACCGTGCTCGGTGGGTGTGTGCACCGCCGTGACAACCATTGGGCTTGCGGCTAGCAACGACGGCGCGCCAACACAAGAACGGCTACCATGGCCACGCTGAGCAGGGTTTCGGTACCCGCGCCGCACGGGACTGCCACCGCGCAGCCGCAGCCGCCGCTTCCCGTCCCGCCGCCCAACGCGGTGCCGCTGTCGCCGGCCGACGCGTCGCCCACAGTGGCCAGCGGTGCGAGCGTGATCAGCGAGATGCCGAAGCGGGGCAGGTCGAAGTCAAGAGTGACCGCGCCGTCGGCGACGTCGAGCACGCGCGGCGCCTCTAACAATGTCGGCTCCATACTCGCCCTCAAGGCCTCCAGCTGCATCGCAGTCGGTGCGGGCGGGCTGCCTTGGCCAACCCATAACGTGTACGCGTCGCCGTGCGTGTCGTCGGCGCGCAAGTGTGTCGCGACCACGCGCGGCCCGAAGGCGCCCGGCACTTTGACGCTGACGTGCACGGGCGACGCGGCGACCGTGACTATGTCGTCGTGGTAATTCCAGATCAGCACCTGGACCTCACTGCCGTTGAGCGTCGCCATCGCGTCGACATCGGCCTGCCCGCGCACGCCGTTAGCGAGGATGTCGTCCAGTTCGCGCGCGCCGCTGCTGGTGACGGGCAACCGCGTACCGTCGAGCCGTCCCAGCAACTTGAACGCGCTCAGCACCGGCAGGTCGATGCCGTTGCTTTCTAGCGCGCGGTAGCCGACGAAGTAGGGCGAGCCCGGGAACAGAAACGCCCAGGTCAGCACGCCGCGCAGATTGACGCCCAGGCGCGCCTCCAGCTCGAGGGTACGCTTCATCATCGCCACCTCGTACGCGCCGTACGCTGGCGAATTGCGATAGACGTCGGCAGGCATCTGGCTCGCCGGGCAGGCGGCGCAACCGTCCGGGTCGGCTTCGGTGATCACGATCGGCGTCTGCCTGAACGCCGGAAACCCGGCGATGGTCGTGAAGCCACTACGGTGCAGACGCAACTGGTTACCGAGATCCATCTCGACGTGGTTGTCGGTGATCGCGACACCGCCCTTGGCGTGGAAGCTGATCATGTCGAGACGCGCGCCGATCGCTCCGGTGGCAGCGTTGGAACCGGTCGCGCAGTGCTGCAGGAACTGGCGGAGGAACGTGGTGCCCGGTGAGGCTACCGCCGGACCGCCCAGCGACGCCGTCGGCAGCGCCTGATGAAGGGCCTGCTCCGTGTAGTCGTAGAGCTTATTGTAGTCGGCTACCGTAGCATGCCAGTACCCGCTGGCGAGGTCCGGCTCGTTCCACAGCTCCCACTGCCAGGTGGTGCCCGCATCGGGATAACGTTCACCGACGTGCATCGCCCAAGTGCGGATCAACGTCGCCCATTTGGTGTAGTCGTTGGGCGGGTAGAAGCAGCCGCCGTCGAGCGTATACGTGCCGGTGTTGCGGTATGCGACGCCAGGCGGCGCCGAGCTCATCGCCTGCGGCATGAACCCGATTTCAGCCAGCGGGAACGCTCCTGCGCCGGTAATGGCGTCCATGATCTCGTCGATCAATGTCCATGAGTAGACAGGGTTGCCCCCGGCGTCTTCGGTATAGATGTTGGTCGAACCCCACTTCAACGCCGCGACACCGTCGCCTGTGTTGAACAGGAAGTGGCTCCGGACGTGGACCGGCGCGGTATGCGTCATCGCGAGTTGCGCCAGCAGCGCCCGCCCCTCGGCAATCGTCGTGTAATTGATCTCGTCGTAGCCATGAAACGGCCACACTCTCTCGAGCGGCGTCCCCGCCGCGGTGGCGTCGACCGACACGTTCGCCGTCGGAGGCGTCTGCGCCCACGCTGGCGATATCACCGCTCCCACCAATCCCGCGGCCACAACGACGGCGAGCGCCGTGCAGGGGCTTCGCGTCAAGAGCGCTGAGCTCGCCGACGCCGCGTTGAGTTCAAAGAAGCTTCGCGGCGGGCTTGCAGACTGCCGCGCCCGTTGACCGTCGACCACAGCCAATCTGGACGGACAATGGGATCGGACGCAAGGACAATAACATCGAACCAGCTTCTCATTTTCCGTCACAAGAGCAGGGGCCATCCGACAACATCCGTTATGGAGATCCATGACGGCGCCCTGATGCCCGCCCCGGTGCTTCGATGCCCGTGACCGCGACAGCAGTTCCCACTCGTGAAGGAGATGTTCGATGAAGGTGCAATCAGCTGTTCTTGCGATGGTACTGGCCTTTGGAATGCTTACGAGTGGTTGTAACTCCGGTTCGGCCAGCCCATCCGGCATGGGAGGAAGCTCCGGAGCCGGCGGAGCGGGTGAGTCCTGCTCGAACGTCATGCCGTGCGGCGGCAGCGTGGTCGGAACCTGGAATGTGACGTCCTCGTGTTTGACCGTGAGCGGTCAGCTGGACCTCACATTGGCCGGATTGAATTGCCCCGCGGCCGCGATCACCGGGTCCCTTCATGTGAGCGGAACGTGGACCGGCAACTCCGATGGGACGTATTCGGACAACACGACCACGACGGGCAGCGAGGAGTTCGCGCTGGCGCCCGCATGCCTGTTCCTCTCGGGGACCACCACGACCTGCGACGGGATATCGGGCCCCTTGCAAGGTGGCCTGGGCTTCCAGTCGGTCAATTGCACGACCGCCTCGAGCGGCGGGTGTAGCTGCACGGGCACCGTCCAGCAGCCCGGCGGGGCGGGGTTGGTATCCGTCGTCGCCTCGGTAAGCGGCAATTTCGTGACGTCGAGCAACATGCTCACGATCGACAATGCCTCGAACTACTCGTATTGCGTCTCGGGAACCAAGATGACCTGGACCCCGCAGCCGGCGAGCCCGATCACGACGGGCACGATCGTGTTCCAGGGTAGCGGCACGAGCGGAACTGGCGGGATGATCGGCACCGGGGGCACGAGCGGCACCGGTGGCGCGGCGGGAAACGGTGGAACGGCCGGCAATTCCGGCGGGATGGGCGGCAGAGTCGGGACCGGCGGCCGGACTGGATCGGGCGGCACGACGGGGACCGGTGGGTCGACTGGCGCTGGCGGCTCGACGACGACCGTCCAGGGCCCGTGCGATATCTACGGCGCCGCCAACACCCCGTGCGTCGCGGCGTACAGCACGACTCGGATTCTCTCGAGCGGATACAGCGGGGCCCTTTATCAGGTCAGAAAGGGCGGGACGACGACGACCGATGGTACGGGCGCGAACATGAAGACGGGCGTGCGCGGGGGCGGAACGACCATGGATATCGGAGTCGCCACGGGTGGCTTGGCCGACTCGGCTGCCCAGGATGCGTTCTGCGGCACAGATACCTGCACCTTCTCGATCATCTATGACCAGTCCGGCAAGGGCAACCATCTGAGAGTGGCGCCGGCCGGCTGCTTCAACGATGGAAGCGCGAATCTGGCGGACTACGAATCGAGCGCCAAGCAGAAATCCGTGACGCTCAACGGTCACAAGGTTTATGCGCTCTACACGAACGCGCGGGAGGGCTATCGGAACGACACGACCACCGGTATCCCGATGGGGAACATGCCACAGGGTATTTACGAGGTCGCCGACGCGACCCACGCCGGTAGCGCCTGCTGCTGGGACTTCGGTAACGTCGGCAAGGACAACTGCAACGGCACCACGATGGATACCCTCTTCTTCGGAACCGGCTTCTGGGGTCGAGGTGCGGGCAACGGTCCCTGGTTCATGGGTGACTTCGAGGGCGGCGTCTGGTCTGGCGGTAACGTGGGAGCGCCCAGTGCGGCCAATGACACCACCGCGACGAACCCTTCCATGGCCGGCGTCCCGTTCGCGTTTGGCATTGTCAAGACCAGCTCGGGGCAATACGCCCTCCGGATGGGCAACGCACAGTCTGGCCCCCTGACGACGGCCTATGACGGGACCTCACCCAAACCGTGGAACAGCGGCGGAGGCATCGTTTTGGGCGTGGGTGGTGACAACAGCAACCACTCGTTTGGAACCTTCTTCGAGGGCGTCCTCACGATGGGCCGGCCGTCGGATGCGACCGACGCCGCCGTCTTGGCCAATGTCCAGGCGGCGGGCTACGGGAAGTAGGACCGGACTTCAAGTGTGACTGTGCGCCAGGTGACCAACTGCTCGGGAGAGCTCATGCGAAACGGAACGATCGGATTGATGGCGACGGTACTGCTGGCCTCGGCAACTGGGCCCGCTGGTTGTAGCAGCGCCTCGAACGGTGGTGGAACGGGGGGCTCGAGTGGCGGAGTCGGAGGGTCAGGCTCTGGCACCGGTGGCTCGGGGGCCAAAGGCGGAAGCTCCGGCACCGGCGGAAGCGGCGCGGGCGGCGCGGGCGGAGGTGGCGGCGTCACGAACATCGGCAGCACCAAGGCTCTCAACGCCCTGACGCCGGCGGAAGCCAACCAGCTCTGCAACGATATCTATTCGTACTTCGGTACGGCAATCCCTCAGGCGACTGCCTGCAAGTGGAAGGGGCTGTCTTACGCGGCGTCGAGCAGCGCGCCCACCCAGGCCGTGTTGCAGCAGAACTGCACGATGCAGCAGAACGGCTGCCTCCAATCCGACGCCGCCACGTTCTCGAACCCGGGATGTGGCGATATCCCCACGAACTGCACCGCGACTGTGGCGCAATACTCGGCCTGCATCGCAGACGAGGTCACGGCCTTCAGCCAGACCGTGAGCGGTCTGCCGATGTGCACCGCGCTCACCAGCGCCGGTACGTCCGCGATCTTCGACGCTCAGAGCGGCGGCACGCCGCCCGCGAGCTGCGCATCGCTCAGCGACGCGTGCCCCGCCCTGTATCCACCGAGCCCGCTCACCACCAACTAGCATCGGGACGACGACAGCGCGGCGCCGGCGCGGACACACCCTCCGCGATCGGCGCCGCCCTCGGACCCGACGAACGCGCTACCACCAGGTCTCGGCCTGCAAGCCGAAGACCGAGCCGCTCAGCAAATTCGTGGCGGTGTAGACCATGCCTGAGTCGACAGTCGCGCCTCGCGCGGCCGCGTTCCACACCGCATAGGTGTAGAAGAGGCGCAGCTCCGGGCGGTTCGACAACCCCTTGCCGCCGGCGATCGCCGGTGCAATGGTCACCTTGCCCAGCATCTGTGGCTCTGACCCGATGTTCTTGGTCACGCGGTCGAAGCCGGCCTCACCGAGCAGCTTGACGTGTTCGCTGAATCCCCAGCTGACTCGCGCGCCAGCGGAGTACCAACTGGTGGTCTGCCCCGATGTCCCCAGAAAATTGATGTCCCGCTGGTAAACGCCAGCAAGCTGCGCGCCGAGCTCGGGGGTCGGCTGAATCGTGAGCACCTCGACGAACCGCACGCGGGCTTCGATGGGGGCGTGGTAGAGCGAGAAATCCGGATAGTAAAAGCGCGCCAGCGTTCCAAAGCCGGTTCCCCCACCTTTGCCATATTGAGCCACCAGTTTGTTGTCGCCGCCGAGAAGCTTGTGCACCCAGCGGGCGGTGAAACCGTACCCGCCATGCGTTATGGACACACCCGTGTTGGGATCGGGGTGGTTGCTGTAATCCGCGATGTACTGCGCCCCGAGCTGAAGCTCACCGCCGTCGTACAGCCTGATCCCGCGCAGTTGCAGATCGTTGCGAACGCCGAAGTCGATTTGCGCTGGCAACAGCGGCGACGTCGCGGTCGACGGCGCCGCGGGCTCTCCGTCCACGGCGAACACGGCGTAGCTGAGCCGCACGTCACCGCCCAGGTTGATATCCTCGACGCCGCCGCCGACACCGGAGGGGTTCCAATAGAAGAAATCGCTGATGTAGACCGATTCGCGCTTGTAGTACCGCGTCCCGATCCAGGGCGTCCCTCCGGCCATCCCCGAGATGCCCTTGATGTCGACGTACAGGTTGGGGAACGACACGGTCGCGCCGGTCGATGTCGTGAAGATGGACGGCGAGTTGACCGTGCCGTTCGGAGAATAGCCTATGTTGGTTGTCGGGATATAGATGGTCGGCATGAAGTGCAGGCTCGCAACCGCGCCGTCGTCGCCGACGTACGTCACCATAGTGAAATGGGTCTCGGACCAGACTTCGCACTCATTGCCGAGCCGGTACTTGGACACCAGCCCGGATGGGTTGGCGAGCGCGAAGCAAGTCATGCGGCCCTTTTGGTTGCTTGCGCCGAAGCCGCCGCGGAGGTATCCGCTCACCGATACGTCGCCGACTTTCGGCTTGGCGACGGGTGGAGCGTTCGCAATGGGTGGCGTCACTACCGCTGCGGGCACACCCGGTGCCGTCTGCTCTGCGGCTGTCGGCTCTTCCGTGTGGTGCTCTGCCTCGGCGCCGGTGGATTCCTGGGCATGGGCGTGGGTCGACGGTACCCCGAGCACCAATAGTGTCGTCAGACCCGTTAGCCGCATTACTCGTCGCATGATTGACTCCACCTACTAAACAAAGAGCGGCTCGCCACCAGACGACGCCGCTCATCAAGACCATTTCAGCGCGGAACTCTCGACGCCGGGCGTGCGCTACTGTCCATAGACGGAGACGATGTCGGCCTGGACGGCGTCGTCGGCCGAGGACGACGAATAGGCGGCGGTCATGACGCCTTCGAAGAAGTTCCCCTGGGCGGCGTTGCTGTTGTCGCCGCCGGTTCCCAGGCCGATCGCGCCTTCTTTTCTCATGGGATTGTATCGTGAGCTCGGGCGCGGACCGTCGAACGGCATCGCTAGACCGCCCGCCTGCGCATTCCCGACCTTGATGGTCCAGTGGTTCTTACCGGCCGCATCACCTTTCACCATGCCGGTGACGTACTTGTAATTCACGGGCACGTTGTCGTTGAAGGGGCTCACGTTGCCGGCCCAGAGTCCGTTCTCCAGATCACCCATGACCCACGGGCCGCCGGCAGCTCCTCGGCCCCAGATGGTGCACGTTCCAAAGTAGACGGCCTCCATCGTGCCCTCGCTGTCGTCCCGGCTGGTTGTCTCCATGTTCCCGTAGTCAAAGCAACACCCGCCGTTGTAGAACGTTCCGCCAGCGACCATGTACTCCGTCTCGGGGTTGTCGCCGGTCGCGGTACCGGCTGGCATGTTGTTCCGATAACCGACCC
The DNA here is from genome assembly GCA_964571275.1 of uncultured Myxococcales bacterium. Lineage (GTDB taxonomy): Bacteria > Myxococcota_A > Polyangia > Fen-1088 > Fen-1088 > DASRQZ01. The sequence continues at coordinate 19,296 of CAZNCQ010000017.1, forward strand.
CCGGCACTATGTGAACTCCGTAGACGTTGTGGCCGCTGATTGTGGCCGGGAGCGCCTTCGCGTTGGCTTCGTTGTCGGGCGTCGTCTTCGCGCCACCCGCCGGCGCCTTGGTCAGGTTGTTCCCCTTGCCTGTCTGGTCGTAGATGATCGAGATCGTGCAGGCGCCGGCGCCGCAGAACGTGTCCTGGTCCGCGGCGTTTGCGAACCCACCCGGTTCCAGCGCCCCGATGTCCATGGTCGTGCCATCAGCCGTCTTTCTGACCTGGTATAGGGGACCGCTGTACGCGCTGTAGAGGGCCCGGACAGTGCTGTGGGCCGCGACACAGGGGCCTCCATCGGCTGCGAAGGCGTCGCAAGGCCACACAATCGGCCCCATCCAGCCACCCGCGCCGCTCGTTCCAGCGGCGCCGCTCGCGCCCCCAGTCGACGAGGTCATACCTGGATCCTGGCTCGACGAGAGCGTGCAACCCCAGCCGCACAGGCCGAGCAGGATAACCAGCGAGATCTGATTCCAAGGGCTTCTTCTTCTCATCCGGACACATCCTCCGAGCGCACGTGTAGCCAATTGATCCACAGATGCAATTGTCCGAACGCCGGTACCTTTGTGACGGAATCGACCGCTCGGCCGGTCGCGGCGCCGCTGCTCAGCGGTGGGGCAGCACAGCGCGGATGGCCGCGTACCAGGCGTCGCCCATGGTGGCGTAGCCGGTCGTGTTCGGATGCAAGTTGTCGGACATGAGCGCGGTCTTGTAGCTCGCGTTCGCCGTGAAGACGCCGTACAGGTCCAGCAGCGTGACGTGCTTGCCTGCAGCCGCGCGCCGCTCAACCTGCGCGGCAATCGCCGCATTGTAGGCGCTGACGCGCATGTTGGTACCGTCGTTGGTCGTCGGAATGATCTGCGCGACGACCAGCAGCGCATTCGGCGCATCGTTGGTGATACGGTCGACGAGCGCGCCCAAGCGCGTGGGCGCGTTGGCGACGTCGACATTCCCATTGATGTCGTTGGTGCCGATGTGGAGGAGGACGATGTGCGGGTGGAACATCGCGATCGCTGCGTCGACCAGCGGAGAGATGCCGCTGTGGGTCGCGTCGGTGTCGATCGTGAACCCGGAGTAGCCCTCATGGCCGCGCGGAAACGGCTGGTTGTCGACGGTCTGCGGCCCATTCATGTTGCGACCGACGAAGGTAATCGGGGTCGAGCCCTGCACCGCCTGGTGGAACAACTCGACGCGGTAGCCTCCATTCTCGTACGGAAACCCGTCCGTGATCGAGTCGCCGAGCGGCATCACGATGCAAGCTGAGCCGTTGCTCGGACAAGGCGAGTACTCCGCCAAGGCATCGCCGCCCGCGTCAGCGCTGGCGTCGAGACTCGCGTCCCTCCGGTTGGCTGCGTCGACCGCATCGGCATCGGCTCGGGCGTCGGCACGCGCTCCGTCCGAGATGCTGGCGTCGCTGGAGCCACCCACGCCGCCGCCACTGCCCGTCGCGCCGCCGGTGCCGGGTAAGCCGCCGCTGCCGGCGTCGGCCGGACCGCTCATACCGGCGGTGCCTCCTGCACCATGAGCGCCTCCGCTACCCGAGCCACCCGTTCCAGCGCCGCCCGAACCGTTGTTTTGGGCGCTTCCGCAGGCGCTGAGAACCAGTCCGAGCGTCGCGAGCAAACAGAGCGTTCGCATACGCTCGTTAATGCCCCTCGCTCACGACCGAGTCAATCGCCAATCGCACTCTTCTGCCTCGCGCGGTTTCAATGACAATATCGGCAAGGCTCAGACAGTAAGGCCAATCGGCAGGGCGACGCAGTGTCATTACGCGACAGCGTTGTGGCAGTCGACTCGTTTGTTCCGATCGGACCTGGGACGGAGTTCTTCTGACAACATAGAGGCTGCCGCGACAATCTATATGGCGGGTGTCGTGACTCATCTTCGGCTCGTCCCACGGATTGCGCGAGAGATGACGTCGGACGACGCCTGCCTGGACGCGTTCCAGCGGGAGCTGGACTATGTGTTCCGGACGCTGCGGCGGCTCGGCACCTCTCCTTCGGAGATGGAGGATCTCGCGCAGGAAGTGTTCCTGGCCCTGCACCGGTCTTGGTGCAAGTACGATCCGCGCCGCCCGTTGCGGCCGTACCTTTTCGGAATCGCCTTCCGGCTCGCGTCGGCGCACTACCGCAAACGGAGCCGCGAGGTTGCCTTCGGGGTCGTCGAGCTCCGCGATTCGCGCCCGGCACCGGACGAGGCGCTGCAGAGCAGGCAACTGCGGACGATGATGCTTGCTGCCCTCGAGAGGATTCCATTGCCGAGGCGCGCCGTGCTGGTGATGCGCGACCTCGACGATGTTCCGGTCGGAGAGGTGGCCTCCGTGCTCGGCATTCCGCTCTTCACTGCTTACTCGCGGCTGCGCAAGGCGCGCCGGGAGCTCGAGGCCGGTGTACGGCGAATGCTCAAGGAGGTGGATGGGCGATGAATCCCTTGCCAATCAAGCTACCGCCCGAGGCCCAGGCGCTGCTGGACCGGGAGCGCTCGATCCCGGTCATTCCAGCGCCGGTTCGCGCGCGAGCGATCGCCCGAGCGCGGGAGGCGCTCGCGGCGGGTAATTGGGGGTCAACCAAACCGCCTCGCGCTGCGGTGAGGACTCTGTGGGCCGCCGCGGTGGTGCTGGCTTGCTTCGCCAGCGCCGTGGTGGGAGCGATGGCATACGGGCTCCGCGCGCACAGTGAGGCGGCGCGTAGCAGCGGTCCCGTTGTGGTCCCCGTCGAGATGGGCGCGCCCGCGCCGGTTCCTTCCGGTCGTCGTCATCGATGGTCGACTAGCCTTCGACCGAGGTGGCCGCCGCCGCGCCCTGTAGCCCATCACGGTTCGGCGCCGCCCGCGACGAGCCCCTGCAGCGGCGGGCGCGCGACGCAGTGGCGCGGAAGGATTTTGCCGCCGCCTTGCCGCCCATCGTCGAGCACGCCCGTCGGTTCAAGAACGGCCGGCTGGCGGAAGAGCGCGAGGCCCTGCGCTTGAAGGCGCTGGTCGGCCTCGGCCGGACAGAAGATGCGCGGCGCGCGGCCGCGGCATTCGAGGCGCGCCTCCAGCGCGGTGAGCTCTTGCCGGCGGTCCGTCACCGTCTGCGACCCGTGGCCGAAACACGCTAACGACCTGGAGGTTCTCCATGATGCGCGCCCTATCGGTCTCTCATATCGTCATCTGGTCAGCCGGGGCGATACTGTCATTCTGCGGGTGCGGTGCAACCGGGGCCGACACCACCGGTAGCGCTGGACGGACGGGGACCGGCGGTCTCGGTCAAGCCGGGTCCGACGGAGTAGGCGGCTCGACTGGCGCTGGCGGTTCGGCCGGCGCCACCGGCACCGGCATCGGGGGCAGCGCGACCGGCGGGCAGGGAGGGAGTGGCGGCTCAGCCGCCGGCGGCGCGGGGGCTGGTGGAGCCGGGGCCACCGGAACAGGCGGGCGGGCAGCAGGGGGAGACACCGGTATGTCTGCCGGCTGCGGCAAGGCGCCCACCATCCCGAGCGGTGAATACAACAACGGCCATCACATCGCGATTACGGCGGCCAACATGCAGCGCGAATACATTCTCAACGTCCCGGCCAGCTACGACAATACGCATCCATACAGGCTCGTTATCGCTTATCACGAGCTCAACGGTAACGATGATGAGATGTACAGAAACAATTACTATCACTTGCTCCCCTTGTCCAACGACAGCGCGATCTTCGTTGCCCCCAACGGGCAGCAAAATAACGCCAACTGCACGCAAGCGGGGGGATGCGGATGGCCTAACCCGAACAATACGGACCTGGCGCTCGCCGATGCCCTCGTGGCGCAGGTCGAGCAGAATTTCTGCGTCGACACGAACCGGATCTTCGCGACTGGCTGGAGCTTCGGGGGAAGCATGTCCTACAAGACCGCGTGTGAAAGACCCCTTGGCGGGACGGCGAACGGCTTCGTCCGTGCCATCGCCGTCTACTCCGGCTCTCAGCTGAGCGGAAACTGCACACCCACAAAGCCCGTGGCCTACTATGCATCGCACGGAACCAGCGATAGCGTTCTGTGCTACGACAGCACGCGTACGAGCGGCTGCACGGTTGGCAATGGCGTGATGCTGGCGCAGAACTTCGCCATGGCGAACGGCTGCACCTGGATGACGCCAACGAAGGTTACGAGCGGCAACCACGTTTGTACCAGCTTGACGGGCTGCACGACCGGGTACCCATTGGAGTTTTGCTCCTTCAATGGTCCGCACACCCCTGACCCGACCGATCCCGGCCAGCGAACGAGCTGGGAATATCAAAACGTCTGGACGTTCCTTAGCCAGTTCTAAGAGCGTCGACGGGAGGTCGGCGGTCGGCCGTACTGCGCCGACGAGGAGATGCCGCTGTCGGATGCGCCGCCATCCGACGATCCCGCGAGCAGATGGTCGCGGTGCGCCCCCGCGTGAGAATGACGTCAACCAAGACCAGACGTCCCGGGCCCCCGCCTGCGCCGCCTGTCCGGCGCGCCGCAGGCCGCGGTGTCAGGGATTGGCCTTCAGATCGGCGTAGGCAGCCTCGAGGCCTGCGGCGTTGACGATCGCTTGGGCATCCGCCGGGAAGGTGTCCCCTGTGATGGCGATGTTGCCCGAGACGACGTTGCCGGGGCCAGCCAGCCCCGGACCGGCCGAGGGCCCCCAGTTGTTGGTGAAAGTGAGGTGGCCGGTGTCGTTCGAGGCGTTCCAGTTCGCGGTCACGTACGCTCCGAAATTCGCGTAGACGTTCTTCGTCATGGTGACGTAGGCCGACCCCTCATCCTCGTACTCGCCCCAGATGACGCCCGCCAGCCCGGAGCCCTTGCCCTCGCAGTAGTTCTGCGTGACGATCGTGCCGGGGCTCGCCGAAAGGTTGTAGTGGCAGCCGCCATCGTTCATCTGGAGCTGCATCTGATGCACGTAGTTCGCAGAGATCGTGTTGTTCTTGGCGACCGTCGCAGATACGTAAAGCGGTTGGTAAAGGTAAAGATCACCCGTGGCGCGCGACTTGTAATCGTTGTTGCCGCCGGCGTCGTTCGTGCCCCACCCGAGCCCGCTGCTGATCCCCGAATACGGCAAGTTGTAAACTTCGTTGTGGGTCACGACGACGTTCTGCGTGTACGTGAGCATCAAGCCGGCGAAGTCTCGATAGTCGACGTGCCGCCGGCGCCCCCTGTCGCCGTCGCCATCCCACCACCGGTCCCTCCCGTCGAGCTCAAAGTGCCCGACCCACCACACGCACCGAGCAAGAGCGCCAGCAAGATGCTGGACGCCAGCCTCCTACCGCCTCGGATTGACGCGACGGCCGCCACAGAGAACGCTGGTCGCGCGCTCGGTGCGAACCAGGCGAGAGAAATCCTCGACGGCGACCGTTCGGAAGTCTTCATGGGGACGTCTCCACCTCAACCTCGACAAGACCGGCTCGTCATCGGGTGCGACGGAACCGCTTTCGTCGGCGGGGGCGGACGAGCGGGGCCGCCACGAACGCGAAGGCGAGAACGGTGGCCGCCGAAAACTCGTTCGGTTTGGATGCGCCGAAGGCACAGCTGCATCCGCCTGATCCTTCTCTGGCCCCCGTTGGGTTCCCGCCAGCATCGTCGTGGCCGAACGCTCCGCCTGTGCCGGTTCCAGACCCGCCGCCGCTCGCCATACCGCCACCGCCGCCGCTGCCTTGATCGCCTCCGCGTCCCTGCGTGCCCCCCTCGCTGCCGGCCCCGCTGCTACCAGCGCTGCCGGAACCTCCGTTGCCGCCTGGACCACCGCCGCCGACACCGCCGCCGCCGCGTCCTCCCGCGCCAGCAGCGCCACCCGCGCCAGCGCCGCCCCCAGCCCCGCCGTTCCCACACTGCGCGATCTCAGGATCGACGGCCCCCGTCTTGTCCAGGCCGAGGAACGGGATGACGTATTGAGCCTCGAACAGCGCGTCGGATGGGCCGTGATCGCCGCCGATCGACGTGAACCCATCGAGCACCAGATAACCGCATGAGTTGAGCCACTGCTGCCGGGTCGCCTGGTGGTTCCCGAGTGGCAGGTTCATGATCGTCGATGTCGGGTTCGAGCTGAGGCTCAGCACGTCCGTCCATTCCGTTTCGGCCTCGGTGAAGTTCTTGTAGTTGATGGTCATGTCGGCGTTGCCGTGGAACATCTGCACGCGTGGGCGATGGCCCATGTACCCGGGGTCCATGTTACGAACGATGTCCCCCCACTCCTGAGCAGTGTGCGTGACGTTGCCGCCGGCGCACGCGCCGCTGTACCCCATGCTGGCCGCGGATTCGTTCGAGCCTCGGCACCCCGCCGGCATCCCGGCGAACGCCGAGCCCGCTTTGAAGATGTCCGGATAGAGAGCGAGCAGCAGCTCCGTCATCATGCCGCCCGACGAGTCTCCGGTCGAGTAAACGCGATTGGCGTTCGCGCCGTACTTGCCAATGGCATAGGTGACCATCTGCTTGATGGCATCGCTGTCGCCGCCGCCGCTCCGCGTCCAGGCCTTGTTCGACTCGACGTCCCAGCATCGCCCGCTACTGGGCACGACCATGATGAATCCGTACTGGTCGGCCGCGCTGACGACGCCACCGCCCTGTGCCTGGCCAAACACGGCCGCCGCGGTGCCACCGCAATAGTGAATGAGCGTCAGGACGGGCGGGTTCGACGCCACCCTGTCCGGCACGTAAACATACATGGTCACGTCCGTGGGAAGGCCAGGTCCGCCCCAATTGCTGACCTGCTGCAACGACGCCGCTCTCGCCCTTGGAGCGGCAGTCAACACCAAAGCAGCGGTCACCAGAACACAGCCGTTCGCCAGTCTTCGTATCACAAAGAGTCTCCGCATCTAGCTGTCGCGACGACGTCAGGATTGTTCGAGTCTTTTGGGCTCACGATTCCTGTGAACATTTTTCGGCCATCTCGCAGGTTTGACGGAGACCAGATGCTGTCCAGTCGTGACTCGCCTCCTTTCGTAGCGCGCCGCCGTACTTGGCTCGCGACAGTGGTGTTTGTGACCTGTTTCTCATTGCCGGGTCTGGCGGGTGCCAAGACCCTGATCGACTATTTTCAACCTGCGCCGACCACGTGCGCCCTGACGTCGAATACTTGGGGCGCGTCGGGCGTGCTCCCGCGCGACACTTGCAACGGCATGGAAGATCCGAAGAATCCGCCCGGACTTCTCTATTGGGACGGCAAGATCATCCGGGCGTCCGATGGCCAGTATCACCTGCTCGCCAGCCGTTGGCCCGATTCTCCGTCCGGGCACAATGGATGGTTTGGTTCCGACGCCATCCACGCCGTGAGCGCGAGCTCACCGCTCGGCCCTTACGTGGACAAGGGGTTCGCTTATACCAACGGACCGGACTCGGGTGACCGCAGTAAGGGCCACAACGTCTCCGCGTGCCAGATGAACGACGGGACCTACTGCTTGATCGTCAGCGAGATCGTGCCGTTCACGATCTTCACCTCCCCGTCTCTTAACGGCCCCTGGACGCGCTGTCCGGCGACCGGCGATCTGATCCAGACGAACGGAGTCCCCGCCGGCTCGGATACCCACTATGACTCGAACGTGAGTCTGGTCGTTCGCCCGGACGGTAACTTCGAGATCGTTCAACGCCACGGACTCATCGCGCTGAGCACGACCGGAATCTGCGGTCCCTACAAGCTGCAGCAGCCGACGAACACATATCCCTCGTCCGAGGCCGTTCCTGCGAACATCGCGAGCATCTATCCCAATCGAACCCGGCACGCCGATTCGATGGCACCGGCCACCGTCGAATCAACGTACGCCCTGGCGGAGGATCCCGTGATCTGGTACAGCGGCGGCCAGTACCACGTCGTCTACGACTACCCGGACGACCGCGTCGGGTACCATCTCACGTCGCCAGACGGCATTCACGGCTGGAGCGACCAGGGGCTGGCCTACGATCCGCGATTGGCGCAGCAGCTCTTCAGTTACAACGAAGGGACCGTAGACCACTGGTTCAAGATGGAGCGGCCCGGCGTGCTGATCGAGGGCGGCCACATCACGCACTTCACTTTCGCGGTGACCGACGTCGACAAGGGGCAAATCACGGCTGGTTCGAATCACGGGAACAAAGTTATCGTCGTTGCATTCGACGGCGCGACATTTGACGCCGAGACGGGAATCGGCGTTGGAGGAGCTGGAGGTGGCGGCGGGCAAGCGGGCAGCGGAGGAGCAGGTGGTGCCGCCGGAATGGGCGGCGCGGGGGCCAGCACTGGCTTCGACGGCGGTGCTTCTGGTGCGGGAGGCATCGAGGCGTCGGGCGGAGCAAGCGGTCGAGGCGGAGCCGGCGGCTCCATCGGGGCTGGAGGTCTCACCGGTGGCGGCGGTTCGGGAGGGGGAGGCGCCCATGTGGGGAGCGCGGGAGGCGCCTCCGGACCGAGCGGGACAGGCATCGGCGGTCAGACGCCCCGCGCGGCGGGAGGGGCGAGTGGCGCAGTCAATGGATCGGCCGCGGGTTGTTCTTGCGCGACCCTTCGGACTGGCCCCGGTAGCAACGGTGGATGGCTAGCGCTGATGGCTCTCCTGGTGACGATTCGCCGACGCCGCCGTCTCTGAGTCGAAGCCGGTTCCGGAGGCGAGACAGTCGCTCGCCGTATCACGGGCGCCGGTGCCACGACGCTGGTCGCTGCCGCGCCGGCAACATCCATCAGCCTATCTAGTCAGGAGAAGACCCCTGTGACATCCGAACTTGTTCTCTGGCCCATCATTGCGCTGTGGGTCGTCGCGGGATGTGGCAAGCCCAATCCCGGCAGCGAGACGTCGGGGGCCGGCGGTGGAATCGGTGCCGGCGGCTCCATCAGTAGCGTCGGCGGGGCAGGCGGGATCCCATCGTCGCGCGGCTCGGGAGGGATCGCATCGTCGGGCGGGGCGGGTGGCAGCGGAGTGGCTTGCTCTCCCAATTGCAGCGGGAAGACCTGCGGCGACGACGGTTGCGGGCACACTTGCGGGGGCTGCCCACCGTCGCAGCTCTGCGGGGCGTCACAGACCTGTGTCGCGTCCCCGAGCGCGACCAGCGTCGTGGTTGACGCGAATTCGCAGCTGACCCCCATCTCCTCCGACATCTACGGCGTGGCGTTCTCCAGCGACGACTCGATGCAGATCGCGGCGCTCAATCGATGGGGCGGCGATGCCACGAGCTCGTACAACTGGAAAATCGATGTTGCCAACGCCGGCAATGACTGGAACTGCGCGAACTACAAGGGGAGGTTCACGTCACCAACGCCCGATCCCTCGCTGATGACCAGCTCGGACCAGTTCATTCACTACAACATCACGAGACTCGCCGATACGCTGATGACGATCCCCATCACCGGTTGGGTGTCCAGCATGGCGACGCCGAACCCGGGGAATCCGGACTGCGCGGGTGGGACCGCCATCTCGACCTGCTGCCAGACCCTCGGCACGTCGGAAGAAGAGCTGATCGATGGAGGATCGAGCGTGCTCGATACGTCCTTCATGGGCTCATGGGTGACCCACCTGGTCTCGACGTTCGGATCGGCGGAGAACGGGGGCGTAAAGTACTACCAACTCGACAACGAGCCTGACAACTGGCAAGCGCTGCGCACCGACGTCTATCCGGCCCTCTACCCCCCGGGCACTCGGTGCCAGCCTTTCTACAAGACCAACTCGAGCATCGGGACGAGCCTCGATCAGGACTTCATCAACCGGACCATCGCCTACGCGAAGGCCATCAAAGGAGCGGATCCGACATCCTCCGTCCTCTTCATGTGCACGGAGAGTCCCGACGACCTGGTAGCGCTTCCTGACGTCGAGTGCGGAAGTCCCGCAGGCCCGTACAGCGTCACCAACTCGCTGACGATGGCGATCCTGAAGCTCGCCGCGGCCCAGGATGCCTCGACGCACTCACGCCTACTGGATTGTGTCGATATGCATTACCCATTTCTCTACCCGCGCAAGGGGCTCGGAGACACCAACGCGTTCTGGGATACCAATAGCGCTTCGGTCGTTCCGCACGTTCAGGGCTGGATCAACTCGGCTTATCCAGGAACCGGCATCTGCGTCAGCGAGTACAACGTGCCCAACGACGGCGGCGATGGCAATACGCCGGACCCTACCACCGGGGCACAGGAGGCCGACCTCCTCGGGATGTATGGGCGGCTCGGTTACCAGGTAGCGTCCTACTTCCTCACGCTCGTGCACGGCTCGACTCACCTGCCGATTTACAACGCCATGGCCATGTACCGGAACTACGATGGCCACGGCGCTCGTTTCGGAGCGTTCTCGCTCGGCGCGGCGAGCCCCAACAAGGGCGTCAACGTCTACGCGGCTGCGGATTCGCCCACCAACCCAACCAAGCTGTGGGTCATGCTCGTGAACGTGAGCGGCGCGGCGCAGGCTGGCCTCTCGATCACGCTCAAGAACTTCACGCCCTCGGGCGCTGCGCTGATCTACCGAATGACGGGCGGTGGCGCCCCCGCCCCGGACACCGCCGCCGCGATCACGGACGGCATCGTCTCCGGGTTCTCACTCGCCACGAATGCCGTAGCGCTGCTCGTGATCTCGAAATAGAGGGCGACGCGGTCAGCGCTGGGCGGGCGATCGCGCGGCGGCGTCGCCGCGCGATCCACGAGCAATCCCTGGAAAGGAGCAGATCGCCGATTCCAGTGGCGAATGTGTGCCTTCCGCTACGGCTTACCCACGAACGTCGTGACGGACTGCGCGGCAAGCGAAGCGGAGAAGCGCCCGCCCGAGACCGAGATGGCCGTCCCGGCTGCCAGCTTGGACGTCGTCGTCGTGACATACGGTGTGACCGACGCCGGCCAGGAGCCGCCCGCGACGAAGAAGGACGCCTGCTGCGCCGAACCACCGTTCACGACGACAATCACGACGGTCCCGTTTGACATGTTCGAAAACGCCGCGACCAACGGCACGGTTCCGGATGGTTTGGGAGCACCACTGACGTCGATGCGGTAGTACCCGGGCCGCACGAACTTGCTGAAGTTCCCCAGCGCGTAGACCTGCGGCGGTGGGCTGTTGACGTTCGGCACGAACGCTTGGGTCCACCAGTAGTGCCACCCGTTCACCCCGCCGGTCGTGAACGCGGCGTAGACCATCGTCGCGATGGTGATCGGTCCCGTGTCACCAGGCGTGCACTCTGTCTCCCAAATATGGTGCGTGTTGTTCGCGGGCGGCGCAGGACGCGCAAAGGTCCCAGCGCTGGTGCCGCCGTAATCGTGCGTCGCGATCGGTCCCACGAAGGTATTGGCCATCGCGTCGCCGATGATGGCGGGGCCATAGCCATCGCCACCCCAGATATTGCCCCAGTTGTCCGGTTCGGCTGCGAGGACTTTGACGGGTGGGCTCAGCGCGGCCAGCAGCGGCCCTAGCGTGTCGATGAAGGACACCATCTGCGACGCATTGAAGATGCACGACTGGTAGCTCGCAACGAAATCCGGCTCGTTCTGCGCCGAGATCGCATAGAGGTCCACGCCGCCATGACTCTTGTAGAACGCCGGGAACCCCGCCAGCACCTTCGCCCAGGTGGCGTAATCAGCGGCCACCAGGTGACCTCCGTTGTTGACGTTGGTGTTGTCCTTCAGGTTGGCGGGCGGTGACCAGGGTGCCGCCCAGACCTTGCACTCGCTGCCGCTGAACTTGACGCAGGCCTGACCGTCGGCATATCCCGCAGCGCCCATGATGTTGGGCTGGCCGCTGGTGCCGTCGATGCCAACACGGAGCAAGTTGAGGCCGATCCCGTTGACTGGGTCCCACAACAGCGTTTGCATCGCGGCCGATGACGAACCCTGCCAGACGTCCGCCTCGCCGAATCCGTCCACGATCTGATGAGTCTTCGTGGGATCGACGGTAATGTCGCCCGCCTGAGCGGTTCCCGGCGGCTTGGTTCCAACGAATGCCCCCCCAGATCCGCCGACGCCTGGCCCAGCTCCGCCGGCTGCGTTGCTGCCGCCCGATCCGCTGCGACCGCCAGTCGCGCCACCAGCGCCCGTGGTGCCTCCGGAGCCGACGACGCTGCCACCCTGTCCCATCGACCCGCCCGAGGCACCGGGAGCGCCTCCACTGCCGGTCGCGCCTCCCTCGGCGGGCGAGCCGCCCGAACCTGCTGCGGCCTCGGGACCGCCAGATGAGCACGCTAGTCCACTGACGAACATGATTGCGAGCAGAGAACGGCGCAGGGTGTCGTGTGTCATACGGGGGCTCCTCCGATAGTACTTGTCGGCCCGGCGGCGAATTTGTACTGCCAACGAGAAAAAACGTTCGCCCCGAAGACCGTCTCCCCTAACGACAAGGACTTCCCGCGCCTGCTGTCGCGCCGCGCGCCGTGAAGCACCTCACTCGCCATCGACCCTGTGCGGCGGGTCAGACGAGGGTTAGTCGTTCAGAGGACGGGGCGAACGCGCTTTTCGGAGACAGGCGCTCGGCGTCCGCGACGGAACCGGTACGCGAGCAGCAACAGGGAGATTTCAAGCGCACCGCGGCCGCGACCGGGACCGTTCTGGCAGTTGCAACCACCGGTGTCTTCCGCTGCACTTGCGCCACCGCCGATCCCTCCGGTGCCTCCGGCGCCGCCCATTCCCGCGGAGCCGCCGCCGGTCCCTGCGAGAACTCCTCCCCCTGCGCCCGAGCCTCCCGCGGCCGTCCCGCCCGACCCCGTCCCCCCCGCACCCCTCCCGCCCGAACCCATCCCACCGGCGTCTGTTCCGCCAGTGCCCCCGGCGTCGACGGACTCGCCGGGTCCACCGAATTTCCACCAGTTGAAGCTGAATAGGTTACCGGTGCCGGTGCCCGCGAATTTCAGAAACAAGTCGTGTATCCCGGTTGCGCCGCTAGCGGCGCATGACTTGGTAACCCAAGTCTGCGCGCCCCCGGTACCCTGAACGGCACAGGTTCCGAGCAACGGTCCGGCCAAACTGTCGATGTGAAGCTCGATGGACCCGCCGTTTGCCGCAGAGGCGGCCCTGACGTCGAATGACGTGATACCGCTGCCGAAATCCACGCTCCTCACCTTGATGTAGTCGCCGTTGTTTATGGACGTCACGTCCATTCCGCCCTCGCTGCATACCTCGGTCTTTAGCCCCGAAGAAAACGCGATGGTTTCGGCCTCTGTCTGTACGAACGGGTTCAGATTGGCAATCGCGGCCGGCCCCGCCGCGGTCGGGTTAATCGTCGGAATGGTGCCATCGGAGTTGTACTTGAATTCCTCGATGCCTACCGAGCGATGATAGCCGCCCCCGCCAGGAAGCGCTCCATTGTGATAGAGCGCGTATGAATGGCCCATGAAATCAAAGATTCCCGTTTGGTTGGTAAAACTGGCGCTGCCGGCGCTCGTGTAAATACGTCCTTTGTAGGCCCATGGTCCTGTCGGCCCGGGACTGGTGGAATAATCGATCTTTTCAGGAGCGCAGCAATCGGCGGCGAACGCCAGGTAGTAAAGTCCGTTGCGCTTGTAGAACCATGGCCCCTCTTCGTACAAGGTGGCGCGCTGAGCATTTCCGACCCGCGTTCCGAAGCTCGCGGTCGTCATCGGTACGTGGTTGATTCCACCCGAAAACGAGATCATGTCTGGATTCAGCTTGACATAACAGGAGCTGGGATTGCCCCAGTAAAGGTAGGCCTGGCCGTCGTCGTCGATGAACACCGTCGGATCGATATCCCCACAATCCGAGGTGATCAAAGGCTTTCCAATGGCATCTGCAAAAGGGCCTGTCGGACTGCTCGACACGGCTACCCCAATGGATCTCGCGCCGGTCGCCGTCGCCGTCACCGGTGCGTAATAGTAAAATTTGCCGTTTCGAGGGATGGGTTGCGCGGCCCAGGCGTCTCCCCGGGCCCACGTGAACGTCTGGTAACTCATCGGCGATCCATGGTCGGTCCAATTGACCATGTCGGTCGTGGAAAATACGAGCCAGTTGTTCATCGTGAAGAAGTTGTTCACGGTGACGTCTTCATCGTGTCCCGTATAAACGTATAGCGTTCCGTTGTAGACCATGGCAGCCGGGTCGGCGGTGTAGTTGGTTTGGATTATGGGGTTGTCGGCCAGCGAGGCGGCTGGGGCCATGACCAGCGAGCACAGCACCATGATGGCAACCACCAGCCTCCGTTCAGCGGCGAAGCGCCCTCGCTGACGGACACAGTGCTCAGGCGTCGGCGGCGGCTGGAGGATGTATGAGTGTCCCATCGGTATCTCTAACGCTGTCTTGACGCATCGATTTGTTGCAGGAAAAGAAGGGGAGCGCGACCCGATGCCAACTCGCCGTCCTTCGGGATCAACGGCCGTACCCGGCGGCGACGATGTTGGCCTGCACGGCGTTGTCGATCGCGTCCGTCGAATTGCCGGAAGTCATGCATCCTTCGAAGAAGGTGCCCTCACCGGTGTGACTGTTGTCGCCGCCGATCCCGAGGATGATTGCGCCCTGCTTCTTTTGGGGGCTGTAACCAGTGGGACGTACGCCGTCGTACTTGGTCATCAGCACGCCGGACTGCGCATCACCCGCCTTCAGCGCAAACCGGTTCCCGGACGGTCCCTTCAGCATCGCCGTGACGTAACTGACGGCAATCGGCGTGTTGGTTGCGGTGACTGCTTTGGGGTCGCCACCATGGAAGACGCCATTTTCAAGGTCGGCCAGGACCCACGGGCCTGTCCCGTTGCCCTTCGCCCACTGCGTGCTACTCCCGAAGTAGACGCACTCCATCGTAGCGTTGCCGTCGTCGGTATTGTTCGTTTCCGCGTTCCCGTAGTCAAAGCAGCACCACTGGTTGGTGTGCTTTCCGCTCGCCACCATGTACATCGACTCGGGCTGATCGCCGGTCGGGACAGCCCTGGTCGCGTTGTTTCGGTAACCGACAGCGCCAATGTTGTTGTCGAAGTTCGAGGTCGTGTAAAGACCATAGACGGGGTGCCCGTTGATTGATACTCCCGCCATGGAAGCGTTGGCCTCCAGTCCCCCATTGGTCAACCAGCCGCCGGGGGGGGCTTTGGTCAGGTCGTTGTGGTTCGGCGACTGGTCATAAATGATCGAGATCGTGCAGGTCGTTCCGGAACAGAACGAGTCCTGGACGCCGGAAGCCGCGTAACTTCCGGGGCTGGTGACGGGGACGTCCCTCGTCGTCTTGTCGGAAGCGCGCCGAACCTGGTACAGGTTGCCACTGTACGAACCGTAGAGGGCCCGCACCGTACTGTGGGCAGCAACGCACGGCGTGTTACCAGATTGATAGATATCGCACGGACCCACGACCCCGCCCGTGGCGCCGGCCCCGCCTGCTCCGCCCCCCCCAGCCGTCCCGCCCAGGCCTGGTCCGCCTCCCACTCCGGCGCCACCAGCTCCGGCCGCGCCCGTGGTGCCACCTGATCCCGTCATGCCCCCGCTGTCCGCTGCCGCGTCGATCGCAATCCGACCGCCAGACCCCATGTTCACCACCGCGCTGCCGCCGGTATCTCCTTCTCCGTCCCGAACCAGCCCTGGCCGCCCCCCATTTCCTCCGCCCGTGGACGATCCGCCACTGCACCCGCCGGCCAATGAGACGGTTGTGGATACCAAGACCGTCAGGGACGCGAGGTGACGACTAACCGAATTTCTCGATCTGAACATGCCCATTACTGTCCGGTGCGCCCGTTCTAATGACAGAATCTTGTGGCTCGGGGCCGCTGGTTTTCACGGCGAACTGGCGACCTTCAGCATCACGACGCCGTGGCTCGGCACCGAAGAGGCGGTGTAGGAACCGCTGAACATCCCGAGGTCGCTGTGGTTCCACAGGTCACGGATCATCGCCGCCCCCGTGGGTATGCCGAGCGCGCTCCACTGAACCGTGATGGACGCGGTCGCCGTGCCGCGATTCAAGAGCGCCACCGCCCGCGTGTTCGTCCCCGACAAGGTCTTCGACCAAATCTGCAGGTTCGCACCTGGCGAAGCCACGAGGCGGCCCTGGAGGCCGAGCGGGTCCTGATCGACGGCGATCACCTCGCTGTTGGTGAGTGTCGTCTTGGTCGCAGCGCTCATACTGCGCAGATCGTTGCCGGCGATGAGCGGCGCCGTAAGGATCGCCCACATGCTGAAATGGGTACGCCCTTCGGTGTCGGTCAATCCATTGCCGACCTCCATCATGTCGGGGTCGTTCCAGTGCCCGGGGCCCGCGTAGGAGAACAGGTTCGCGTCCTGATCGACGAGCGCGATCATCGACGCCCAACTGCCGTTGATGTCGAACCCGATGCGCCACATGTTGGCGATCGTCGGCAGGGTGATCGAACAGGTGTTCGGCGGGCAGCCGGTTCCGTCTCCGGGGTTGATACTATAGAAGATGGGCCGCCCGGTGGCGCGCAGCGCATCCCGCATCACCGCGAACGCGCTGAGCGGCCCCTGACACTTATCGTACTTCAGGTAATCGACGCCCCACGACGCAAATGTCTGCGCGTCCGCCGTCTCGTGGCCGAGGCTGCCCACCGCCACCGTCGCGGCGATGCCGCCGTAGATCCCAACGCAGGTCCTGGTGTTGGGCGTCTCGTAGATCCCGAGCTTCAGACCCTTGGCGTGAACGTAGTCCGCGAGCGCAGGGATGCCGGACGGGAACTTGGTCGCGTTCCAACGCAGATTGCCGCTCGCATCGCGGCCGTCCATCCAGCAATCGTCGACGTTCACGTACTGGTATCCGGCAGCCTGCATACCGCTCGAGACGAAGGTGTCGGCGATTTGCTTGATGAGCGCTTCGGTGATGTTGCACTGGAACGTGTTCCACGAGTTCCAGCCCATGGGCGGTGTGGCGGCGAGCATTCCAGTCGCACCCGCGCCGCCGTCGCTTCCGGTCGTGCCACCGCTGGCAGTCAGCCCGCCTGCGCCGCTGCTCCCGGCCAGCCCGGTCGCCCCTCCCGACCCACGGCTGCCTCCCGACCCCGATATGCCTCCCGGGCCCGCATCGGCGCCACCATCGCGCATGCCACCTCCCGCGCCCGCGCCACCGGTGCCTGATATTCCACCGGATCCGCTCGATCCGCCCTGGCCGCTGGACCCGCCTGAGCCGCTTCCCGTTCCGCCATCGCCGGTCGACGGCGCGCAACCGAACGGAGCGAGGACGAGCAACGCGGCGCTGAAACCGAGCGCAAACCTCGCGGCGACGCCGACCTCCGACGACGATGCGGCGCGATCAGCCACCCGTTCCCCCGCGTCGGCCATCATGCCGGCGCCGCCTGGAGACGAGGACCAACGCGCCGAGCGTCATCCACAGGGCGACGGGCGCCGAGTCCGAGCGTTCGCCGGCCAAGCGGCAGCTGCAACCGCCATCCGCCGCAGGCTCGCCCGGTGTTCCATTGCCGCCGCTACCAGGGGCGCCCCCTGTCTCAGTTCCACCGGCGCCGGTCGAACCACCCGAACCGGTGGATCCGGCCGAGCCCGTCAGGCCGCCCGAACCGCTCGACCCGCCGGTCGACACAAAACCACCGGCGCCCGTCGAACCTCCCGAGCCTCGGGAACCACCAGAGCCCGTCGAACCACCGGAGCCCGTCGAACCACCGGTACCGCTCGTCGAGCTGCCGACGCCGCGCAGTGTCGTGACACTCTGCGCATCCAGAGAGACAGCCAGTGAACCGTTCGACGCGGTGACCTTGCCATCGTTGGTCAGGCTCTTGGTGGCAGAAGTGGTGAATCGATCGTACGAGGTGATGCTCGAGCCACTGATCGACACATTCACCGAAGCCGCCGTTGTGTTCGTGTTTACCACCACCACGACGACGTCGGTATCGCTCTTATACGCCGAAAGAAACACACCGGACGTCGGACTCGCCGTGGCGTCGACTCGGTAAAAGCCGGGGCGGACGAACTTCGAAAACTGCGCCATACACCATCCGCGCTTGCTGACCGTCCCATTCGCAGCGATGGGCCCGTAACTCCGCACGATGTACCACCACGTGTACAGGTTGAACTGGGCGTCCACCATTGCGTGGTGGAGCTCAGTCGCAACACCCAACGCATTGGGCCACGAATTCGCATCCGTTGTGCTGTCCGTGTAGTGCTCGGTCATCCAGCGCTCTTTGCCTGTGCCTTTTTGATCGAAGAGTGGGTAGGGATAGGCGCCGAGGGCGGTTCCGTAAAGGTGCGTCCCCAGGATCTCCACGTTCGCGAGAGCGGCGGGGTCGTTCAGGATTGGATCGTAGTAGGTCTTGTTGTAGCTGAACGACTCGCAGCCAATGAGCTTTGTCGTAATCGTCGCGCCAAAGTTCAGAACAAAGTCGTGGCAGAGCGCCGCGGTCCACGACATCCATCCGCCTTGCGAGCCAAAATCGGGTTCGTTCTGAACGCTTATGGCGTACAAGTCGACGCCCTGGCCTTTCATATAGGAGACAAAGTTATTCAAATGAGTCGCGTACGTCGCGAACTGCGCCGAGGTCATCGTTCCTGCAGCATTCCAAGGTGTCGCGTAGACGATGGCGCCGGCCGCGATCGCAGCTTTGGCCGTAGTCACGTTGAGTGAGTCAGGCGGGCCGTCGCTCACCGGAATTCGCAGAACGGTAAAGCCGAGCTGCCCGTCCCCGTTCCCAAAAGCGAGGGTTCGCTCGGCGGCCGTCATATCTCCGATCCAAGCCGCGTGACTCATCCCGCCGAACCCGCGAATGTACTGCTTCTGGCTGCTGAGCGTCACCGTCGCGTTCTGAGCCACTGCCTCGCTGACTGTGCAGGCCTGACTGAGGACCAACGTGGTCACAACTGCTCGAATGGAACTCGTCATCCACTTATGCCTTTCAGCTCGACGTTGCGGGGATCCGCGCCACGGTTCCCAGCTGGCCGTCACGCGCGAAAGACGACCGGCGCCCGCCCGCCCCCTGGAGCGCACTCTCACCGGTAGCTACTGTCGTGGTGTCGCCGCGGTTGTGCTGAAATCGGCCGCTCTGTCGTTTTTCCTGCAAAACGCATTGGGTCGCGACAGTTCTGCCCAGGGAGCCAGGTCTGATGAAAGACGCATTGTGTCCGCGGTGGCCCGGCTGATGGCGTCCCTTTTGGACGCTGACGCCGAGTTGGCGCGTGCCTTGATTGCCCGCGACCCGAACGCACCGCGCGCCCTCTGGAGACGATTCTCCCCGATGGTGTTCCGGATACTGAGGCGCGCGATGGGCCTCGGGCACGACGTCGAGGATCTGGTGCAGGATGTCTTCCTATGCGTGTTCGAGAAGGTACCCGCGCTGCGCGATCCGAAGGCGCTCAAAGCCTTCGTCATGTCGTTCACCGTGCTCACCGCCCGAGGCGAGTTGCGGCGACTGTGGCGGCAACGCTGGCTCCGGCTGCGGGACAAAGGCGACGTCAGCGGAGATGCCTTGGTTCACGTCGACCTTGATGGGCGCGAGGCGCTGGGCCGTTTCTACGCCGTGCTCGATCGTATCAACGCGGACGACCGAACCATGTTCGTGCTGCGCTTTGTCGAGGGGCTCGAGCTCGTCGAAGTCGCGGCGGCGTCCGGGTGGTCGTTGGCGACGACCAAGCGGCGCCTCGCCCGCGCCTGGTCAAAGGTGCTCTTGCTTGTCGAACGGGATCCGATCCTCCGGACCTACCTCACGCCGACGGCAGTCGGATACGGACGGCGGGGTCGAAGGCTAGCGGCTGTTCAACTTCTTCCGGGTCGTCAGGAAATCGAATCCGACACACAAAGAGGGGTCTGGCCCCGCAGTAGGTGGTATGCGCCCATCATTTCGGAGCGTCAGTCTCACATCCGCCACCATCGCCCTGTTCGCGGCGTCGTGTGGTTCATCCGGCCCGGGGAGACAAGCCATCGGGACGGGAGGGACTAGCGGAATCAACGGAGCTGGAGGAACGACGGGCTCAGGCGGAACCGGCGGGGCCATCAACGGAACCGGCGGAGCGGGCGGGGACGGGGCGACGGGCGGGCAGACGGGGACCGGCGGGACGGGCGGATCCGGGGGATCGGGCGGACTCGTCTGCGCGGCGCCGCCGCCCACCGGCGCCTCATTCATGGTCGACGCGTCGGGCGTGACGTTCACGTTGAGCTCGGGGAGGGAGAAGATTTTCGTCTGCGAGGACGATATCATCCGCGTCGAATACACGACTGCGAATGCTCTCCCCAGCAAGACGTCGCTGTCAGTGAACAACACTTGGAGCGCGCCGACCCCGTTCTGCGTGTCCGAGTCGTCGGGCACGGTGACCATCACCACGAGCCGGCTGAGGGTGATGGTCAACGAGATGACCGGCGTCGTCACGTACACCGATCTGAGCGGCGCGACGATTCTGTCGGAGGCCAGCAAGGGCCTGGCGGCGGCGACCGTCGAGGGCGTCGGCACCAATACTGTTCAGGCCACGTTCAACTCGCCGGCCAACGAAGCGCTGTTCGGTCTCGGGCAGCACCAGGACGGAGTGATCAACCGCAAGGGGACGACGCTCCGGATGCTCAACGCCAACACCGAGATCCAGATCCCGGTCCTTGTCTCGAACAAGGGTTACGGGCTCTTCTGGGACAACTATTCGACGACGAACTTCGCGGGAAACGCCAGCGGCAACACCAGGTACAGCTTCAGCTCCGAGACGGGCGACGTGGTCGACTACTACTTTTTTTACGGTCCCAGCATCGACCAGGTCATCGCGAACTACCGGACAACGACCGGTGCTGCGCCGCTGTTTCCCAAATGGGGTTACGGTCTTTTCCAGTCGAAGGACCACTATCAAAGCTCGGCAGAGCTCACGGCCGTGCAGCAGGGCTATCGAAGCAACAACATCCCCGTGGACGTCATCGTTCAAGATTGGCAGTACTGGACTCCCTGGGTGTGGGGCTCGCACTTCATGGATACCAGCCGCTATCCGGATCCTGCCGCGCTTATAGTGCAGTTGCACGCGGCGAACATCCACACGATGATCTCGATCTGGCCTCTCTATCAGACCCGCGCTAACGGCGTGGCCATGTTTGCGGGCGAACTCGACAACTTCAACGCCCTCAACGCGATCAGTGCTCTCTATCCAACGACGACCGCGGGCGGCGTCTACCACTTTTACGACACGTTCAACGCCGCGGCCCGGACGCTCGTTTATCAACAGTCCTACGATCGGCTGATCGGAAAGTACGGCTGGGACGCCATCTGGGCGGACAACACCGAGCCCCAGAGCTATCCGGAAGGCGTGAACGTGCACGCGGCCAGCACCGCGCTCGGCAAAGGCGCCTTCTACATCAACGCTTACCCACTCGAGCACAACCGGGCGATCTATGAGGGGTGGCGCAAAGTTGGGCCGAATAACAAGCGTGCGTACATCCTCACCCGCAGCGCCTTCGCGGGCCAGCAACGGTACGCGGCGGGTTGCTGGTCGGGCGATATCAACGCCACCCAGGCCGTCTATGCCGCGCAGATCCCAGCCGGGCTCGGGTTCGCGATCTCTGGCATGCCCTACTGGACCACCGACATCGGCGGCTACTTCGGAACCCCGACTGAAGAGCTCTTCACCCGCTGGTTTCAATTTGGAGCTTTCTGCCCGACATTCCGTATCCACGGACAGGCCCCCAAGGAGCTTTATGGCTCGCAGTGGAGCGCCCAGGGCAAGGCCAACATGCTCCTCGTGGACCAGCTGCGATATCGGTTGATGCCTTATATCTATTCCTTGGCCTGGAAGGTCACCAGCCAGGGCTACACGATCATGAGGCCCCTGGTGTTCGACTTCCAGAACGACACGATGGTTTACGGGATCAAGGACCAGTTCATGTTCGGCCCCGCCCTGCTGGTGAATCCCGTGACCGCGACGGGGGCTACCAGCCGGTCGGTCTACCTGCCGGCAGGGACCTGGTACGACTTCTGGACGGGATCCACGACGATGGGCGGCAGCATGAGCACGGCCAGTGCTCCATTGAGCCAGATCCCGCTCTTTGTCAGGGCCGGCTCGATCATACCGTTGGGGCCGAACATCCAGTACGCGACGCAGAGCGCGGATCCGCTGGAGGTCCGCGTCTACAAGGGGCAGGACGGTTCGTTCACCTTGTACGAGGACGCGGGCGACTCGTACGACTACGAGACTGGTCAATACGCGCAGATCCCGTTCTCCTGGAACGACTCGACGCTGCAGCTTACGATCGGCGCGCGATCCGGCAGCTACAATGGCATGCTCACCAGTCGGACCTTCAACATCGTCTGGGTCGCGTCCAACCACGGAGCGGGAGTGGGCGTCACGGCCACCGCCGACCAGGTCGTGAAGTACGACGGCTCTCAGGTCGTCGTCACCGGCAAGTGACCGGCTTCAATGATTGACATCGCGCGGCCGCGTTTCCGGACGGATGGAAGTCCGATGCCAAAGCGGGTCTGCTCCGGACAATACCTACTCAGATGGGTTACTTGCGCCTGGTCCAATCGGGGATCCCAGTCACCCGGCCGGGAACCGAGTGTCTGGACGCGTTCGATCGAGAGCTCGACTACCTCTTCGTGCTCCTCCAACGGTTCGGCGTCCGCTCGATCGAGATCGAAGACTTGCTGCAGGAGATCTTCGTCGTCCTTTACCGGCACTGGCCGAAGCTGGACACGACGCGTCCGCTTCGTCCCTGGCTGTTCAGTGTGACGTTCCGGGTCGCGAGTGCGCACCGGCGGCGCCGCGCGAGAGAGGTTCCGACCGACGACATCGTGATCGAGGATCCGGTCCCCGGCCCCGAAGCGGATCTACAGGATCACGAGTCGCTCGCGCTGCTTTCGGCTGCGCTGGAACGTGTCCCTGCCGAGCGGCGCTCCGTTTTGATCCTGCACGACCTGGAGGGGGTCGAGGTCCTTGATATCGCCCGTCAGCTCGCGATGACGAAGTTCGGTGTCTACGCGAGGCTCTCCAGGGGGCGTAAGGAGCTGGGTTCCGCGCTGCGCCGCCTCCTGCGGAGCAGGGGTGCGGGGCTGTGAAGCGTCGCGAGCGCGGGTTCGATACCGAGTGGCGGGCTTTTCTGAATCCCCGCGGGCTCGAACGGCATCTGCCGGCCGAGATCCGTGCCCGCGTGCTCGCGCGGGGACGAGCGATCATCGCGGCCGGCGACGTCGTTGCAACGTCGCCGCTACGAGAGGTTCACGCGCCAGTGCGGCTGACGGCACCGGCGCGACGGGTCCACGCTGCGGTCGGCATCTCTCTTGTGGCGCTGGTCGCGCTGGCGGCGGGGACCGTCGGCGCGGTGCTCGCGCTTCACGCCCGCCAGGATCAGGCACCACCGCCGACCGGGCAGCAGCAGGTCCCACTCCTGGGGCGGCCCGTTGGAACAACGGCGCCGAGCTCCCGCGCCGCTGCGCCAGCGGCCGCGGCGAAACAGGCCCTGACGGTCAGGTCGACGCGGCGCCGCCGGGTTGCGGGCGACGCAGACCTCTGGACAGCCGAGCTCGCGCTCCTTCAGCGCGCGCACGACGCCTACACGCGGCACGAATTCTCCACCGCCGTTGCGCTCGTCGGGGAGCACGCCCGGCGTTTTCCGACGGGACGTCTGGCTGAAGAGCGGGAGGCGCTGCGCGTACGCTCGCTTCTTGGCTCCGGGCGCAGCGAAGAAGCGCGCCAGGCGGCAGCGGCCTTTGCTGTCCGATTCCCACGTAGCGTCCTCCTGCCACGCGCAGACGATGGCCAGAAAGCGCCGGAGTGAACGACCGCGCAGGCCTCATTGTGCGTTTCGGCGTGGTCTTTTTCTGGGCGCTCGGACCGGCCGAGGCAAAGGCGCGCGCGGACGCATTCACCGTCAGCCTCGAATACGACGCGTCACCCGAGTGTCCCGACGTGGCCGCGTTCAGGGCCGTGATGATCTCCCGCTTGGGCCGGGATCCCTTCAGGGACGGTGCACCCGACCGCGTGCTGGTCCGGATCACGCCAAGGAGGAACGCGCTGGACGGGCGCCTCGAGTGGCGCGATGTCAGCGGGCGCTGGGCCGGCGAGCAGACCTTTCCGCTCGTCACGACTGACTGCGTCCGTCTGGCGCGCACCATGGGTTTCGCGCTGGCGGTGCAGATCCAGCTCCTGGCGAGCGCGCGCGCCACGTCCGAGCCCGACGGGGGTGCGGCGGCGACCAATGCGCCGGTGGCCGTGCATCGCGACGATCGGGCCTCCAACCGGCCGGTGACGACGCCGCCCGCGACAGCGATCGCGTCGAAAGAATCTTCGACGGTGTCCGTCGTCGTAAACCCGCCGCCGATCCCGAGACAACGGCCCGGTCCGGAGCTCGTACTGGGCGCGGGACCGTCCGTCGGAGTGGGGATGTCGTCGACGCCGCTCCTGCTCGGACGGGTGTTCGGAGGTCTGGTTTGGTCCCACGTCTCGATCGAGCTCGGCGCCGAGGTGAGCTTGCCCGCGACGACCCGGCGCGCGGACGGTGCCGGGATCTTCCAGCAACAGCTGCTGTTGGGCCTGGCCGGGTGCGCGGTCTTGACCCGGTGGCGGATGTGCCTTCTCGCGAATGCCGGCGCCGTCCGGATGGCCGGCGAGGAAGTGGACATCTCGAGGTCGGCCATGGTGCCGGTGGTCGAGGCCGGCGCACGCGTCGGCGCCGTCCAGCCCGTCGGGCGGCGCGTCTTTCTGAGCGCGTACCTGGACGGTCTGATCGTCCTCAGTCGCTGGACGGCCACGTTGGACCACGTGCCGGTGTGGACGGCGCCTCGATTCGCCGGCGCGCTGGGGCTGGACGCGGGCGTGCGGTTTCCGTAGGAGCTGATTGAATGAATGCCAGCTCGTCGTCGAATCGAAGTGCGGCGCGCGGCGTGACCGCGCTGGTCGTCGCGGTCGCCGGGATCGGCTGCATGGAGACGCGGGATCTCGGCTCCACCGTTCCGCACGGCCTGCTCCCGGTGGACGAGCGCAACCCGATCGTCCTCATGAACGACAACGCTTTCGACAATTGGCAAGGCGAGTACGCGATCCTGTTCGCAAACGGCGGCGGTCCAAACCTTGTCGGGATCGTCGTGAACACCAGCGGGCCGTGGCCGGACATCAACGCCAACGTCGCGGGCTGGCGCGCCATGGTCGCGGCCGCGCGCGGGGGCGGGCTGCGCAACGTCCCCGATCCGATCGCCAGCATTGGTCCGCCGCTCACGCGACCGGGCGACGGCCAATTCGCGTCGACGCCGCCGAACCGTTCCGAGGGCGCGCGCGCAATCCTGGACGCGGCCGCGCGTCTCAGCCTTCCCTATCGTCCGCTGGTGGTCGTCACGGGGGGACGGCTGACCGACGTGGCCGACGCCTACCTGATGGATCCGACGATCACCGATCGCGTGGTGGTCGTCTCTTCATTGGGGACCGCAACCTCGTCCGGAGCCGCGATGGGCGCGCCGAACGGAGAGATGGATCCGTGGGCCGATGCGATCGTGACCGCGCGCTACCGCTTCGTCCAGGTGAGCGCTTTCTACGATCAGCTCTCCGACGTTCCCGGGTCCCGGGTTCCCGAGCTACCTTCCAACCCGTTCGGCGACTGGATCGCGGCAAAGCAGCCGAACATCTGGAACCTTCCGCAGTCCGCCGATCAGGTCGCGGTGATGGCGGTTGGCACGCCCACCTTCGCGGTGGCCGTCGAGCGGGTTTCCGTGGCGGCTCTGGTCGCGCGGGGCGCCACGACCGGGCCGGACCTCGTCGCCGACCCGAATGGACCCGCCTGGCTTGTCACGCAGAGTACGAGCGTGGTCGCGGTCCAGCGCTTCTGGCAGATCCTGGGTAGTCCCGCGACGACCGCACCCTGAGGCGGTTGACGGCGACGCCGCTCAGCAATGCTATCCGCGCGCGGACGAGATCGGCCGCCGGCCTCACCGTCCGGCGTCCATCGAGCTACTTGCCGTACCCAGCGGCGACGATGTTCGCCTGAAGCGCGTCTTCCGTGGCGTCCGAGGGATAGCCCGAGACGATGCATCCTTCGTAGAAGGTGCCGTCGCTCAGATTGGCGCCGCCGCCGGGTTTGCAACAGTCTCCGCCGCTTCCGAGGACGATCGCGCCTTGCTTCTTCATCGGGCTCCATCCGCCGGGGAGGGCGCCTTTGTAATACGTGCTCAAGCTGCCGGACGCCGCGTCGCCGCCCCGGAGCGCGAATTCCGTCGTCCCGTTGTTCTTCAATACAGCGGTGACGTACGTGCTCGTCTGGCTCGGATCGTTCTGATTCTTGTTGGTGTTGTTCTGGGCGAAGATTCCGAACTCTAGATCCGCCATCACCCAGGGACCAGCCCCTGCCCCTGTACCCCAGGCCGTGATCGCGCTGAGGTTGATGGCGTCCATTGCGCCGGCTCCGTCCGCCTTTCGATCGGTTTCGCTGTTGCCATAGTCGAAGCAGCACCCGCTGTTGAAGTGCTTACCGCTCGTCACCATGTACAGCCCCTCGGGTTGACTGCCGAGCGGAATGCTTGATTTCGATGCGTCGACCCAATAGCTATTGCCTGGATTGATGTAAAGCGAGTAGACCTTGTGACCGCTGAGAGTCAGCGACTCGGTCGTCGCCCTCGAGGGGGTACTCGACGTCGATGCGGGGACCATAATCGAACCTTGGTACCAGAGGTCGTTTCCTTTGCCGGATTGGTCGTAGACGGCGGTTATGACGCATGTGGTACCCGAGCAGAATGTGTCTTGGGAAGCCCCATCGGCGAAGCCACCGGGCGAGAGGGTGAGGATGTCCTTGGTCGTTCCAGCCGAGTTGCGGACCTGATAGAGCTTCCCGCCATAAGCGCCGAGGAGAGCTCTGACCGTGCTGTGCGCCGCGACGCAGGGAACACCTCCGGACTTGTAGATGTCGCACGGTCCACTGATGCCACCGGCGCCAGCGGATCCGGCCGCGCCGCCTTGACCAGCGGACCCACCGGCACCGCCGGAGCCTTTCGCTCCACCCGCACCGCCGGAACCAGCGGTCCCACCTGCGCCGCGTGTGCCGCCAGAACCGATTTGCCCGCCGCTGCCCGCCGCTACGCCGCCCGAGCCCGAATTGCCACTCTTCTGGAGCACGATTGTGCCCGTCATGGTCGGGCTCGTACTCTCGGGCGTCATGGTCACGGTCCTCGCCGAGACGCAGTACGAGTACTTCGTGTCGCCCGAATCGCCCGAGATCGTGACCTCATTGCCCGACGTGGTGTAACTGCCATTGGTCGACGGCGCTGGGGACACCAACCCAATCGCGCCAGTCTGTTGGACAGTGCCCGAGCAGGTGCATCCGCCGCCCGCGACGTCCCTGCAGGTGAGCGAGAAGTAGCCCAGGCTCTTGAGCAGGTTAGCCGCCCCATCGCAGGTGACGGGGGCCGACGAGATGACCAGGCACGAGGGGGCCAAGGTGAACTGCTCTTCGCCCGACGTGGTCGTGTTGTCCGAATATGTCCCGTCGGCGTTGGCGGTCCACGTTCCTGTCACTTGAAGGGACCCCGTTACTGGCGCGGATGGGCAGCCCGCCCCAACCAATCCCAGGTCCAGCTCACCTGTCACCTTCAAACACGACGAGGTCACGGTCCACGTTCCGACGACGTCGCCACCGCAGGGAGTCACATCAGAACAGGACGCTCCGCCGGCGCCGCTGTTGCCGCCTGCGCCGCCGCCCCCCGAGCTGAT
Source organism: uncultured Myxococcales bacterium (assembly GCA_964571275.1). GTDB lineage: Bacteria > Myxococcota_A > Polyangia > Fen-1088 > Fen-1088 > DASRQZ01. Next base: position 46,773 of record CAZNCQ010000017.1, read on the forward strand.
GCTACAACCGTTGGTCGCGATCGTCGTGGCGAGAACCAACAAGCATATGGTACCGATGGGTCCGTTTCGCATAGCGTCTGCCGTGGAACTGTCGACGCGGCCGTCCTTTTGTAACGAACACTGGCGGTCGAGGTAACGCTCACGGCGAGGCGGTGACGATGTCGACCGCGGCCATCTTGACGGTGCCGGACGTCGCCGTGACGGTCACGGTTCCGGGCGTCGTCGTGGACTGAATGATGGCCAGCGCCTTCCCGGAGAAAGCCGACCGCGATGTGCCCTTGTACGACTCGTGGCTCGTCGAGTCTCCATTGTCGACGCCCACGACAGCGCCGGGGCCGCGGATTGCGAAGGTGATCAAGTTGCTGGCCTGTGGAACGATGACGCCCTGAGCATCGACGACGTCTACCTCGACGAAGGCCAAGTCGCGCCCATCCGCCGCGATCGACGCGCGGTCGACGGTGAGCACCAACGCCGTAGCCGCTCCCGCTGTCTGTACCTTGTCGCTCGCGACCACCACACCACCCTTGGTGGCCCTCGCCTCGAGCGTACCGGTCGCGAACGGGACCGACCACTGAAGGTGCCCGGTGGTGGCTGTCATCGTCTTCGAACCTTGTGACTTGTTGTTGAGGAAAAGCTCGACGCTGTCGGCATTGCTGTAGACCATGACCTTCACCGCTTGCCCGGCGGTCCAGTTCGTCCAATTCATGGGAACCACATGGACCATCGGCGGCCCGCTCGCGTTCCACTTGCTCTGATAGAAGTAGAAGACGTCCTTCGGAAAGTCCGCGGTGTCGATGGCTCCGAAGTACGAGCTCTTCGAGGGCCACGCGTAGGGAGTCGGCTCCCCGATATAGTCGACGCCCGTCCAAATGAACTCGCCGGCGACCCAGGCCCTCGTGTTGACGTTGGTCCACGACTGTTCTGCACTCGCCCCCCAGCCGGCCCAGGAGTCGTCGTAGGACGACTCCTGGTTGTTGCTATTGTTGTAGATGCCTCGACTTCGGAAGGCGGACGACGACTCGCTGGCGAATATTTTCCAGGTGGGGTGGGCCGCGTGAAGCGAGTCGTATCGATCCGGGGCGTAGTTCACGCCGACAACATCCTCAAGCGCCACCGCCGCGGTATCCGCCGCTGCCCAGGCCGCCAGGGCTTGGCCAATGGGGCGCGTGGTGTCTTTCGTCTTGATTGCGTTCATGAGCTTCGTGACCGTGGCCGTATCACTGGTCTCTCCGACCTCGTTCGCGATGCTCCAGATGATGATGCTCGGGTGGTTGAGATCGCGCGCGGCCATGTCAGTAATGTCGGTAACGCCCCATTGATTGAAGAAACGCCCGTAGTCGAACGTGTTCTTGCCGTTGTACCAACAGTCAAACGCCTCGTCCATGACCAGAAAGCCGAGGCGATCGGCGATATCGAGCAACTCCGGCGCGGGCGGGTTGTGGGACGTTCGGATCGCGTTTGCGCCCATCTGCTTGAGGAGCTGGAGGCGCTTCTCGATAGCGCGGTAGTTCACGGCTGCTCCTAGACTGCCGAGGTCGTGGTGAAGACACACGCCGTTGATCTTTATCTTGGTTCCGTTCAGCGAAAATCCAGCGCTCGCGTCGAATGCCAAGCTCCGAATGCCGAACGGAGTGGTGTACGTATCGACGACGGAGCCACCGACGGAAACGGTTGTGACCACCGAGTAAAGAGTTGGCGAGGTGATCGACCAGAGCTTGGGATCGGACACGGTCACGGTCTGCGCCACATTCGCGGTCTTCCCTGCCGTCACTGACGTCGCGGATGACGTGGTCTTACCCACCTCGGCGCCCGTGGCGTCGCGAACCGAGTGCGCGATGGTCACTGGTTGGTCGGTCGTCATGTCGTTCTGGATTGTAACTGCGATATTTACCGTGGCGCTCGTGGCCGAGATCTGCGGCGTGGTCACACGCGTACCTGTATAGGCGACCCGGACCGGGTTCACGGTCTTGAGCCAAACGTGACGATAGATCCCACTCCCTGAGTACCAGCGGCTGCTCGGCAATTGATTGTTGACCCTGACAGCGAGCACGTTCGAGCCGCCGAATTTGGCGGCGGCGGTCAGGTCACATTCGAATGAGGAAAATCCATACGGACGGGCGCCGACTTGCGTTCCGTTGAGCCACACCGTGCTGTCCATATAGACGCCGTCAAACTGGACAATGACCTTTTGCCCGGAGCTCGAGGTTGGCAAAGTAAAGGTCTTTCGGTACCAGCCCAGACCTCCATCGAGATAGCCGCCGCCGGGACCGGCTGCGGAGCTTTGGTTGAACGGCAGCGAGATACTCCAGTCATGGGGAACGGCGAGGCTCGTCCAGGGCGAATCGTCGAAAGTCGTAGCCTGCGCGCTGGTTACGTCCCCGAGATGGAACTTCCACGCGGAGTCAAAGCTCACCGTGGTCTGTCGCGACCCGTCGTACGTGTTGACCGGTGCCGCGGGGGCGGAGCTACCTACCCCAGCCCCGCTGCCACCTGCCCCCGAGGCACCCACCCCTCCGGTTCCGTTGCCGGCTTGGCCGCCGCTACCAATGCCACCGCCCCCCGCGGCGCCGCCACTGCCGCTTCGGCCGCCCACCGTGCCAAGCTGACCACCTGAGCCCGAGGTGCCACCCAATCCGCCGCCCCCTCCCGTAGCGCTGCCGCCGCCATCCGGCGCGCTGCCGGTCCCACTGCCCGGGCCGACGCAGGCTCCCACGAGGATCGTGGTCAGCGAAAGCACCTTCGTAAAGAGTTGCAGAACGGCTCGGTCCGGTTGACGCATTCTCTTCCTTTTCGTCGACAGAGACTCGAACGCGGTCGGACGATGTCCTCGCCGATCGGAGCCCGGTGGCCAAGCGGGTCCCGTTCAGAACGCCGCCATGGGGATCGTCGTTGCTTTGATGTCCTCGTCCGATGCCTCAACGCCGGCCGCGGGGTCCTGTTCTGTTACTGTCTGCACTCAGCTGTTGTTGTAAGAGAAAGTCGCTTCACTCAGGATGGAGACGTGGGTCCCGCGCGAAAGTTTCGGTTCGCATATGCCGCCGGCCTCGGATTCGCGGCGATCGCCACGCTGAGCGGCGGTGCCGCGGGAGCGACTCAACTGGAAGCGCAGTTGGAATACAGTGCCGCGCCGGGATGTCCGGGCGCTCTTGAATTCCAGGCGGTTGTCACTGGACGACTCGGGTCCAGTCCATTCCGAGCCGATGCGCGCGATCGGGTGATCGTTCGAATCGAAGCAAGCCGACGCGCCCTCGAAGGGCGACTCGAATGGAAGGGAAACGCGGGAGGACTGATCGGCGAGCAGACGTTTCCGTCGCGGAGCGGAGACTGCGCCGAGCTCGCTCGAGCAATGGGATTCGCCCTCGCCCTGCAGATCCAGCTGATGGCAACGACGGCGGCGGAGTCGCGCGCGTCAGAAGCGGCACCACCAACCAGCGTCCCCCCAGTGGAGACGGTTGTTGCCTCACCGCCCGTCCCTATTGTGACCGCTCCACAGCCTGCGACCATCAGCCGCACTACGACAGACTCCGGCCTTCATCTGGCCGGACCATCGATCACGGTGGGTGTCGGCGGCGGGGTCGGAATCGACGTGGCGCCGACGACTGTACCGGTCGGACGCCTGGTCGGAACGCTCGAGTGGTCTCACGTTGCGGTGGAGCTCGCGGCTGAGCTGAGCGGGCCGTCTTCGGCGCATCGGGCCGATGGAGCCGGGTTCTCGCAGCAGCAGCTCTTGGCTAGTCTGGCAGGCTGCGGCGTTCGCGAACGCTGGAGTACCTGCCTGGTCGCCAAACTGGGAGAGATGCGCGTGGTCGGAGAAGGAATCGACGTTCGCGCGACGTCCTTTGGGCTCGTGGCCCAAGCAGGTCTCCGTCTTGCAGTGACACAAAGACTTGGCAGCCGCCTACAGATCACGGCCCACGCCGATGGCCTGGCGCTCATCACGCGGGGAGTCGTCACGCTGGACGCCACGCCCGTCTGGACGACGCCACGCCTCGCCGCGTCGCTCGGGGCCGATGTCGGCATCCGATTTCGGTGAACATTCCGTGGTCGAGAGACAATCATACAATGCCCTATGGGCTATCTCCGCCCCGCCCATTCTCCTCTCTCCCTCTCGATGCCCGAGATCAATTGTGTCGAGGCATTCGAACGGGAGCTCGACTACATCTTCGAGACGCTGCGCAGGCTCGGCGCAGCCCCGCGGGAGGTCGAGGATCTGGCGCAAGAGCTATTCGTGGTGCTGTACCGGAACTGGCCGAACTTCGACACGACCCGTCCGCTCCGCCCGTACCTGTTCGGCGTGGCGTTCCGGATCGTCTGCGCGCACCGTCGGCGTCGCGCACGAGAGATCCCGTACGCGGCACTCGACGCGGAAGACAGCGCTGCAAGTCCCGAGGGGTCGCTCCAGTCCAAGGAATCGATTGCGCTGTTGCACGCGGCGCTCGACCGCGTGCCCCTTCCGCGTCGGGCAGTCGTGGTCCTGCACGATCTCGACGGGGTTCCCATCGCCGAGATTGCGGAGAGGCTGTCAATTTCGCGCTTCGGCACATACGCAAGGTTGCGGAAGGCGCGCAAGGAGCTGGCCGTGGCTGTCCGGCGGCTGTTGAAGGAGGGTGCGGAAAAGTGAGGCGCGTCAATCGTCCTTCCGATCCCGAGCTAGAAGCGCTGCTGGAGAGCGGTCGGATCATTCGATCTGTTCCAACCGCAGTCCGCGCGCGTGCGCTTGCACGGGCGCGCGCCACGGTTTCAGCGGCAGCAACACCAATATTCGCTGCCATCCCTGAGGCACCCGCGCGCGGGCGCGGCCTGAGGATAGCCTTGGCCGCCGCTGTGGCGTTGGCCCTAGCAGCGGCTGGCGCGGCCGCCTCTTATCTCATTCGAGCTCCCCATCGACCCAAGCCCCCTTCGCTGATTGCGCCACCAGGGATCGCGCCGGTGCGCATCTCTGTGCCCGCTACCCCGTCCGTCCCGACAGCAACTCAAGCACCGATCTCGGTCGCCAAGCTGAAGGCCACCCTGCAATCGGCGACGGGCCGAGAGTCCTACGCGGCCGAGCTTCGGCTGCTTCAGCGTGCTCAGGCTGCTTACGCGGAACGGGACCTTGCTCGGGCGCTGGCGCTCGCCGCGGAGCATAGCCGCCGGTTTCCGAACGGGCGCCTCGCCGAGGAGCGGGAAGCGCTGCGCGTGCGATCGTTGGCCGCGTCGGGACGCGGGGCCGACGCGCGCCGCGCGGTCGCCGCCTTCGCCCGTCGCTTTCCGCACAGCGTGCTGCTGCCGCGACTCCAGCAGAGTTCGGCGACGGCGGAGTAGAGGAGAGCGCGTCTTGTCGACGAGCAGGCTGAAAGGCTCGGCGCTCTCAAGCGTTCGGTGGCCGGGACGGTGGGCGAGCATGATCGGCCTCGCAATGGTCGCAAGCGCCTGCACGGAGATCCTCGATGCCGGCCACAGCCGCCCGCACGAGCTTCTTCCAGTCGACGAGCGCAACCCCGTCATCCTTTACCAGGACGATTGGTCTGGCGACTGGCTTGGTGAGTACGCGGTCCTGTTCGCGAACAGTGGCGGCCCGCCACTGGCCGGCATCGTCGTCAACGCCAGCAAGATCTGGACAAACCTCAACATCAACGCCTCCGGCTGGAACGACCTGGTCGCGGCCGCGCGATCGAGTGGCCTCAAGGGTATCCCGGACGTGACGGCCAGCGCGGGCGCGCCGTTGGTGAGGCCGGCTGACGGCCTGATCGACTCGACGGCGCCCAATCACTCGGCTGGCGCGCAGCTCATCGTCGATGTGTCCCGTGGGTTGAGTACGCCGGAGCGCCCGGTCGTGGTCGTGGCGGCCACTTCGCTCACGGATATCGCGGACGCGTATCTGGTCGACCCCACCGTTATCGACCGCGTGGTCGTCGTCGCTGCGCTCGGTTCATTTGCCGCGCCCAATGGCATCATGGGCGGACCGAATGGCGACATGGATCCCTGGTCCGACTGGATCGTCACTCAAAGATTCCGGTACGTTCAGGTGAGCTCCTACTACGATCAGACTGGGGACGTCACGAGCGCCCAGCTCCCGAGCTTGCCGCAGAATGCCCTGGGAACGCGAATCGCCAACAAGCGACCCAACATCATCAGCGTCAACACCGCCTCCGATCAGGTGGCGCTTCTCGCAGTCGCGCTATCAACGTTCGCGGTCGCGGTGCAACGGGCCTCGCCGGACGTCGCGGCCGGGTTCGATTCGACGCAGGGACCGCCATTGGCTCCCGCTGTCAGCGGCCCCTCTTGGCTGGTCACGCAGATAGACGCTCCTGTTGCGGCCGCCCGCCTCTGGCAGATGTTGGAGGATCCTCACACCTTCGGCCTCTGACGGATTCAGGGCGTTCCGTCGTCGATCTCGCTACTTTGACCCTCGCCTTTTCGTGACAACGCGGTCGGCGTCCCGACAAGTACCAACAGCCTAGCTCATTCGCTCGTTGGCCGCGCGGCGTTCTCAAACCCCCGCGCAGAGCGCACAGAAGGTGCTCGAATCGACGCCCCAAAGAGAAAGACGGTCATGACGAACGGTCGGTCGCTACGCGCAGTGATCGCAGCCCTCGCTCTGGTGGGCGCTGCTTGTTCCTCCCCTGGCAGCACCGGCGGGGGCCAAGGTGGCTCGGGCAGCCCCGGCGGCTCATCCGGCGCCGCAGGAAACTCCCCGACTGGCAGCGGTGGAACAGCGACGGGGCTCGGCGGCTTCAGCGGAGGCGTTGGAGGCGGCGCCGGACCTGGAGGCGCCTCCGGCAGCGGCGCCGGCGGGGGGAATGGTGGTGGGACCGGGGGCACGGGCGGGACGACTGGCATGGGAGGAGTCACCGGGGCTGGGGGACTCACCGGTGGCGGGAACAGCTGCATGACCGGCACGCCGACCGGCACCGCCCCCAACACGCTGGCAGTCAACGTCGATACGGCGACGAACACTGTCAACAAAGAGATCTACGGCGTCCTGATGGAGCGGCTGGGGCGCGACATCACCGGCGGCCTGTTCGTCGGTACGAGCTCGACCATTCCCAATACCAATGGCATGCGCAACGACATCATCCAGGGATTCAAGGATGCGGGCGTCGGTATGATCGAGTGGCCGGGTGGTTGCGCGGCCAACAACTACAACTTCAACCCGCCCAATCCGGGGAATGACATGGGGACCGACCGCTACATGCAACTGTGCGCGACCCTCGGAATCGATCCCTACATCGCCGGTGGCGGAACGGCGGCATTGGCCGCTCGCAATCTGCAGTGGCTCACGTACATCAACAACAACACGACCCATCCGGAGTGGAACCTCAAGTACTTCAAGATCGGCAACGAGGTGTGGGGCTGCGGTGGGAACCAGACGGAGGCCACCTACGAGACAAACTACGCCGCCAATGTCGGCATGCTGTCCGCGCCGATTAACGGGAAGACAACCTCCTTGATAGCGAGCACGGGCCTGATTGGCAATACGGCCTGGTTGACCACGCAGCTCATGAACCAGGCCAGCATGATCGACGGCATCGAGGTCCACGACTACGTCTATCACCCGACCGACATCCCCTCGACCGGGTTCACCGACGCCCAGTACTACAACGTCATCAACGCGGCGAACCGGGGCCAGATTGGTCCGCGCCTGACCCAGTACATCGGAATCCTCGACCAGTTCGACCCCCAGAAGCGCATCAAGATCTGGGAGGACGAATGGGGCGATTGGCTGGAGCCGCTCAACTCCGCGACGGACGGGTTCTTTCAACAGATGACGCTGATGGACGCGATCTCGACCGCGGAACAGCTGCACCTGTTCATGCAGCACGCGGACCGCGTCTTCATGGGCGGCATGGCCCAGGCCGTCAACGTCATTCACTCGTTGTTCTTCACTCGCACCGCCGACGCCGCGCTGGTCAAGACGCCGGCCTTCTACGTCTTCAAGATGTTCATTCCGCACCACTCTTCGGGCGCGAAGTGGGCACCGAACACGCTCACCAGTGAAAACATCACTGGGAACGGCGCGACCTTTCCGGTGCTGTCGGCCGGCGCGACCGTAGACACCCTGGGCCACGTCAACATTAGCCTCGCGAATGTCGACCTGGTCAACACTCACACGATTCAGATCAACCTGACCAGCGCCAAAGCGGGATACACCGTGAGCAGCGCGCAGATCATTACCGGGCCGGCCAAGGATTCATTCAACGACTTCAACCAGACCGAGACGGTGAATATCGAGACCCTACCTGCTTCCAGTTGCACGATCTCCGGGAAGGCGCTGCGGGTCACGTTGCCGTCGAAGAGCGTGGTGATGCTGGTCCTCACGCCGCAATAGATGGCGTGCGCGTGAAGGGCGATAGTCGGGTCGGGTCGCCACGTCACCGGTCAAACTTGAGGGCGCCGCCGAGGCGCGCTTCGAGGGCCCTTTCGAGCTGGTGGTCCTCGATGTTCCGCTGACGATCGCGCTGGCGCGCGAGGTGATCGGCCAATTGGGATCCAGGGAGACTGAACGCGAAGTCGGCGGTCCGTCGGGCGTATCTATCCCAGCCGCGCCATTCGTTCGGCCGTTGCGTCGGCGCGGCCTCACGAATCGCCTGCGCGATTGCGTCCCGGCCATAGCGCGCGACGCGCATGCGCACCGCGACCTGAGCGTCCAGGTACGCCCTCAATAGCTGGGAAGAGCTGACCCGCTTTCTCGACGACGCCCGGATCCCGCCCGACAACAACCGGAGCGAATCCGCGCTGCGTGTCGTGGCTCTCGGTCGAA
>CAZNCQ010000018.1:0-52503 GCA_964571275.1 uncultured Myxococcales bacterium
CTGCGCCCGTCGCGCCGCCTGCGCCCGTCGCGCCGCCTGCGCCCGTCGCGCCGCCTGCGCCCGTCGCGCCGCCGACGCCGGCCGCGCCGCCTGTGCCCGTCGCGCCGCCGACGCCGGCCGCGCCGCCCACGCCGCTCGCGCCGCCGGTGCCCCCGCCGCCGCAGGCGTTGGCCGCGCCCTGCGTCGGCTTCGAGTCGACGAACGGCCCGGTGCCGTCGGGGCAGCGGCCGTAGGTGCCCACCGCGTGCGTCGTCCAGCTGAACGAATCGACGAGGTCGCCGGCGGGATCGAAGAGGCGCGCCGAGTCGGGAGCGCCGAGCCCGAAGGTCTGGAACACGTAGATGAAATAGAAGCCGCCCGGCGCGAGAGTCGTTCCGCTCGGCACGACGACGAAGGGATGCGTGTCGTCGTTGTCCAGGAGCTTCCACCCGGAGATGTCGGCGGGCGCGGTGCCGGCGTTGGTCAGCTCGACCCAGTCGCCGACGGGGTCGCCGTTCGACTCGACCTCGTTGATCACGATGTGCGCGGCACCGGTGCAAGTGACGGTCAGCGACTGGCTGTCGCCGCAATCGCCGTCGCTGACGGCGAGAGCGACCGAGACCGAGCCGGCCGTCGTGCAGGTGAACGTTGCGCTCTGCGACGTCGAGTTGGTCAACGTGCCGGCGCTGGCCGTCCACTGGTACGTCAGGGCCGCCGGTGCCGCGTCGGTGTCGTGAGCCGCGGCGGCGAGCGCGATCGACCCACCGACCAGCACTTCGCCCGGGCTGGCCGACAAGCCGTCGACCAGCGGACAGATGTTGATCGTGCCGTTCACGAGCACGCTCCCCTTCGTCGGCGCTTCCTGACAGAGCAGGTGGACATTCACGCTGGTCGTCGCGTGCGCCATCACCGAGAAGGGCGCCGACGTCCCCGAGCACTGCGTGGCCCCGTTGGTCGCCGTTGTCGAGAGCGTGAGCGTGTAGCCCGCGCCCACCGGCAGGTTACCGATGGATCCCGAGATCGTGGTGCTGTGGCTGACGTCGAACGTGCCAGCGCGCGTGAACGATCCTGGTCCCGCAATCGAGTAGCTGACGGAGTCGAACGTCACGCCGGGCGCGAGCTGCAGCGCGACGCTGACGCTTCCGATGTCCTCGTTGTGGCGCGAGCCGCAACCAAGCGTCCCGAGCGCCAACCCAACAAGGGCGAGCGCAGTGCTACGAACGAACGAAGAAGTAAGCATGTTGACCCCTGGCAGCAACTCTTGCGCCACAATTGTGAGCTGCGGAACTTATCGTAACCCCACAGATGAGTCCACAGGGTTCGGGCGACCAGCTCCGGTTTTCGGAGGCCGTGCTCCGATTCTCGGGGATCAGAGGACGATTCAACCGTCCGACGTCGTGCGCGTCATCGCGACGGAGGTCACTACGGCTCACCCATGCAGTACCGCGCCACGAATCGGCGCAGCGTCGAGCCGCGCTCGCGATCGTAGTACTTCTGGCCGGCGGCGGTCGCCTCGGGGCCGGGGTATTCCAGGCAGTCGGCGATGACGCGGTAGCCGTCCTGTAGCTGGTTGGGGTCTTCGGGGAACTCGTTTCGGTACTCCTGCAGCAGGCGCCGCAAGCCCGGGCCGTCCCGCACGTCCATGGCGCCCTCCATCGCGCCGACCAGGTTGTTCTCGCGCTGGATGCGGACGTGTCTGGGCGTGAGTGGGTGCGTCGGGCGCAGCTCCTCGGTGCCCGCATCGGGGGCCTCCGGTGGCGGGCTCGGTGCGGCGGGCGCTTCGGCGCTCACCGGCGCTGGCAGTGGAGGCGCCGTGCGAGGTGATGCCACGGGCCGAGGCGCACGGGGCGCCGGGGCGGGTGGGGGCGCGCTGGTTTCGGCCGGCGCGGCGTCGGAAGCCGGAGGTTCGCTGCGCCGCGCGCGTAGCCACATCGAGATCACGACGAGAATCGCGATCACGCTCGCCAATGCGAGGAGAAGGCCGCGCCGCGATGAGCGGCGCGGCAGATCGGAAGGGCTCAGGAGACTCGACTACTTGGTGACCGTCCAGGTCACCGTCTGCTGCGACCGGGGCCAGGCCGTGCGGCTGCAGTACTGGCGGGTGACCGACGTCGGGCACACGCCGGTCGTGTTTCGGACCCAGTCGGTCGTCGCGTTGTCGTAGGCCTTGGCCGAGATGGTGTGCGAGCCGGCGGCGAGCTTCGACGTGTCGAACGTCGTCCCGCCGTTGACCGTCGTCGTGCCGTCGACGGTCCAGTCGACGTTGATGACCGCCGGGTCGATGACGTTGACGGTGATCGTGCCCGGATTGGTGACCGCGCCCGCCGCGGGCGTGGTGGAGTCGATCGGCGTGATGCGCCGCCAGATGGTGAAGATCGCCTGCTCGCGCGACACCGAGTTGAAGCTGGTGTTCGGGTTGGTGCCGAAGAGGCTGTTCATCATCGAGTTCGCCGACGGCCGGTACTGGCCGGTGCCGACGTAACGGCTGCCGAGCCAGGTGCCCTGCAGGCCGGTGGCGCCCGTCTGCGTGGTACCGATCCACTTGTCCCACTTGCTGCCGGTGGTGGTCGGATCACCCGTCGAGTTGACCTCGGGGTTCTCGGTGCCGACGGTGCCGGTGCCCATGGTGTTGCTGCCGCAGTTGGCGCCGGTGCAGGTGCCGTACTCGTCGGCCAGCTGGTGGAAGCCGTGGCCACCCTCGTGCAACGCGCCCTTGGGACCGTCCATGTTGCCGCCCGACCAGAGCATCCAAACCGACCCGGTGTTCCACCACTGCGAGTTGTTGAGCACGATCGAGTGCCAGTCGACGGTCATGCCGGCCGGCGTGTTCGCGGTCAGCTGGGTCATCGCCGCGTTGGTATCGCACGTCGCGAGGCGGCTGGTGTCGTCGCCGAAGCAATTGAAGATCGTCGAGCCATTTGCCGCGCCGGTCTGGCTGATACCGTCGGTCTGGCTCACGGTCTTGAAGAGGCAGATGTTGATGAAGTTCTTGTATCGGATGTAGGGCTCGCCGAACGGGGCCGTGAAGCGCGTCGCCATCGCGTTGTTGACGTGGGTCATCAGCGTGGTGTTGACGGTGGTCGAGGTGTAGCCGTCGGCCAGAATCACGTAGTTGACGCGGTTCTTTGGCGGACCGGCATTGTTGATGACTGTGCCGATCGGCCCGCAATCCAGCGCCGGCGGGGGCAGGACGGTGCTGCCGCCCGCGCCGGTGACGGTGCTGCCTCCCGTCCCGGTCACCACGCCACCACCCGCGCCCGTGGAAGCGCCGCCCGCGCCCGTGCTTCCACCGGTTCCCACCACCACGATCCCACCGCCCGCGCCGGTTACGACAGTGCCGCCACCGGCTCCGCCCTCCCCCGATCCACCTGGTGCAGCGCTACCGGCGCAGCCGACGGCGCCAAGACATGCGAGGAGATATGTGGCACGTGAAATGGATCGCTGAGCATTCATTGGGCGTCCTCCCGGGGCTGGTGCACGGAAGTGACACGCGCCGCGGCGCCGCGGCTCACAATAAACACCCGGGTCCGGCCGGTTTCTGGAGCGGCGCGGTGGGGACGCCCTCGGAATCCCTGGCCGCGCGCAGCGCCGGGCTGACGTTCTTGCGAACTTGCTGGCTAAGTTCGGGCCATTGTTGAGGCCAGGTCCAACAGCTTGCTCGAATAGCCCCACTCGTTGTCGTACCAGGCAATGAGCTTCACAAAAGTCGGGTCCAGCTGGATGCCGGCCCTGGCGTCGAAGACCGACGTGCAGGATTCGCCGCGCATGTCGCTCGAGACGACCTCCTCGTCGGTGTAGCCGAGGACGCCGCTGAGCGCGCCCTCCGACGCCTGTTTCATCGCGGAACAGATGTCCGCGTAGCGGGTCTCGCGAACCAGCTCGCAGGTCAAGTCGACCACGGAGACGTCGGGGACCGGGACCCGGAACGACATGCCCGTCAGCTTGCCCTTCAGCTCAGGCAGCACCTTGGTGACCGCCTCGGCGGCGCCCGTCGACGCGGGGATGATGTTGTCGAGGATGCCGCGCCCGAAGCGCCAGTCCTTGCCGGACACGCCGTCGACGGTCTTCTGCGTCGCCGTCGTCGCGTGCACCGTCGTCATCAAGCCCCGTTTGATGCCGAACGCGTCGTGCAGCACCTTGGCGACGGGCGCGAGGCAGTTGGTCGTGCAAGACGCCGCCGAGATGATCGGCTCGCCCGCGTAGCGGTCGCTGTTCACGCCGTGCACGAACACCGGCATGTCGTCCTTTGCCGGCGCCGAGACGATGACGCGCCGGGCGCCGGCGCGCAGGTGCGGTTCGGTCTTTTCCCGGGTGAGGAAGATCCCCGTCGATTCGATCACCACGTCGGCGCCGACCTCGCCCCACGCCGACGCCGCGGGATCCTTCACCGCGCTGGCGCGGACCGGCCGTCCGTCGACGACGAGAAAGTTGTCCTTCAGCGATAGGTCGTGCGGGAAGCGGCCGTGCACGGAGTCGTACCTGAGCAAGTAAGCGAGCTGGCGCAGCTCGAGCAGGTCATTCACCGCGACGACCTGAACGTCGGCGCGCTTCATCGCCGCGCGGAACGCCATCCGGCCGATGCGCCCGAACCCGTTGATGCCGATCTTGACCATGGCGGAGTCTCCTTTTTCGTTGTCCGTGGTTTCATAGCGCGCCGGCGCCATGGCCTGAAGGACAAGAACATTGCATTTTCGGCCAGAGCCGTCAGGATGATCGCCAGGATCGATTCATGGGTCGAACGTCGAAACGGGTGTGGTTTTTCGTCTTGCCGCGCACCGGCGTGCTCAACGTCGCGGGGCCGTGGGATGTGCTCGGCCACGCCAACGACGTGCTCGGGCGCGCGGCGTACGAGCTGGCGATGGTCGGCACGCGCGCGCCGACCGCCGAGACTCGCTTTGGCATCCGCCTGACCGGCATCCGGCCGTTGCCTCGCGGTGGCGCGCGGCTGCCCGACGTGGCGATCGTCGCCGGCGCCCCGGTGAGCGCGCTGCCCGGCGAGCAAACGCCGCTGGTGGCCTGGATGCGCCGCTTTCACGCGCGCATCCCGACGGTGGTCTCGATCTGCACCGGCGCGTTCGTGCTCGGCGCCGCCGGCGTGCTCGACGGCCGGCGCGCCACCACGCACTGGATGTTTCTCGACGAGCTGCGGGCGCGCTTTCCCGCGGCGCACGTCGTCGACGAAGGTATCTTCGTCAAGGATGGACGCATCTGGACCTCGGCAGGGATCACCGCGGGCATCGATCTGACGCTGGCGCTGGTCGAGGAGGACCACGGCCATCGTGTGGCGATGGAGGTCGCGCGGCGGCTGGTGCTGTTCCTGCGGCGCTCGGGCAACCAGGCGCAGTTCAGCGCGGCGCTGCGCCGCCAGGAGAGCGAGCCGCCGAAGCTGCGCGACATCTCCGCGTTCGTCGTCGAGCACATCGACGGGCCGCTGCCCGTCGACCGCCTCGCGCGCGGCGTCGGCATGAGCCCGCGTACGCTCAGCCGCTGGTGCCGCGAGCACCTCGGCGAATCACCGGCTGAACTGGTGCGGCGCCTGCGTGTCGACGAGGCGCGCCGCCTGCTCGAGGAGACGGCGCTGCCGCTCAAGGACATCACCGCGCGCACCGGGCTCGGCGACCCGAGCACGCTGTGGCGGGTTTTCACGCAGCGCCTCGGCGTCACGCCCGCCGCGTACCGGCAGCGCTTCGCCGCCGCTTCGTGAGGGACGGGCGGCCGCCGAAAAATATCGACTTGGCCCCGCGATCGTCCGATGATTCCGGACCGCGCATGCCCGATCCGTCCGCCGCGGACGTTGCGATGTTCCAGGCGGCCATCGACACGGCGCGCGAGGCGGTGTTGTGGGTCGACGGCGAGGGGCGGTTCGTCTACGTCAACGCGCGCGCGTGCAGCTGGCTCGGCTACGCGCGCGAGGAGCTGGGCCGGTTGCACGTCTGGGACGTCGACGTCGGGATGACACCCGAGCGATGGGCCCACGTCTGGAAGCAGACCCTGATCGGTGGGTTGACCGAGACGGCGTACCGGCGCAAGGACGGCGTCGTGGTCCCCGTCGAGGTCTCGGCCAAGGACCTGGAGGTGGACGGACAACGGTTGTGCGTCGCCTTCGTGCGCGACGCGACCGAACGGCGGGCGGTCACCGAGGCGCTCCGTCGCACGCAAGCCGCGGTCGACAAGGCGCGCGATCCGATCTTCTGGGTCAAGTCCGACGGAAGCCTCGCGTACGTCAACGAGGCCGCCTGCGAGCTGCTCGAGTACCCGCGCGAGGAGCTCTTGTGTCTGAGGATGCAGGACATCAGCCCGAGCCCGATCTCCTGGGAAGATCGCTGGCGCCGCCGGCGCGAAGAGGGGACGCTGCGGTTCGAGCGGGTCCACCGCGCGAAGAGCGGGCGCGAAATTCCCGTCGAGGTGTCGGTCAGCGTGATCGTCTTCGAGGGCGAGGAGTGCCACTGGGTCTACACGCGCGACCTGACCGAGCAGAAGCGCGTGCAGGCGGAGAAGGCGCGGCTCGAAGCGGAGCTGCTGCACGCGCAGAAGCTGGAGTCGGTCGGGCGGCTCGCGGGCGGCGTGGCGCACGACTTCAACAACATGCTCACCGTGATCCTCGGCTACGCCGAGCTCATCGGCGCGAGCTTTCCCGACGACACCGGGCTGCTCGAGTCGCTGGCCGAGATCAAGAAAGCCGCCTGCCGCTCGCGCGACACGACCCGCCAGCTGCTGGCGTTCTCGCGCAAGCAGACGATCGCGCCGCGCGCCGTCGACCTGAACGTGCTGGTCGCCGAGGCGAAGAACGCGCTGCTGCGGCTGATCGGCGAGCACGTCACGCTGCTGTTCCTTCCCGGCGCCGCGTTGTGGAAGGTCAAGTCCGACCCGGCGCAGCTCGAGCAGAGCCTGGTGAACCTGGTCGTCAATGCGCGCGATGCGCTGCCCGAGGGCGGACACATCACGATCGCGACGGGGAACGTCCACCTCGACGCCGCCGACTGCCGCAACCGCGCCGACGCCGTGCCGGGCGACTACGTCGTGCTATCGGTCAGCGACGACGGCGTGGGGATGGACGAGCAGACGCTGTCGCACATCTTCGAGCCATTCTTCTCGACCAAGGAGGTCGGCAAGGGCACGGGCCTAGGCCTGGCGACGGTCTACGGCGCGATCAAGCAGAACAACGGGTTCATCGACGTCACCAGCGCCAAGGGCCGCGGCACGACGTTCCGCCTTCATGTGCCGCGCACGCACGGACCGGGCGCGGAGGTGCCGGTCGCAACCGATCATCCACCCGAGCCGACCTAGCGCTCTGGCGGGGAACCCGCGCGCTTTCCGGTTGTCCTTTTTCGCGCGGCCCGCAGATCTTTCCTGCGAGGCGTGCGTTGGAGGGGACCATGGCGATTCGACTCCCCCTGTTACGGTCCGAGCTCGATCCCGTCGACCGCATCGAGATCCCGACACCGTGTGCGGTGTCCTGGGACAGCATGTACGGCGACGATCGCATCCGGCACTGCGGCAGCTGCCGAAAGAATGTCTACAATGTCGCCTCGTTGACGCGCGCGCAGGCGATCGAGCTCATCGCGAGTCGCGAGGAGGTGTGCGTGCGCATCTACCGCCGTCCCGACGGCACGGTGGTGACCAGCGATTGCTGGTCGCGGCTGCGCGCGGCGCGGCGGCGCGGCATGTGGGCGTTCCTGGCGATGCTTGTGATTGTCGGCTGGGCGCAGCTGGCCGCGATGATCGTCGGCATCGCCGGCCTGCGGCGGTTGGTCCTGCACCCGATGATGGGCTCGCCGCCGGCCGCGCCGGCTTCGCGTGGGACGCCGATGCCGCGCCGCGAGCCGACTCCAGTTCCCCGCGAGATGACGATCACCGCGGGAGCCATGCTGCCGCGGGAGTTCTTCATGGGTGCGCTCGAGCGCCACCAAGGGCGCCGCAAGATCGCCGGCAAGGCTGCCGAGCGGCCGTTACAGCGAGCCTTGATCGAAGAGCTCTAGTCGCCGGGTACGGTCGAGCCGACCAAGATCGCCCACGCGCGCGCCAACCTGACCGCCGCGGGCCTCGCCGATCTGGTCGACATTCGCGAGGGGGACGCGCTCGAGACGCTGGCGCGCGATCTGCCCGAATCGATCGACGTCGTGCTGCTCGACGGGCACAAGGGGCTCTACCTGCGCATCCTGGACCTGGTGTCGCCGCGCCTGCGCAGCGGCGCCGGCCTGATCGCCGACAATGCCGACGCCAGCCCGGACTACGTCGCGCGCGTGCGTGCGCCGGGCGGCGGCTATCTGTCGGTGCCGTTCGCGTCCGACGTCGAGCTGTCGATCAAGATCTAGGGCCGGGTCCGCGCGCCGGCCTTCGGCGCGCGCGCGTGCAGTTGCAGGAACGCGGCCGCCACGTCTTCGACGTGGTGGGCGAGCTCGCGCGGCTTCGGCGGATCGTCCATCCCCAGCAGGATCGACACGTGCGAGCCGCCGGTCAGCAGCGCGAAGAACCGCGACGCGAGCTGTGAGGCCTCGCCGCTGAGGAGCCCGGCCTCGATCGCCGCGGACATCATCTCGGCCAGCGCGCGCCGGTTCGGCTGAAACGCGTTCCGCTCCAGGATGCGGGCCATCTCCGGCGATTCCTCCGCCGACGCAATCGCCAGGCGGAACGTCGAGACGACGGCGGGATCGTACAGCTGCTCGAGGAACGCGACGCCGACCTGGCGCAGCGTCGCGGCGAAGGCGTCGCGGGAAGTGACATCGGGCTGCACCGCGGGCCTGCGCATCCGCTCGGCGCGCGCGGCGATCACGGCCGCGAAGATGCCCTCTTTGCTTCCGAATTCGCTGTAGATCTCACGCTTCGATACCTTGGCGCGCGCGGCGATCTCGCGCGTCTGCGTCGCGCCGTAGCCGCGCTCGCGCAGGACCTCGAAGGCGGCGTTCAGGATGCGGGCGCGCGCGGTGCCCGCGTCGCCTGCATCCGCAGGATCGCAGTCAGAATCAGGGCTTCGGCGCTTCATGGCGGAATGTTCTTGCATGGTACCAGCGGGTACCGTATATCGAGATCGCATGGTACCCAATGGTACCAAATCCAACCCGCGGAGGCACGACATGCAAGACGAGACTCTTTTCGATAGCGCGCCGGTCGTTCGGTTCGACCGGATCACCAAGACCTATGACGACGGCGGCCTGGAGGTCGAGGCCGTGCGCGGCGTCAGCTTCGCCATCGCACCCCGCCGCTTCACGATGATCGTCGGCCCGTCAGGCAGCGGAAAGACCACGCTGCTCAACTTGATCGGCTGCATCGACCGGCCGACGGCCGGCCGGCTCGAGGTGTGCGGCCAGGACGTCGGCGCGCTCGGCGACGACGACCTCACCGACTTCCGCGCGCGCCACGTCGCGTTCGTGTTCCAGAGCTTCAACCTGTTCCCGGTGCTGACGGCGTACGAGAACGTCGAGTATCCGCTGCTGCTGCTCGGCGTCTCCGCCGGCGAGCGCCGCTCGCGCGCCGCCTCGATGCTGGACGCGGTCGGGCTGGCGGCCTACGGGCACCACCGGCCCAACCAGCTCAGCGGCGGGCAGAAGCAGCGCGTGGCGATCGCGCGCGCTCTCGTCAAGCACCCCGCGCTGGTGCTCGCCGACGAGCCGACCGCCAACCTGGATACGCACACCGGCGCCGAGATCATCGCCCTCATGCGCCGCGTGCAGGACGAGCAGGCCGTCAGCTTCGTCTTCTCGACCCACGACCCGCAGCTGATGTCCCACGCGGACGAGACATTCGCGATCCGCGACGGCCTCCTCGTGGAGGCGCGGTCATGATGACGCTCAAGATCGCGTTCCGGAACATTCTGCGCAACCGGCGCCGGTCGATGATGACGCTGCTCGCGATCGCGGTTGGCGCGGTCGGCATCGTGCTCTTCGGCGAGTTCGTGCGCTTCGTGACCGCGGGCCTGGAGACCAGCGCCGTGGACAAGGTCGGCCACCTGACGGTCTTTCGCCGCGGCTACTTCGCGTTCGGCGCCGGCAACCCGGCCGAGTTCGGCATCGACGACTACGCGGGCGTCGTGCGCGCCATTCGCGAGGACCCGGTGCTGGCGCCCCGGCTGAACGTGGTGACGCCGATCGTGTCGCTGGCAGGCATCGCGGGGAACTTCGACGTCGATGCGTCGAAGACGTTCCTGGGCACGGGAGTGGTCCCCTCGGAGCGCGACCGACTGTCGCGCTGGGACGAGCACGGCGTGAGTCGCCGGCGCGTGCTGCGGGAGTCGGGTCTACGCGACGACGACGAGGCGCGCGGCATCGTCGGCGTCGGCCTGGCGCGCGTCCTGGGACTGTGCGAGCGCCTGCGCATCGGCGACTGCCCGGCGCGGCCGGCGGCGCCACGCGCGACCGGCGCGCGGCTCGACGGCGCGCTCGCCGGCCTGGCGCAGGCGGACGGCGTGGCCGTGGCCGCGGCAAAAGGCAACGAGCCGCCCCGGCTGGATTTGCTCGCCGCCACGGCCGGCGGCGCGCCCAACGTCGTCAGCCTCGCCGTGAGCCGCGCCGAGCCCCAGGGCGTGCGCGAGCTCGACGACAACTTCGTCGCCATGCACATCAACCTCGCGCAGAAGCTGGTCTACGGCCGCTCGGAGCCGAAGGCGACTGGCATCGTCGTGCAGCTGCGCCACACCGGTGATCTGGCGATGGCGCGCGCGCGTCTCGGCGCGCTCTTCGCCGAGCGCCACCTGGATCTCGAGCTGCGCGACTTCGCCGAGCTGCAGCCGTTCTACAAGCAAGCGGTCGGCATGTTCCGCGCGATCTTCGCGTTCATCTCGCTGATCATGAGCGTGATCGTGCTCTTCACCGTCGTGAACACGATGGGGATGAGCGTGATGGAGCGGACGACGGAGATCGGGTCCGCGCGCGCGATGGGTGTGCGGCGCTCCGGCATCCGCCGGCTCTTCGTCGTCGAGGGCGCGATCCTGGGCGCGATCGGCGCGACCATCGGCGCCGCGCTGGCGCAGGCGATCGCCACCGCCGTGAATCACGCGGGCATGACCTGGACGCCGCCGGGGCAGGCGGCGCCGATCCCGCTCGAGATCCTGACCGCGGGCTCGACCGGTCTGGTCTTGCGCGTCTGGCTCGCGCTGCTCGTCGCGGCCACGCTGGCCGCGCTGATTCCCGCCAACCGCGGCGCGCGCCTCCCGGTCGTCGACGCCCTCCGCCACGTGTAAAGGAGCCGCACCATGAACATGTCGAAGTCGAAGTGGACGTCGAGACCGAGCCTGCTCGTCGTCGCGCTGAGCGGCCTGCTCCTCGCCGGTGCGCGCGCCTGGGCGGCACCGCCCAGCGCGCGCGAGATCGTCGAGGCGTCGGATCGCGCACGCAACCCGCAGCAGTCATTTCGCAGCACGCTGACGCTGACCACCTACCGCAACGGCCAGGCGCGCGAGCGCGTGGTGCTGGGGGTTCACGCCAAGCCCGACCCGAAGCCCGACCCCGCGAACGCGGGCGGCGCGCGCCCGTTCAAGAACCTGGTGCGCTACATCGATCCGCCGCGCGACGCCGGCAAGCTGGTGTTGCTCGACGCGAGCAAGATGTGGTTCTACGACCCGGCGTCGAAGACCAGCGTTCGCATCTCGGCGCAGCAGCGGCTGGTGGGTCAGGCGTCGAACGGCGACGTGCTGACCGTCAACCTGGCGCACGACTACACGGCGACGCTGGTCGGAGAGGAGACGATCAAGGACGCCGACCACCAGGACCGCCACGCCTGGCACCTGAACCTGCTCGCCGCGACCGGCGACGCGGTCTACGCGCGGCTCGAATACTGGGTCGAGCGCGACAGCTACCGCGCGCTCAAGGGCAAGTTCTATTCGGACAGCGGGCGGCTGCTCAAGATCGCGTACTACCGCAAGCTGGCCGACGTGCTGGGCGTGACGCGGCCGACGGAGACGGTGATCATCGACGCCGTCGACGCGAATCTGGTCACCACCGTCGAGGGCGCGGAATATCGCGCACAGGAGCTGCCCGAGGCCTGGTTCCAGCGCGACTATCTGCCCCGGTTCGAAGAGGAGTGATCGTGGCGATCCCGTTCGCCGCGCTCGCGCTGCTGTACGCGGGCGTCGTCGCCGCGGCGCCGTCTGGCGAGGACGGCGACCTGGATCGAATCCCCACCGCCGCCGGTGTTCTGTCGCCGGCGCGGGCGTCCGCGGGGGCGTCCGTGCCCGCGTCCGTGCCGGCGTCCGTGCCGAGTTCGGCTCCCGTCGAGGCCGCGCCCGCTCCGGCGCGCCGGGTACCGCAGGTGCGGTTCTACCTCGAAGACGCGCTGACCGTGGCGACGCCCCGCGAGCCCATCGTGCCGTTCCCGCCGCCGCCGCCCTACCGGTGGCAGAACCGCACCAGCGCCGATCTCGTGGCCGAGTGGCCTGCGTTTCGCTCGTTGAAGCTGGTGCTGAGCGACCGCGTCGATCTGATCGCGCAGGAGGACGTGCCGCGGTGGTCGCGCGCGACCGCGCGCAACGAGCTGCGCGAGGCCTACGCGAGCTGGCAGCCGCGCGCGCGGATCTATCTCGAAGCGGGTCGCATCAACGTGCGCAACGGGGTGGCGCTCGGCTTCAATCCGACCGATCTCTTTCGGCCGCGCACGCTGGTGGGTCAAGCGTCGCTGGATCCGTCGGTCTTGAGCCGCAACCGGCTCGGCACGTTGATGGTCCGGGCGCAGGCGATCGGCGATCGGGGCGCGGTGAGCCTGCTCTATGCGCCGAAGCTGTTCGCGCCGTCGCCGATCGCCGACGACGCCATCGGGATCGCCCCGCGCTTCGACGCCACCAACGCCGCACATCGCGTGCTCGCCAGCGCGAGCGCGAACGCCGGCGATCTCAGCGCGCAGGCGTTGTTCTATGTCGAGCGGCGGCGATCGAAGGCGGGCCTGGCGCTGACCCGCCCGCTGGGATCGAGCGTGGTCGCCTACGCCGAGTGGGCGCTCGGCTATGAGGGTGATCTCATCACGCGCGCCATCGACTATGGGCGGCAGAGCGGGACGCTGCCGCCCGCGCTGCCGCCGCCGATCCCGACCGATCCGTCGCAGGCGTGGCGCAACGAGGTCGCCGCCGGCGCGTCGTGGACCCTCGGCACGCGCTTGACGCTGAACTTCGAATATCACCTTCATCAGGGCGCGCTCACCGCCGACGATTGGGCACGCTGGTTCGCGGCCGGCCGGGCCAACCCGTTGCTCGCGCCCGAGCTCTGGTACATCCGCGGGTACGCCGCCGCGGAGCTCGAGCCGGCGAGCCGGCACAACGCGTTCGTGCGCCTGGCCTGGCCCGACGCCGTGATCGACGACCTGGAGGTCGATGCGTTCGCGTTCGTCAGCCTGCGCGACGGCTCGACGCTGACCCAGCTGGCGGCGAGCTACGCGATTTCGGATCGCTGGACGCTCACGCTGTCGCTGAGCGCGAACGTCGGGACGCCGCAGTCGGAGCGGGGGAGCCTGCCGCAGGCTGCGAGCGCCATCGCCGAGCTGGTCCGCTACTTTTGAGCGCAGGCGTCGGCGCGGCTCAATCCTTCTTGAGCTTGAACTCCGCGTGCCCGCCCGGGCCGGCCAGGCGCGGCGTCACCAGGAAGAGGCGGCTGGCGCCACCCGGCACCGCCTTCGCGAGCGCGGATTGCACCACCGTCGCGCGCCGCAACGCCAGCGCCTTGAGGTCGTCGTCCTCGACGCGCGTGTTGTTCAGGATCAGCGCCTCCATCTCCGCCGGCGCGAGCGTCTTTTCCAGCCCGACGCCGTTCTTCGGTTTGGGGAACGTCTCGGCTTTGTACGCGGCCTCGAGCAGCCCCGATCGCTCGCCAGGATCGATCGCGAGATCATCGACCGACGCGACGGCGGCGCCGGATTGCACCATCGCCGCGAGCTTCTTGGCCTTGAGCTTGCGTTCGAAGGCCGCGCGCCGCAGACCCTCGCGATCCAGCTTGGGGTCGGCGCCGCCCTCGATCTCGAAGGAGATGCCCGGCCGCTCGCGCAGCGCCTTGCCCAGTGTCGCCAGCCGCTTCTGCGCCGTGGCGTCCAGCGCCGCCGCGCCGGCGGCGAAATCGATCCGGGACAGCTCGTCACCGCCCCCGAACGCCGCCGCGATCATCGAGAACGGTGCGGTCACGGCCTTGACCACCAGGTTGCCGAGGACCTTCAAGATCGCGCCCCCCACCTTGAACTCCGGATCGTCGAGCGAGCCGGCGATCGGCAGGTCGATATCGATCACGCCGCGCCGATCCTTGAGCAGCGCCACGGCCAGACGCACCGGCAGCTTCACCGCGTCGGGGCTGTCGACCTTGTCGCCGAAGGTGAACTGATCCAGCACCAGCTTGTTCGTCGCCTCGAGCTTGCGGTTGGCGATCTTGTACGCCAGCACGAGATCCAGCTTGCCCTTGTCGATCACGTAGCCAGCGTACTTGCCGGTGTAAGGGCTCGCGGGCGGCAGCTCGATGTCTTTCAGGCTCACCTGGACGTCGAGCGAGATCTCCTTGGCCAGCGGGTTGACGCTGCCCGCGACGGTGAGCGCGCCCGAGCGGTTGATCGCTCCGTGGACGTCGACGTCGGCGGTGGTCCCGGCGACCGACGACAGGCCCGAGACCCGCCCGGTGAGGTCGCTGATCTCGGCGGTGTAGGCCGGCTGAATGGAGCGATCGCTGAACGTGATCTGCCCGCCCTGCAAGGTGAGCTTGCCGATGGTGATCGGCATCGGCGCGTCGGTCGTCGCTGCGGCGCTGGGCGGCGGCGCCGCGCCGGTCTTCGTGCTCGCCGTCTTCGTGGTCGCCGGCACCGCCGTGGCGCCTGGCTTCGCGAACGCGGTTTGCAAATTCATGCCGCCATCGGCGGTCACCACCACGCGCGAGCGGAAGTCAGCCAGCGATACTTCGCCAATCGACAGGGCCATCGGCGCGGTCGCGACGTGCAGCGTGCCGACGTGGAACGACCGCCAGCCGACCAGCGGCTCGTTCTTGCCGCGGTCGGCGGTGGCGAGGTCGTTGACGTCGATGTCGGCGGTGACATTCATCTGCGGCGGCTGCGGCGCCGCGCCGATCTTCACGGCCGCCTGACCCTTGACGCCGATCGTCCCGCCGGTGACGGTCAGGTTCACCTGGTCCTGGAAATAAGGCTGGAAGGGGAGGATCTCGAGCGCGCGCAGATCGAAGCGCAGGTTGGCGGACACCGGCGGCAGCGTCGTGGTGCCGGTGACCTGGACGCGGCCGGTCTTGTTGACGCCCAGGCGCAGGTCCAGCCCCAGCTTGGCACCCGGCGCGGTCGACAGGTTGGTGACGTGCAGGGCGATCGGATCGACGGTCAGCGCCGCGGCCGGTACCACCGAGCGATCGTCGAAGCGCACGCCCCACTTCTCGAGATCGAAGCGCGCCACCGTGACGGTCCACGCCGGCGCTGGCGCCGCCGGCGCGGCCGCGGCGGCAAGTGGCGGCGATGTTGGCGGCGATTTCGGCGCCGCCGGCACCAGCGTCGACAGATCGACCACGCCCTTCGCGTCGCGCGCCGCGCGCAAGCGCGCGTCGTGGGTGACGACCTCGGCGACGCTCACGGTATGAGCGTCGAGGTCCAGCGCCGCGCCGTGAACGCCGAGCGCCGCGAGCCGGAAGAAGTCGTCGCGCGCGCCACGGCGCCGCAGCGCCAGATCGTCCAGGTCGGCGTGCGCGTCGCTGACGCGCACGATCGCGCGCGTGCGCTCCTGCTCGAAGTGGTACTCGGCGCCGACCTTCACACGCCCCGAACCGATGTCGAAGGCGACCAGGTTCTGGTAGTACGGCGCGAAGCGCGCGAGCTCGACGTCGTCGACGGTCAGTCGCCCGCTCGCCGCCAGCGGTTCGAGCCGCAGCGTCCCGTGGTCCTTGACGGTGCCGCCGGGAACCGCGCGCAGGCTGGCCTCGACGGTGGCCGTCACGCCGGGCGCGTTCGAGAGGCCATGCACGGCGACGTCGATGTCGCGAACGTCGGTGACGAACACCGGTTCGACCGTCTCGTCGCGAAAGTGAACCGTCGTCTTCTCCAGCGTGAACCGATCGAGCGCGAACCGCGGCCCGGCTTCCGCGTCCTTGGTCTTCTTCGGTGCCTTTGTTTCGGCCTTTTCTGCGTGCTTCGGCTCGCCGGCGCCGGGCGCGAGATGCGCCAGGTTCAGCGTCCCGTCGCGTTCGCGGCGCACATGAAGGTCCAGCCCCGCGATCGCGACCTCCTCGATGTGGAATCTCTGCGCGGTCACGTCGCTGTCGCCGATCTTCACAGCGAACCGCTCCAGCGCGCAGAGCGGCCTCGGCCCCGTCTTGTGCTTCTCCTTGACGTCCAGCTTTTCCAGCGCCACGTCGCCTTTGACGGTGAGCTTGGGCGCGCCGTCGTGCGGGCGCGTGAAGCCGACGTCCAGCGCCAGCGACAGCCGCGCCGATTGGACGGCGAAGGGTAGGCGCAGCGGCACGAACGGCAGATAGCGCGTCAGATCCAGCGACTTCAGCCGCAGCTCGAGCACGGTCTCCAGCGAATCCTGGAACGGCTTGGTGCGCCCCTGGATCGCGAACGGCGTTCCGTCGATGGCCACGCGCAGCCCGGGCTCGACGAACGAGTCCAGGTAGACCGGCAGCGTCGAGACGAACGGCACGCCTATGGCCAGGCCGGTGATCTCGTGGTGGTCGCCGGTCGGGCGATCGTCGAACGTCAGCGCGGCGTCGTCGATATGGATGTTGTTCAGCGAGAAGCGCGGCGGCGCGGCGCCGGCCGGCGTCGCCGGCGGCTCGGGCGACTTCGGCGTCGCGGCCAGATGCGCGACGATGTCCGAGAAGTTGTAGGCGGCGCCGACGTCGGCCCAGGCGTCCGCGGTCGCGCGCGTGCGCACGACGTGCAGCCGCAGCGATTCGAGCGCGATCTCCTGGATCACCGGCGCGCGCCGGAACACCGACGAGATCTGCGCGTCGACGTAGAGGCGCGAGAAGCCGAAGAACGGCGTCTTCCCGTCGGGCTCGTAGATCTGGAAGTCCTCGATGGCCAGCGACAGCGCGAAGGGGTTGAGCCGGATGCGGCCGATGCCGACCTTGCGCCCCAGGAGCTCGCCGAGCTGCTTCTCGGCGACGTGGCGCGCGATCGGCGGCACGACGACGAACCCCAGCAACGCGACCAGGGCGACGGCGCCGAGTCCGCCCATCGCGAGCCGCCGCAACCAGCGCCGCCGCCACAATCTGTGCAGGATCCCATCCGTGCTTGCCATGACGACGGCGACTCTAACTCAGTAGCAAAACCGAGCGGAATCGGCGTAAAAATAACCGACGCTCGTCGACGCCATGACCGGCCCCGTCGCTCCCATGAGCTTGCCCACCTCGATCACCGATCTCCTCGACCTCCTGCTCCGCCGCCAGACCTCGTTTTCGGAGCCGATGGCCGTGCACATCAACTCGGTCCGGCGGTCGATCTTCCGCGCGTACGGCAAGACGCCGCCGGATCGCGGCGAGATCGGCAAGGCGATCTTCAAGATCGGGATGTGCCTCGGCGACGACGAGCTGAAGCTGACCGACGGTCCCGACGCGATCGCGGTCCCGACGCTGATCACGCTGTCGGGCATCCTCGAGGGCTCGCTCACCGCGCCGGCGCCCACCGGCGCCCCCTTGCCGCCGCCGCCCGCGGCGCTGGCGCACCTGGAACGTCCGGCGCCGCCGCCCGCCCCGTCGGCGCGCTACGTCGCCGATCCCGCCGACGCGCTGCCGCCCCAGGAGACGGACACGGTCGCGCTCGCGCGCGTGGCCGCGGCCGTCGACGAATTGCTGCTGTCGCTGGAGCGGAACAAGGGATTGCCGGCGCCGATCTCGAAGGCGGTCAACAGCGTCTATCTCTACGTTCTGCGCGCCTTCGGGAAATCGCCTCCCGCGCGTCCCACGCGCCACGAGATTGCCGACGCTCTCGACAAGGTGAAGCAAGGGTTGCAGGTCGCGCGCGCGCAACGCGGAGAGCCGTCCGCCGCGGTGGCCGTCGCCGATCTCGAACGCCTGTCCCGTCTGGTCGAATCGCAGTTCGCCGCGGCCGCGCGCACCTGAGCGGCGCGCGCGGCGCCCGACGTGCTACCAGCCGCCCCCGCCGCCTCCACCACCACCGCCGTCACCCCCCGACGAGCCGCCGCTCGACGAGCTCGAGGAACCCGAGGACCCCGACGAGCCCGAGCTGGAGCCCGGCGGCGGCGCGGCGGCCTTGGAGGTCATCGAGGAGAAACCGTCGGTGAACGAGCTCCATTGCCACGCCGGGCCGGTCTGATTCCAGCTGGGATCGCGGTAGTACCAGGAGGGGTAAAAAATGACCGGTGAATCCGGCGCCGGCGGCAGATCGCCGAGGCCGGCCTCCCACGCCGTCACCGCGTCCAGCGCCAGCGCGTAGGGCAAGAGTCGCGAGAATGCCTCGGCGCCCGTGCTCGACGCCACCGCCACGTTTCCGCGGCGCGCGCGCCGCGCGCCCTGATACAGCGCCTCGCCCGCGCGGTTGCGGAGCCGCCGCAGCCGCACGGCACGGTAACCCAGGAACAGCACGCCGAGGGCGAGGATGACCGCCAGCGGCGACGAATCCTGCCCGATGCCAGACCCCATCGCGGAGGCCGGGATCGCCATTGAGGCCGCGGCGATCACCGCCATCGCGACCGCGCCCCCGCTGGCGCGTTTGAGCTCCCGGCCGGTCAGCAGGCGCGCGAGCCAGCCCGTGAGCGCGAAGAAGGCGAACGCGAACCCGCTGAAGGCGCCGCCGACGAACACCGCGATGTGCCAGTCTCCGCTGCCGATCCCGAACACCACGCCGACAATGACCAACGAGAGCAAAACGCCCCACGCCGCGGGCGTTCGCCCGTCGGCCAGATAGCGCGGCGCCAGCCGATCGAGGTCCCACTTCAGTGCCTCCGATGCGGCCGTCAGTCGCTTTCGGTCGATGGGCGCCAGCTCCACCTGGTTCTTCTCCGCGAACAGCGCCTGCGCCGCGCTCTGCTCCTCGGGCGGCAAGGCGGCGACAGGCTTGTCGGTCCGCTCGACGCGGTAGTGGGCGCCGGTCTGCCGGATGGCGACGCATCCGCGTTCCGCCATGTCCAGGATGGCGACCGGCAGGCTGCCATCGTCGAAGCCACCGCGCACCACATAGCGCAACAAGCACGGCGAGACCGTCGACGCCAACCCGTCGTAGGTCGGCGTTTCGGCCGCGCGCGCTGTTCCGTCATTCGTGCCGCGCAGCCGCTGCCGCGCCGTGCGAACGAAGATCATCAGCAACAAGATTCCGAAGATCGCGACCTCGGCATCGCGGTTGTCGTGCAGCCACCAGCCGAAGCGCATCTGCGCCGTGGGCGCGCGGACGATCCCTTTCGGCCACGCGACGACCACGGTCAATCCTTCGCCGGGATTGAGGACGCGGCCGGCCACGAAGAGGGCGCGGTCGGGTTCGAAGAGCGCGCGCTTCGCTCGTTCGCGCGCTCCCTTGACGCCGATGTACGCGTCGACGGCTCGGATCTGCCCCTGGGCCGCGGGCGGCAGCTCGACCGTCGCCGTCGCCTGATCAATCGGCAGGCGCCAGCCGGTGCCCACGGCCTGCCAGTAGAGCTCGTCGTGATCGGCGAAGTACCCGAGCTGGCGGTCTGTCACATAGGTGATGCGATAGGTGTGGTCGCCCGGCGGCAAGAGCACGTCGCGGTCGCCGGCGCGAATGACCGCGTCACGACCCACGCGGCGTAGCGCGAACGGCTCCGCGTCACCGTCGCGCAGAACCTCCTCGACGCGGAAGCCGACCTGGGAACGGCTGCCGAGCGGACCCGCGTAGGTCTGCGGGAACTCGCGCTGCAGGCCGTGCTTGAACTGCTGGCCGGCGCTGCGGATCCGGATCGTCTCCAGCACGCGCAAGCTCCCGTCGGGCAGCACGTGCACCTCGCTGTCGATGCCGAGGATCCTTTCACCCGCCGTCACCGGTTCGTCGGCGTGCGCGCGCCGCTCCAGCCCCGTGAGCGCGCACGTGGCCGCCATCGTCGTCGCTATCATCGCGGCCCAGGCGATCTTCGAGCCGACCTTGCAGCCGATCTTCGAGCCGACCTTGCAGCCGATCTTCGAGCCGATCTTGCAGCCGACCTTCGAGCCGATCTTGCGCGCGCGCGTCCGCATCCGGCGCAGCCTACCAGGATGTCGAAGGAGCGATCATGGCGCGATTTGCCATGACCCCGCCGGCAGCGGTTGCGCCGCGCTCTCGGCCGCGAAGAGCCAGACGCGTTGCGAGCTCCAGGTCTCGAGCGGATCGAAGGGCCGGCGCACACCCCACCGCACCGCCAGCTCGTGCGCGAGATAGCGCCGCGCGATGATCGGCAGGTGCGGGCGCACCAGCAGCGACACCGTGGCCGCCGCCGTCGCCGGCACGCCCGCGCGCAACCGCACGCCCGCGCCGCGGTGGCGCGCGACAATCGGATCGGCGACGGCGGTCCAGGCGGCGCGCGCGCGTGCGATGCGGCGGATCTTGCGCGGCGGCGCCGCCTCGTCGTCGCCGTCGGGGACTTCGTGCTCCTCGGTGGGCGCCGCGCCCAGCAGCAGCTCGAGCGCGGTCACGGTCATCGCCAGCGCTTGCTTCGCCGCGCCTTCTGACGCGTCTTCTGACCCTTCTTCTGACTGTTCTTGCGCCGCCTCGCCGGCGGCCAGGCGATCGAGCAACCACGGGATCGCCGCCACGTCGCCCGCCAGTCCCGCCGCCAGCAACGCGTCGGCGTCGGCCGGCGCGCGCGCCGCCAGGTGACCGAGGAACAGGCCGACCTGACGCCCGTCGACGACCAGCGCGGCCGGCAGCAGCAGCGCCGGATCCTCCACGGCGTTGGCGAGCACGACGTGCGGCGCCGACACGCCGGCGCGAATCTCCGCCAGCGCGAGCTCGCGCCGCACCGCCGGATCCTCGGGAACGCCGGCGTCGTTCCAGCCGGCGATGAGGGCGCGTGCCTCCGGCGTCGCGATCTGACCGAGGGCGCGCAGGAACGACACCGCCTGCGCCGGTGTGACCGCTGCGGCCGCCGCCGCCAGCGCGTGGGGTGCGATCGGCGCCGCCATGGCGGCCGCGACCTCGACCGCGAACGGCGCCAGGGTCGGGCCGGCAGCGAACAGCGCGCGCAGGTCGGGCTCGAGCGTGGCGCCCGTGCGATCGGCCCCGCGAAAGGCGAACCGGATGGCGTCGGCCAGCTGCGGAGCCGCCGGCACGTGCGCCACGGCGAGCTCGATCACCGCGGGCAGGTGCCCCGCCTCCAGCAACGTGCGCGCCGCCGCGTAGACCGAACCCGGCGCTTCGGGATCGACGGCGGCGGTCACCACCTCGCGCGCCTGCGCGCCGCATTCGGCCAGGCCGCGCGTCAGCGTCGCCAGGATCGCTTCGACGCGATCCACGGCGAGCCAGTCGTGCACCAGCTCCTCGCCCGAGAGCTGCCGCAGCTGGTAATCGCGCTGCTCGTAGCGAAACGAACACTCCGCCGCCATCTCGGCGAGGATCTCGCCGTCGAGCGCGCGCGCCCAAGGCGGCGCGCCCGCAGCGCGAGCGTCATCGTCGCCGGCGATGGTGCCGAGCTCGGGCGGCGCCGCCGCACGCACCAGCGCGGCCGCGCGGTCGTCGCCGTCGGAGCCGGTCCAGACCAGCAGGTGGGCGCCGCCGTTCGGGTGCCGGCCGTCGGTGTTGCGTGCGGCGGCCGCCGTCGCGAGCGCGAGCAAGAGCGGTCCGTTGGCGGCGCCGCAGTCTCCCCACGCGGTCGCGGGCGCGATGAACGCGTTCGGGTCGCGCAGGCGATCGACCACGCGCGTGATCGTGAAGCCCCACTCGTCGGTGCGGTAGCGCTCGCCGTTGAGGTCGCAGGTCACGGTCTCGACGCGCGCGTCGGACGGCAAGCGCGCCAGCACGCCGCGCACCGCCTGCGAAAGCCCCGCTCCCAGGCAGGTGCGGCCCGAACCCAGCGGATGTGGCTCGCGCGCCGTCGACGCCGCGACCAGCGTGCCGCGCGAGGGGAGCCCCAGCCGTTGCCATGCGCGCTCGCCCGCGAGCAGCACCGCCGCCGCCGCCTCGCCGGGGACGTGACCGAAGGACCGCGACGGCCCGATCACGCGCTCCGCCGCCATGCCTTGCGCCAGCGACGGTGGATCGTTGCGCACATCGATTCCGGCGACGAGCGCGAAGTCGAGCTCGCCGCGCGCGAGCGGGCGCAGCGCGCGCTCGAGCGCGAAGAGCGCCGCCGCTCCGTGCCCGGCGTCGGTCTCGAGCTCGGGCAGCGCGCCCTCGCAGAAGCGGCGGGCCAGTTGCCGCGCGACCGCGAGCCCAGCGTCGAAGCGGGCGGGCGCGGCCACACTGACCCGCAGCGCCGCGGACTTCAGATCCGGCCCGGGCAGCGGCGCCAGCGCCTGCTCGATCGCCAGCGCGAGCATCGCGCGCCCGCGCGCCGCCACGTCGTCGATGGCCAGCGTCGAGATCTGCGCGATGTTGCACGCCTCCGCGTCGTCCTCGTCGTCGGGGTCGATCGTGATGCGCGAGATCCCCGCCTGCGCGGCGGCCATGGCCACCGCGGGGCGCGCGCCGACCGGCGTCACCGCACCGAAGGCGACGAGATGAATGGGCGCGTCGGCCGGCACGTCAGCGGGTCACGATGAAGCGATCGCCCTGCTTGCGAAACACGACCGGGAATCCAAGCCGGTACAGGCTGCCGTTGGTCGATTCGAAGCCGATGACCGACGAGCCGCGGCTGCCCTGCGTGAGCGCGATCAGGTTGCCCTGCGATCCGACCGAGTACGACCAGAACTTGCCCGGTGGTGGCGTCGTCGGTTCGAGCTTGAGCGTCGGATCCTTGAACGCGGTCGTCAGCTCCTGGGCGAGGCGGCGGCGCGTCTCGCCCGCGCTCTTGTAAAACGCGAGGTCGATCTCGTGGCTGCGTTCCTCGCACGCGTCGAGGTACCCGTTCACGTCGCGCTTCTCGAGCAGCGACGCGAGCTGGACGTACGCCGGCAGGACCTTCGCATAGCCGGCCTTGAGCGCGTCCTTGGTCTCGTACTCCCAGCCCTGCTTCATCTTGTCGCCCTTGAAAAAAGCCCACTCGGGGAAGGGGAGGTGCAGGTCGAAAGATCGGCTGAGCATGTCGAGCGGATCGCGGTGGGTCGGCAGGTGTCGCAGGCTGGCGCGCCCGACTTTGAAGTCACCCTTGTCCGCCGGCTTCTCGAATCCGTGCCGCGAGTCGAACACTCCGGCCGGCGTGCTGCCCGCGGTCGGATCGGCGGCGCCGGCCTTGGCTGTGTGCCCGAGCACCAGCGCGGTCACGCCCGGCGCCTCCTCGTGCTCGGCATCCTTGATCACCAGCGCGACCTTGGCCTCGCACGTGTCGGGCGCGTCGGGATCGACGTAGATCAACACCTCGATCTCGTTGCTGCCGGAGCGGACGAAGTGGTTGATCGGTTGCTCCTCGTGGGCCGGCGTCCCCTCCATGTTGCGCATGACCAGCCCTCCGTTGACGAACAGGTCGTACTGGCAGGACTCGATGTCGACGCGGAGGTTGAGGAGGGGTCGTGCAGGAATCATGGTCACCCTTTCGGCGCGTTTCGAGTTGGGGGCCTTGGCCCCGGCCGCGCCGGGCATGCAGAGAAGCAGGAACGCCGCGCAAACCAGTCGTTCGAGGATCCCGGGCCGCTGGGCCGAGCGAGCGTTGGCGGCCAGCTCGTCATTCACCTCCGCCTCCCCCCTTCGGCCAGGTCCACTCCTCGAGCAGAACACACTTCGCGGTCTTCTCGTTCTTGTTCTGGAACCCCGACTTGCGCTTGGTCTCGGGATCGTCCTCGTGTTCCTTCGGAGTCGTCTCCTCGGACTTCACGCCGATCTCGTAGTAGAGGAGGTAGTAGAGGGCGAGGCCGCTGAACTTCAGCTGGCCCGAGACGGCCAACGGCTCCTTGCCGCCCTTGGGTTTCACGATGCCGGTGACCTTGCTCGCTTCCTTGCCGTCGGCTCCGGCCGATCCGATCTTGGCCGCCGCGGTCGCTTCGACGCGCCAGACGCGACCCGTGCCGATGACGTGGCCCTCGATGGCGAGGCTCATCGAGGCCTCCACCTGCGACGCTTCGGAATCCACCTCGCCTTTTCCATCGGAGTATTTGACGCCGAAGCCGCCTTTGATCTCGCCTTCGACTTTCAGAACGATGTCGATGTCGAGCTTGCCCTGCGCGAAGCTGCCCTTCTCGCCGAAGCCCTTCGCGGCCAGGTCGCGCACCTTCACGATGAACTCCGCGACCGGCTCGCCGCCGGTCAGCACGCCCGCGAACTTGATCAGCCAGTCGAGGATGCTGATCTCCATCCCCATGCCGAACAGGGGATCGAACCCGAACTTGAAGTTGCCCTCGGAGCCGACGATCCGCTTCTTCGGGATCTCGATCAGCTTGAGCCCGCCGCTGAACTTCCAGCTCGGCCACTTGGGCTCGAGCTTGACCTGCAGGCCCATCTTCGACATCGACTCGAAGACCTTGCCCATCTTCCCGATCTTGCTGAGCAACGAACCGAAGAGCGGTAGGGCGTCGGCCTTGACCCCCGAGTCGAGCGAGTAGTTGTACTTGTCGCTGCCCAGCACCGCCTCCGCCGAGCCACCGACGACCCAGGTCGCCTCGGGCTCGTAGTCGAACGGTTTCTCGCTGCCGTCCGCGGCTTCCTCGTTCTTGTGCTTGTAGGTGATCGAGAAGTCGGCTTTCCATTCGGCCTTGGGGAAGACGTCCACCTCTATGCCGCGACCGTTGCTGACGTCGGCGTGGTCGTGCCCCTGGCACAGGACCGAATACACCGTGTAGGAGGCGTGCGGCAGATCCTTTTGCAGCGCGAGCAGCTTGAAGATGGCGGCCCAGTCGCGCGCGACGGGATGGCTCTGCGCGGGGACGTCGAAGGTCTCCGAGCCTCGGTCGATCGCGGTGGTGGTCCCGTCCTCGCCGCTCTCCACCATGACCGAGGGGCAGAACGGATGATTCGCGATGCAGGTCCCGAGCCACTGAACGGCCACGGCGTCGGCCTTGTCGGGCGTGCTGATGACCTGCAGCGCCGCCGGATTGACTTCCTTGATGAGGTCGATCGGGGCGAGCTGTCGGCCGCCGTGGCCGCACAGGATCGAGAACGACGAGAGCACGCACAGCTTGGCCTCGTCCGGTGCGGGCGCCGGGGGCGCGCTGTCGGGGCACGAGGTGACCGCCGGGTTGCACGCGCCGGCCATGCAGACGGTGTTGCCCTTGTTCATCAGCATCTTGTCGGTCAGCCGGCAGACCGGCTGGCCATCGAAGGTCACCGTCGGCGAAAACGAAAGAAACGTCGCCTCCATCATGAACACGCTGCTGGCGACTCCGCCGGCGACGCCGGCTTCGTCGCCGCTGCTCTTCACGAACTTCGAGCTCTGGATCGCGGCCGGCGATCCGTCGATGGTCACCGTGGTCGTGCCGCTGACCAGGTCCGACGACATCGCGATGTTCGGGTAGGGGATCGGCACCGGTCCCGCAGCCGACGGCGTCTTGCACACGTCGGGCACGGTCGCGGTCGCGATGCCGTTGCTGGTCTGGTGAATGACGCTCAGATCGTTGACGTTTACGGTGACAGGCACGACCGGTCCCCTTCCATTTCGACGATTGCCTGACGCAGCTTGTGGTCGCGCCCGTGGCACGGATAGCTGGCGTGCCAGACCATCAGGACACGTCGTTCGTCGGGATCGAGGTGTACGGTGTGCAGCACGGCTGCGGCGCTAGCGTCGCCATCCGTAAAGTGAACGCGAATTCCAAACTTTATTTCTGGCAACCGTACGGCCAGGAGACCGTCGGGCGTGAAGCCGGTCAGCTCGACGCGCGACCCCGGCGGCAGGAATCCGCGCACCTGCTGGTCCGCTGGCGCCGCGCGCCAGAACCGCTCGTCGAAGTCCCTGGGGAGCAGCGGCGCTCGGCTCTCCTTCCAGGCATCGTCGTAGGTCCCGGCGAAGCCGGCGCGCGCCGCCCAGCTCGGCGCGATCGGCCCGAAGCCGACCGGCGCCATCTCGAACGGCCCGGCCATGAGCGGCGCGTCGGGTGCCTCCAGACGAGGCGCCGCGCGGTCGAGCAGCGCCTGCGGCTGGTAGGTGAAACCGACTCCGACGGGATTCTGGGTGCTGCCCGCCGGCTTGCCTGGCGGCGGGGTGGGGTCGCTGCCGCCGAACGCGTTCTCGTAGACGATCGGCATTCGATCGAACGGGCGCGCCGGCCCGGGTACCACCGTGCCGCTCTGGCGCCCGCGCATCCAGGCGCGGACGCCGTGCGCGCGGATGTGCTTGCTGAGCGGGCCGACGCGAAAGCCGACGTCGACCGACGTCGCCGGCCGGCCGCGCGGCGCACACGCGTGGCCCTTGATCAGGATGTCGGTGCCGGCCTTGCCGATGATGACGTCGGTGTCGTGGAGCAGGCTGGATTTGCCTGGTTCGCCGCTCCACTTCGCGACGCGTGCAGGCGAGACTTGGTGCTCGCCCTTGGCCGCGCGCAGTGTTCCGTCGGGACGGATGTCGAACGCCGCCTTGACGATCGTGATCCAGACCTCGCCACCTTCGCGGTCGCGCAGGAAGCTCCGTTCGATCGGAAACGGCGTGTTGTTCTCGGCGATCCACATGCGCAACTCTGGCGTGTGGCGCATATTCGCGAAAAGGGGTGCGGTCGGCAATCAGCGAATCCGAAGCGCCGACGATTGGGTGCGCCGGCGCTTCACTTCGGGCCGAAATCGCAGCCGCGCAGATTGCGCGATGTGAACCAGTCAGCGACCGCCAGTGCGATGCGCGAATAGAGGCCGGCGCCCCGTACCCGGCCAGAGATATGTGGGGCGGCGATGGGGCCGTTGATGCTACAGTGCACGCCGACGGTCACCGTCGGTGCGTAGGAGACCTTGGCTCTGACGGCGTCGCGCGCGCCGATGATCTGGACGTCGTCGGCATAGATGCGTGCATAGATGCGATCCAGCGCCGTCGGGTGATGCGCGGCCGGTGCTTTCGGCTTCGCCGGCGCGCTGCTCCTGGTCGCGCCGATGCGATAGACGGTCCGGCCGAGGTGCACGGAGCCGGTCACGCGCAGGGTCCGTGCGCTGGGCTCCCGCGGCCGCAGCGCCAGCGCCAGCGCCAGCCCGCGGATGCTCACGCCGCCGATCGGTTCGCGGGTCGTCAGGCCTGCGCCGCGGACGAGCAGATCGATCCCGGCGATCGGCAATGGTGAGCGCTCGGGCGCCAGCTGGATCCGTCCTGGGCCGTGCTCGCCGGCGAGGAGGACCCAGCCGCCGGTGCCGAGCCGCGCCAGCAACGGCCCGATGACCAGCCGCGGGCCTGTGTCGGTGGAGGCAGGCCGACCGGAGATCGGACCGTCGATGGTCAGCGGTCCGTCGAGGCGAATGGCGCCAACCGGCGAGCGGGGCCAATCCAGCGTCAGCGCCTGGAAGCGCGCCTGCGCATTCACGCGCGGGGCGCGCAGCGAGCCGGACACCTTGGCGCCCAGCGCGGCCGAGCCGCCGCCCCGGAAGCCGGCTCCGGCCCCGAGCCACGGTCCGAGCCGGTCGCCATCGGCGACGACGTCGAGGGTTCCGGCCAGCGCGCTCGCGCCAGAATCGTCCGCATCGATGCGCACGTGTCCGGCGGCCGTGGCCTGCACACCCGACGAGCGCGCGATCAGGTTCGAGACGGCGAGGTCGCCGTCGTGCAGCGCGACGCGCGCCGGTTGGATCTCGATCGCGGCCGGCAGTCGCGCGGGCCATATCGACAACGGTTGTGCCCAGGAGGCGTCCGCGTCGATGGGAGGCGTCGCTTTCGACCGGTCGGGCCGCCAGCCCAGGTCGGCGCTGATCGTTCCGCTCGCTCGTCTGAGCCGCAGCGCGGGCAGCGCGCTCTGGATCGGCGCCAGCGCCAGCCGCGCGTGCACGCTCGCTCCCGCCCGTCGGGTGAATGAGCCACTCAAATCGATTCCGTCGAGCAATCGACCCCGAAAGCGCGTGCCGCCCTCGATCGCGTCGAAGGTGATCGCGCCGTCGCCCATCGGTCGGTTGGCCGAGCGGAGGTTGGCGAGCGCGAGCCGTCCGGACAGCGACGGCGATCGCTGTGTCCCGCGC
Source organism: uncultured Myxococcales bacterium (assembly GCA_964571275.1). GTDB lineage: Bacteria > Myxococcota_A > Polyangia > Fen-1088 > Fen-1088 > DASRQZ01. Next base: position 28,039 of record CAZNCQ010000018.1, read on the forward strand.
AGCGCGAACGCGGCGTCGAGCTGGCCAGCCAGCAGCTGTCCCAGCGGGGCCCTCTGGCCCGGCACGTGCGCACGCGCCACGCCGGGCAGATGCGCCAGTGGATAGCGCGTGACCGTTGCATTCAATGCGACGGAGCCGTCGTGGCGGAGCGATCCTCCGACCTCGACCGCCCCGCCCGCGACGTTGGCGATCGCAAACGGGGTGATCGTCAGATCGCCGGCGACGTTGCGCTCGACGTCGAGGCGCGCCGGCATTCGAAAGCTCTCGCCGCGCCAGGTGACGCGCGACTCGGCGAGGAATTGCGTGCGCAGCGCGAGTCCGTCGGCGGCGCGGGCGCGCAAGTGCCCCGCGATCGCGACGCCGGATGCCTGCACGCGAAACGGATCGACGACGAGCTCGCCGCGCTGGAGCGTGACGGCGCCCAGCGTGACGCGCACCTCGTCGGCGCTCGGTTCGGCCACGCCCAATGAGGGACGTGGCAGCTGCGCGATCACCCAGCGGCGTGGCACGCCGTCGCCCACCGCGTCCCGGCCGAGCGCGAGCGCGAGCCTGTCGACGGCGACCGACCTGTCCCGTGGTCCTGGGCCCAGCTGCATGCTCACCGAGACGCGGCCGTCGAGCCGGCCGCCCAGTGCCGCCCGCTGTGCGCGTCCGAGCAACGGCCGCGTGTCGAGCGCGCGAAAGATCGCATCCAGCGTATAGCGGCGGTGCGGCAGCAGCTGCGCCTGCAGCGAGACCCCTTTGCCGTCGATCGCCGCCGATCCGACGAGCGCTTCGAACGGCCCGCGCAACGACACTCGCGCGCCGGCGTGCAGCATCGCCAGCCGCCGCCCGACGGCAGCGAACCTCGGTTCGCGCTCCAGCGCCTGGCCGAGTTCGGTCCAGCGCGCCGACAGGACGATCCCCGCCTTGCGCCCCAACGAGTGGGGCGCGAGCACGTCTGTGAAAAGCGCCTCGCCCGACAGCTGCGCGCCGCGCGTGCGCGCCTCCGCGATGGTCAGCGTCAGATCGGAGGGCGCGGCGCCGGTGACCGCAAGGCGCGGAACGGAGAGGCTATCGAAGCGCAGCTCGAACGTCTCCCTCTTTCCGGCGGGCCCGATGCGCAGCGATCCCTCCCGGCTGGTTTGCACGTCGTGCGCGTCGAACAGCACCTGCGCACCGTCTCGGGTTCCGCGCACGTTCAGGCTGCCGCGCGCGTCGAGCGCGTCGAACGCGACGCCCCACTCGGGGAACGACAGCACCAGCGAAACGTCGTGCAGGGTCACCGCCTGGATCGTGAACAGGGGGCCGAGCCGTGGCGGTGCGTCGGGCGTCTCTCCGGGCGTCTTCGGGGGCGTCGGCGCGCGGCAGGCGCCGCGCCCCGCGGCGGGGATCTCCGCGAGCGCGACGGTCAGCGGTACGCCGTTGCCGCGGCTCACCATGCGCCACATCCCGCCGGCCACGCGCGCCCGATCGACGACGACCTGCCACGGGTGGCGCCGCAGCGTCAGGTGGAGCCGGAGCTCGCGCGCGCGGAACAGGTCGTCGCCCTCGGGCTCGCGGACGCGCACGCCGTCGAGCGCGATGCTGAACGGCCGCTGGAGAATCAACGCCATCGTCGTGTCGACGCCGATGTGTCCGCCGCTGATCTCGAGCGTTCCGCACAAGCTCTTCGATTCGTGCCGCACCAGCGCCGTCAGCAGCGGTCCGCGCAACAGCAGCGGAGGCGCGAGGACCACGAGCACGACCAACGCCGCGAGCGCGATCGGGATTCGGGCGATCCAACGCCGGCCCCGGGTCATGTCTTCAAGGTGTTGTCGAAGAGGTCGGGTACAAGCCGGGCGTCAACGGTCGCGGTGGCTTCGCGAGCCGGTCTCCTTAGATTCGGCTCAGGGCGCAAAAGGCGGTGCGGGGATGTCTCTGTGGCGGCGGTCGATTGCTGAGGTGTTTGGAACGTTCTGGTTGGTCCTCGGCGGATGCGGCAGCGCGGTGCTCGCGGCAGCGTTTCCCGGGCTCGGCATCGGCTTTGCCGGCGTCGCGCTGGCGTTCGGCCTCACCGTGCTCACGATGGCGTACGCGCTGGGGCCGGTATCGGGAGCGCACTTCAACCCTGCGGTCACGGTCGGGCTCTGGTTGGGTGGACGCTTTGCGGGCCGCGACGCGCCCGCCTATATCGCGGCCCAGGTCCTGGGAGCTCTGTTGGCGGGCCTGGTCCTGTACGGCATCGCGTCCGGCGCGCCCGGATTCACTCTCGCGTCTGGCTTCGCGTCCAACGGTTACGGCGCCCACTCGCCGGGTGGATACAGACTGCCGGCCGCGGCGCTGTGCGAGCTGGTGCTCAGTTGCGGCTTTCTGCTGATCATCATGGGTGCCACCGACACGCGCAAGGCGTCGCCCGGGTTCGCGCCGCTGGCCATTGGGCTGGCGCTCACGCTGATTCACCTGGTCAGCATTCCGGTGACCAACACGTCGGTGAATCCGGCGCGCAGCACCGGCGTTGCCTTCTTCGCCGGCGGCTGGGCCCTGCGACAACTCTGGCTCTTCTGGGTGGCGCCGCTGGTGGGCGGCGCGATCGGCGGGCTCGCCTATCGGGCGCTCGCCGAGCCGCGGGAGACCGAGCGTGAAGCGGGCGACGCATGGCCGCGGGGCGGGCTGTTCGTCCGCACGCGTGCGCGTGGCGCGCGGTGAGCCAGCCGCCTCAACGTTCGTATCGAAAGAAACGCTTGAGGCGCAGAAACGGCCGCTCGATGACGTACCAGCTCAGGTAGGCGAGCCCGGCCGACGTGCCGAGGCTCACCAGCGTGAACAGCAACCGCCCGGGCACGCCTGCGAGTGACAGCAGCGTCGAGCCGAGGACGCGCTTCCAGCGGTCGAGCAGGAGATACATCAGCGGAAAATGGATCACGTAGCCGGCATAGCTGTAGCGGCCGAACCAACGCAGAAGAGAGCTCTCGCACGTGCGTTTGAGCCACGAGCTGCGCGACGACCAGGTCAGCCCGGCGACCAGCGCGCCGGCGAGAACGCAGACCGCCGAATACCCGAAGAGCTGAACCTCGCGGTCGTGAAACACGAATGAGCGCTGGCGATAGACGACGACGCCGACGACGACCAGCGCCAGACCCGTGAGCCGGCCGAGCCAGCGCTCGAGCAGCGTCATGGTCTCGCGGTCGCGGGCGGCGATCGCCAGCAGCGCGCCGACCATCAGCGCGTCGATGCGCGTGGGGAGCAGTGTGTAGACCCAGACGCTGTCGAGACGGAGCCGGAACAGCAGCACCGCGCGCAAGAGCGGTGCTGCCGCGATCGCGGTCACGCAGACAGCGCGCAGACGCCGCAGGTCGAGCCGCATCACCACCACCGGCCACAGCAGATAGAACTGCTCCTCGACCGCCAGCGACCAGAAATGCCCGGTGCGCGCCACGCTGGGCGCGTGCGGGTGGAGCGACGAGAAGATGTTGACCAGGTAGGCCCAGTACCAGCCCTGATTGCGCCGAAACTCGTCGGCCGATTGCCCGTCGATGAACGGCAAACAAATCAACAGCGCCAGCAATGCAACGTAATAGAGCGGAAAGATCCGCAACGCGCGCCGGATGAAAAACCTGCCGAAGTAGTTTGGTTGATGGCGCGTGTCGCAGAGAATGCCCGTGATCAGGAACCCCGAGAGCACGAAGAACAGATCCACGCCGACCCAGCCAAACGTCGCCGCCTGGTACAGGCGATCGTGCGCCCGGCCGCTGGAGACGATGATTCCGTGGTGCAAAATGACCAGCAGCACGGCCGCGCCCCGCAAACCATCGAGCGCGATCAGACGTTCACGTCCCTGAGTTCGATCACACGTCGGCGCCGCTGGCGTCATTGACCGCTCCCCCCGTTGCCGTCAACCATCAATCAAACGGAGAGGGGTGAGGTTCTTCCTTTTTCCGACATGCTCTCGACGCCCGCTCCCCGTTGCGGGTCATTTCATGTGTTCCAGCAGGTGCACCAGGTTGCGATCGGATCGTTCGACGCTGACCCAGCCGATCTGCGGGAATTCCAGCTCGAGAACGACGTAGATCGCCAGCGCGAGCGTACCGGCGAAGATCAGCATGTGCACCACGGGGCGCGCCGAGAAGGCGCCCATGCCGTAGCCGGCCAGCAGCGCGCTCAACAGCGCCACGCCGCCCAGCATGACGAACACGATGATCGGCGGGTGCATCTGGATCGCCAGCGTGCGCGTGGTGGCGGCGTCGAACATGTCGTTGAACGCCGGCAGCACGACGATCACCGCCGCGTCTCCCGCGGCGCGCGCCGCGTGAACCAGCGCGTCCCAGATCTCGTCTTGCAACCGCTCCGATCGAGCCATCGAGGCGCGGGCGGCGTCGATGTCGGGCAGCGCAGCGTAGGTCTCGATGCGCGCGCTCAGGTACTGGCGCACCTGGGCCTGGATCGCGGCGCGCGGCTCGGCGGGCAGCAACGCCAGTTCCTGGTAGGCGCTGCCGATCTTGTTGACCTCGTCGGTCACCAGGTCGCGCCGGTGGTCGAAGCGCGCGGCCGCGCCGTCGAAGGCGAACGCGATCAGCAGGCCCAGCAACGAAAACACCGCCGCGTCGACGGCGCCGACAGCGATCAGCTTGTCGCCCTCGCGCGCGCAACGCGCGTGCCCGAAACGGCGGCCGACTTCCTGACAGACCACCAAGGCGACGAACAGCAGCACCGCAATCGCCGCTGTCAGGAGATTGAATCTCATGGGGTGTGCTCGCGTCGATGGTTTGCGGACATCTCAAATGCCGCGTGAGCCAACCGATCGGGATTGCTCCCGACCGCCGGCTCACGCGGGATTGCCGTTCGTTGTTTCCTCGGACGCGGCGCCTAGAACTCCCAGCCCAGGTGGGCGCTGCCCATCCAGGTGTAGAGGTGAGAGTCGCCGGCGTTGGTGGCGGTGGCGACGTTCTTGAACAGGTCGTCGTCGAACGTCCAGCGGCCCGTGCCGCGGATGTCCAGCAGGAGCGCGTGGCCGAGCCGCGCGGTCAGGCCCGCACCGAACGGGATCTCGAGGACGTTGTCGCTGCGCTGCAGATCCGACGTCGAGATCGCCGTGTTGACGATCCGGTAGTTGGTCCAGCCGGCGCCGCCGAAGACGTAGGGCTGGATGCGCCCGCGGAGGATGTTGATGCGGATGTCACCCTCCGCGGTGCTCCCCAGCAGCACCGCATTGTTCTCCAGGCCGAGGTCATTCTTGAAGCCCTGGGCCGACCCGACGTAAGCGGCTTCGAACGCGATTGGCAGCCGCGTCCCGATGGTCGCGCGCACGTCCCAGGACCCGCCGATGTCGACGAACGACTTGGTTCCGTCCTGCCAGAAGCCCACCGCGCCTCCACCCAGCGTGACGCCGACGCCGATCACCGACAGCGGCATGTCCGAATGCGGCGGCGGGGGCGGCATGTTGTTGATCACCACGGCGGGCGGCGGCGGCGGCGTCTCGATCACCGTCGGCGGCGGCGGCGGCGGGGGAACCTCGGGCGCGGTCTCCGCGACCGGCGCCGGCTCAGCCGGCTTCTCCGCAGGCGGCGGCGCCTCCGCCGTCTTGGGCGGCGTGCAGGCCGTGACCGCGACGGCGCGCGTGTTCTTGAGATCCGGGCGATCGGCCTCCTGGCCGTGGCCCGTGGTCGCGATGCTGTCCGGATCGACGCCCCTCGCGACGAGATAGTTCTTCACCGCGTCGGCGCGCTTCTCGCTGAGCATCTTGTTCTTGGCGGCGTTGCCGGTCTTGTCGGTGTAGCCGTCGACGCGGATCGTTCGGCCGGACTCCCCTTTGGCCCACTTGGCGACGGCGTTCAACGACGTGCGGCCGCGCGCGTTGATGCTCGTCGACCCCGATCCGAACGTCACCGTGACGCCCGCCTCCTTGCAGCCGGCTGTGTCACCCGAGGAGGACTGGTCCTCCTGGGCGCTGGTGTCGCCGCCAGAGTCGGGCGAAGCCACCGCAACGCCGCCACCCAGCAACACGCCGAGCGCGACCCCCGTCCATCGATACCACCTCGTGTGAAACATTGATTTCTCCTCCTCGTGCACTCTTATGCTTGTGCTGAACGCCGCGAGCGACGTTTAGCTCTAGATATGCGTCGCGATCGCGAGGAGGGCAGTGGGGGAACACCTGGGATCGTCTTGGTTGGGAAACCCTCAAAGGGTTCCCAAACCCTGCCGGTTGCTTGGGAGGAAGTTTCGGAGGGTTCCCAAACCCTGCCGCCTTCGCCCGCGCGGCCGCTAATGGCTCGGCTGCGGAACCAGCGCGGGCGACGCGTTTTCAGCCGGGCGGCGCGCAATGAGCAGGAACATCACCGGCACGAGAAACAACGACAGCAAGGTCGACGACGTCAGCCCGCCGACCACCGCGAGCGCCAGCGGTTGATTGGATTCGGTGCCTGCCTCTAGCCCCAGCGCTGTTGGAATCAGGCCAATCACCGTGGCCAGGCTGGTCATGGCAATGGGGATGAAGCGGGTGCGCGCGGCGGCAACGACCGCTTCCAGCTTGTCGGCGCCTTCCGTGAATCGGCGGTTGGCGTCGTCAATCAGCAGAATGCCGTTCGAGACGGCAATACCGACCACCATCAACACGCCCATGAGCGCCGTGATCGAAAAGCCCTGGCCGCCTGCAATCAACGCGAGGACGATGCCCAGCAGCGAGACCGGAATCGTGAACAACATGATGAACGGCAGGCGCAACGATTTGAATTGCGCCGCCATGATCATGAACACGACCATGATCGCCAGTCCCATGGCCAGGCCCAGGCCGGAGAACGTCGTGCGCATCAGATCGACCTGACCCACGAACTGGAACTGGATGTCGCGCGTGCGCGGATCGGTGCGCAGCCTCTCTTCCAGCTCGCGCGCGGCGCCGCCGATGTCGCGGCCCTCCGTCTGCATGCCGACGTGGGCCACGCGCGACAGGTGGTTGCGCTCGATCGCGATCGGGCCCAGCGAACGCCGCACCTGGCTGTACGCGCCCAGCGTGACCGCGCCACCGTTGGCGCCGATGCGCACCGGGATGCGTTTCAGCGCGTCGGGATCGTCGACGACGCGGGGATCGTAAGAGGTCACCACGTAGTACGACTGGCCGTTGGAGGCGTCGACCCAGACGCTGGGCGTGTTGATATTGCCCAGCGTCGCCTCCAGCGTGGTCTGCGCCGCCGCGCGCGCCGACACGTCGACCATCGCGGCGCTCGTCCGATCGGTCTCCACGCGCAGCTCGGGGTAGTCGATCTGCAACGAAGGATAGATGTCGCGAATGCCGGGAACGGTGCGCGCGACCTCGGCGATGGCCTTCGACTGCGCGTCGAGCTCTTCCAGGTCGTCGGCCGCCACCTCGACGACCAGCGGCGCCAGGTAGCCGTTGGAGAACACGCTGGCCACCAGGCCGCCCGGCCATTGCAGGAGCTCGACGCCGGGGAAGTTGTCATTGAGGATCCGGCGCATCTGATCGGCGACCTCGCGCTGGGACTGCTTGCGATGCTCGGGCTCGACCAGCGCCACGCGGATGAAGCCCATGTGCGGGCCGTTGTTGGGGCTGGTCATCGCGCTGCGCGCGTTGCCGGGCGAGCCGACGTTGGTCAGCACGAGCTCGACCGTATCCTTGGGTAGCTCGCGCGCGAGCACCGCACCCATGCGGTTGACCTTCTTCGCGGCGTCTTCGAGCGACGTGCCGGGCGCCAGGCGCACGTAGACGCGCTCCATCGATTCGTCGATCTCGGGGAAGAATGCGCTCGGCAGCCGCGTGGCCATCCAGACGCTGAGCGCGACGAGCACCACGCAGGCGCCGACGATCGTCTTGCGAAAGGGCAGCGCGGCGCGCAGCGCCTCGGAGTAGCCGCGCGCGACGCGCTCGATGAAGCTCGCGACGCGGGTCGCGACGCGGCCGGGCCGCTCGTGCCCCATGAAGTAGCGGCAGGCGATGGGCGTCACGCACATGCTGACGAAGTACGACGCGATCATGCTGACCGCGACGGTGACCGCCAGCGGGACGAAGAGCTTCTTGGCCAACCCCGCGAGCAGCACGACCGGCAACAGCACCGCCATCGTGGTCAGCGTCGACGCCAGCACCGGCAGCGCCACCGCGTTGGCGCCGGCCAGCGCCGCCTGCGCCGGGGTCATTCCCGCGCGCTGGTGGCGGTGAATCGATTCGAGCACGACGACCGCGTCGTCGACCAAGCGTCCCATCGCCAGGGTCAGGCCGCCCAGCGTGAACGCGTTCAGCGTGTGGCCGCCCGTGTAGAGAACGATCAGCGTGACCGCGAACGACAGCGGGATGGCCACCGACACGATCACGGTCCCGCGCGTGCTCTGCAAGAACAGCAGGATCACGAGAGCGATGAGCACCAGCGCCTGCACGACCTCTTTCTTCAGGCCCTCGTAGCTCGTGCGTACGAACGTCGACTGGTCGAAGATCGCCTTGACCTCCAGGCCGGGCGGCATGTTCTTGAGCTCGCGCACGGCCTTCTTCACCGCCTCGACGATCTCCAGCGTGTTGCCGCCGGGGATGCGCAGCACGTTCAAGTAGACGGCGTCGTTGCCGTTGACCGCGACGGACTGGGTCTCGGGCGAGCCGCCGTCCTCGACGGCAGCGACGTCCTTGATCAGCACGGCGCGGCCGCCCTGGACTTTGACCGCGGCGTCGCCGATGTCGGACAGGCGGGCCGCCACCGCGTTGGTGTAGACGTTGGCGTCGAAGCGCGGCGAGATGAACTCGCCCGACGGCAGGAGCGCGTTCGACTGCGCGACGGCGGTGGCCACGTCGCTCGAGGTCACGCCGCGGGCCTCGGCGCGCACCGGGTCGACGACGATGTTGATCTGCCGCTGCCGCCCGCCGTTGATCGACGCGCTGGCGACGCCGGGGATGCCTTCCAGGATCGGCTCGATGGCGTTGAGCGAGTAGTCGTAGAGCTGCGGTCCGGTCAGACCACCGCCGGACACGGCGACCTGGATCACCGGCGCGTTCGACGGATCGTACTGCAGCACGAACGGCGGCAGCACGCCCAGCGACTTCGGCACCGCCGACATCGCGAACGCGACCTGTTGCTGCACCAGCGTCTGCGTCGAGTTGAGGTCGGTCCCCCACTTGAGCCAGACGTAGACCACCGACAGGTTGTTGCGCGACGTGCTCTGCACCGAGTCGACACCCGGGGTCGCGCTGACGTACTTCTCGATGCGCCAGGTGATCGTCTTCTCGACGTCCTTCGGACCCAGGCCCGGCGCCAGCGTGCCCACGACCAGCACGGGCGGCGTCAGCTCGGGGAAGGTGTCGACGGACATGCGCGGCGTGACCACGAGCGCGAACACGACCAGCCCGATGCAGATCATCAGGATCGCGATCGGGTTGCGCAGCGCCAGTCCGGTCACAGCCGCGTCCCCAAGAGTCCGGCGTCCCCGGCGTCTCCGGCACCGCTGGCGGCGGCGTGGACGGTGTCGAGCTTCGCTTCGACCCGGTCGCCGTCCTTGAGCAGCCCGCGCCCTTCGGTGACCACCTGGCTGCCGGCGCGCAACGCCGGGTCGACGTACAGGTTGCCGTCGCGCTCGCCGAGCACGGCGTACACGCCTTTGTGCGCGAGCCCACCGTCGACGACGTAGACCGTCGCCCTGTCACCGCGCTGGGCGGCGGCGATCAGCGGCACCTCGGTGGCCGCCGCGGGCTGGCCGACGTCGACGGTCAATTCGGCCGTCGTGCCCACCGGCAGCGCGCGGTCGGGATCGGGCACGTCGATTTCCAGGTGCACCGTGCGCGTCGAGGGATCCGCCGCCGGCGAGCGCCGCGCGATCGTGGCCCGGAGGTCGCGCTGCGTGGCCAGCGCGCGCACGTGCACCGGCGTGGCCGGCGCGACGACCTCGAAGTCGGCCTCGGGCACCTCGCCGATGACGCGCACGATGCGCCGGTCGATCAGCGTCGCCACCGGCGTGCCCGGGTGAACGAAGGCGCCGGGGTCGACGAGGCGCGCCGCGATCTCGCCCTCGAAGGGCGCGCGCAGCACGCAGTCGTTCACCTCCAGCGTCGCGCGTTGCATGCGCGCCTGGGTCTCCATCAGCTCGGCCGCCTTGCTGGCGCTGTCGGCGGCGTGGCGCTCGATCTCGTTGGGCGACGCAAAGCCGCCTTCCTTCAGCTCGGCGACGCGCGCCGACTCGTGCGCGATCGCCTCCTGCTCGGCCTGGATGGCCCGCGCTTGCATGCTCACCGCCTTCGACGACGCCGAGGCGTTGCGGCAGTCGAGCGTCGCGATCACCTGACCGCGCCTCACTAAATCTCCGGGCCGCACCAGCACCGTGTCGACGTAGCCCGAGATCATCTGCGGCCCGACCTTGGCCTCGACCCAGGGCTGGATCGTGCCGACGTAGCGCCGCAGGGCTCGGTACTTCGCCGCGCGCGCTTCGACGACGGTGACGCCGCGGGGCGAGCCCACGAGCGCGATCTTGTTGACGTGCGAGCTCGCGCGCGCGACCAGCAGCACGCCCAGCACCACCACCCCGGTGACGCCGCCCACGATGTAGAGCGGCAGGCGCGCGCGCCGCGCCGGCGTTCCGTCCTTGCTCTCGCCCGCGCGGCGGGCGAATTCCTGGCTGTCCTTGGTCATCGCGATGTGGTCCCCCGCGCGTCTCCCGCGATCGCGCTCATGTGTCCTCGGCGAGCAACCGTGCCAGCACCGCGCGCGCGCGCAGAGCATCGTAGCGCCCGACGGCGAGCTGGATCTCGACGTCGGTGCGCACCCCCTCGGCGTCGGCCAGCTCCAGCGCGGTGCCGAGGCCCGCCTTGAACCGGGCCTCGGCCTGCGCGTAGTTGGCGTGCGCGGCGTCGACCGCGCGCTCGAGCCCGACCAGCGCTGCCTGCGCGACGTGCACCGCCACGTAGGCCTGGTGCACCGCCGAGGTCTCGAGCTGCGACAGCGCGGTCACGTCGGCGCGCGCGATGTCGACACGGGTCGCCGCGGCGTCGCGGCGAGCGGCGATCACGGGGTCGTAGATCGGCCAGCGCAGGACCAGACCGAGGTCCCAGTTGGCGATCGCCGGCGCCGGTCCGTAGGCCGGTGACACTGGCCCGCCGCTCGGCTCGGCGGTGCTGCCGCGTCCCGAGAACGTCGCGGTCAGCGAGAGATCCGGTCGCATCTCGGCGCCGAGCGCGCGCGTCACGGCCTCCGCGCCCTGGACGCGCGTGCGCGCCTCGAGCAGCACGGGATCGCGCTCCAGCGACGCCTTCAGGCTGTGGTCGAGCGGTGGCAACGGCGCGGCGGGCGGCGCCTCGCCAGCGGCGTCCAGGGTCGGGTCGTCGACGCCGACCGCCGCCGCGAAGATCGCCTGCGCGGTCTCGATCGAGCCCGCGCCGCGGATGCGCGCGACGTCGAACCGGGTCAGATCCGCCTCGGCGCGCGTGAGCTCGATCGGCGCGTGCAGGCCGCTCTTGACCTCTGCGGCCGCCATGTCGCGATGCAAACGCGAGCGCGCGTAGGCGTCCTCGGCGGCGCGCTGGACCGCGTGCGCACCCTGCACCGCGAAGTAGGCGTCCTTGACCAGCAGATCGACGCGTAGCCGTTCGGCGTCGGCGGCGTGGCGCTCGGCCTCGTAGGCGAGGTCGGCGACCGCGGCGTCGGCGGCGATGCGGCCGAAGTCGAAGATCTCCTGCGTGGCGCCGATCGCACCCAGCGTGGACGTGCTCGGGCTGAACGAGCCGGTCGCGTGCACCGCCGTTCCTCCGATGCGCGGGATGTCGACGTTGCGCGCGCCTACATAAGAGGCCGTGCTGTTGTTCGAGGTCGCTTCGAACGCCTGCAGCGTCAGGCCGACCCCCGGCAGCCACTGCGCGCGCGGGATTCGTGTGTCGGCGGCGGCCGCGGCCACGCGCGCCCGCGCTCCCTGCAACGACGGCTGGTGCGCGCGCGCATAGGCGAGAGCCTCGGGCAGCGTCATCGATCGAGCGGGTGCCGGCGTTGGCACCGGTGTGGTCTCGTCGGCGACGGCGTACGCCACGCTCGACGCCAGGATGCCGCCGGCGAGCGCGAGCTGGGCGGTTCTCGACTGCCTTCGGAGGTGACCGGTACGGCGACCGCATCGGTCCGCAGGCGACATGACCTCCCACCAAGCACGCGCCGTACCACCCGCGGGCGGGCGCGCAACCGGCCGATCATCCGGCCGATCATCCGACGGATCATCCGACGATCCTTGACCCCTCGCCGGTGCCGGGTCGGCTACAGCGGGAAACTTTCCCGGGCGGTTCGGGAGTTTCTCCCGGGTGGACGAGGGTCGTTGGGAGGTGGGCGGTGGCGCGGCACGGCGAGTCGGCGCCGTAACGGTCGTGTTTCATCTATGTCAATTCGTCATGGCACGCCTCAGTCGCGGCCAGCAGGCGCCGATGAAGGGTGACGCATGCTGCAGTCTGCTTCGCGCGCGATTGCCATCTCCTCGGTGATTCCCGACGTCGATTGCTCGATCCAGCATTTGCTGGACACCCAGTCGATCACCACCGACTTTCAACCCATCTTCTCCGTCCGCCAGAAATGCGTGGTCGGAATGGAGGCGCTGGCGCGCGGGATCTCCGCCGACGGCCACCTGGTCCCGCCGGAGAAGCTGTTCCGGATGGCTGCCGCCCAGGGGCTGCGCCATCAGCTGGAGGAGGTGTGCCGCCGGACCGCGATCCGCGGGTTCGCGGGCCTGCACGCGCGTCCCGACGAGCTGTTGCTGTTCCTGAACCTCGATCTGGAGGCCTCGGAGCGGCACGAGACGATCCCCACCCAGCTGCTCGGGCTGGTGCGTGACGCCGGCCTGTTGCCGCGCAACGTGGCCGTCGAGTTCCTCGAGGCGCGTCTCGAAGAGGTCGCGCGCTTCGGCGCGCTGGCGGCAGAGCTGCGCCGGCTCGGTTTCCTGGTGGTGCTCGACGACGTCGGGGCGGGCCACTCCAACCTCGATCGCATCCCGCTGTTCCGCCCCCACGTCATCAAGGTCGACCGCAGCCTGATCAGCGGCGTGCGCGACGACTTCTACAAGCAGGAGACGCTGAAGAGCCTGGTGAGCCTGAGCCGGCGCATCGGCGCGCTGGTGGTCGCCGAGGGAATCGAGACCGAGGCCGAGGCGATCAGCGCGCTCGAGCTGGGAGCGGATCTGCTGCAAGGGTTCTTCCTCAGCCGCCCGCAGCCGGCGACGGCATTCGACGACGGCGTGCGCGCCGCGTTCGGCATCGAGCGGCTCGCGCGCAATTTCAAGAGCCACATGGTCGGCGAGATCAACGAGCGCAAGCGGCAGAACCGCCGGTTCAACGTCATCCAGAACCGCATGCTCTGCGACCTGACGAACGCGCAGGCCAGCGAGTTCGACGGGATCCTCACCCAGCTCATCGGCGACTACCCCAAGGTCGAGTGTGTCTACATCCTCGACGAGGACGGCGTTCAGGTCACCGAGACGATTTGCCACCCGGCGGTGACGCAGCGTCCGGGCGCGGCGCTGTTCCGGCCGGCGCGCAAGGGCGCCGACCACTCGCTCAAGGAGTACTTCTACGTGTTGCTGGACGTCGAGCTTCAGAAGTACACCACCGACCCGTACGTCTCGCTGGCCAGCGGCAACTTGTGCCGCACCATCAGCACCTCGTTCCGCGACGCCGCCAACAACCGCCTCTACGTTCTCTGCGTAGACGTCAATCCCTGATCGGCGCCGCCCGCGGCCGGGGGGGCTCGCCCCGTCGGGATTTCACCCGTCGGTGAATGTCTGTTGCCTGCTCGAGGTGCGCAAGCTAGATACGGGCCATGATTCTCTCCGGGGGCCTGCGCGGCCTCGGTCCTGGAAGCGTTTTGGCGTTGTTGTTCGCACTCGCGGTTGGTTGCGCGGAAAGCAAGGCGACGACGCCGGCTTCGCCGCCTCCGGCGGCGGTGGTCGTCGCGCCGGTCGTGAGACAGGACGTGCCGCTCTACATCGAAGCGGTCGGTTCGATCGACGGGTTCGTCGACGCCGACATCCGCGCGCGCGCGCGCGGGATCCTGCAATCGCAGCGTTACAAGGACGGCGCGATGGTGCAGAAGGGGCAGTTGCTCTTCTCCATCGACCCGTCGGAGTTCCGGATCGCCGCCGATTCGGCCAAGGCGGCGCTGGCGCGCGCCGAGACCGCGCGCGAGCACAACAAGGCGCAGCTGGAACGGCGGACCGATCTCGGCGCCGCCAAGGTGGTCAGCAAGCAGGAGGTCGAGGATGCCGAGGCGGCGGCGCGCGACTCCGAGGACCAGGTGCACCTGGCGACCGCGCAGCTGCAGCAGGCGGCGCTCAATCTTTCTTACACCGAGATCCGCTCCCCGGTCTCGGGCATCGCCGGCCTCGCGCGCGTGCGCACCGGCAACCTGGTCGGCCAGGACGGGCCGACGCTGCTGACCACGGTCTCGCAGGTCGATCCGATCCGCGTCAGCTTTCCGATGGGCGAGATCGACTACGTCAAGGCCGCCGAACGGCTCAAGGGGCTCGAGGGTCGTGACATCGTGTGGGCGGAGGCGCAGTTCAAGAAGATGGCGGCGGGGGCCACCAGCGCCGAATCATTGGAGCTGGTCCTGGCCGACGGGTCGACCTACGCGCACCGCGGAGTGATCGTTGCGGTGAATCGCCAGATCGACGCGACGACCGGGACGATTCAGATGCAGGCGCTGTTCCCCAACCCCGACCATCTGCTGCGCCCCGGCCAGTACGGGCGCGTGCGCATCCGGCGCCGCGACGCCGGCGGCAACGTGCTGACCGTGCCCGAGCGCGCGCTGATCCAGGTGCAGGGGACGTACTCGCTGGCGGTCGTGGGGCCCGGCAACAAGGTCAGCCTGCGCAAGATCGAGGTCGGGCCGAACGCCGGCACGCAGCGGATCGTCCTGTCGGGCGTGAACGAGCACGATCAGATCGTCGTCGAAGGCGTGCAGAAGGCCACCGACGGCGCGATCGTCGCGCCGCAACCGATGGCGGCCAACACGCCCGCGCCGGCACCCGGTGGGGCTCCGGCGGCGCCGGCCAAGGCCGAGGGGCGCTGAGGTGATCTCGGCGTTCTTCATACGGCGCCCGATCGTCGCGATGGTCATCGCGATCGTCACCGTGCTCATCGGCGCGGTGTCGCTGCTCGGGCTGCCGATCGCGCAATTCCCGCAGATCATCCCGCCGCAGATCAACCTCAGCACGACGTTCACCGGCGCCGACGCGGTGACGATCGAGCAGTCGGTGGCGACGCCGATCGAGCAGCAGGTCAACGGCGTCGACAACATGCTCTACATCCAGTCGACGAACGCCAACGACGGCACGATGAACCAGCGCGTGACGTTCGACGTCGGCACGAACATCGACATCGACAACGTGCTGGTGCAGAACCGCTTCTCGCAGGCGCAGACGTTCCTGCCCCAGGACGTCAAGAACTTCGGCGTCACCATCAAGAAGTCGCTGGCGTTCCCGCTGATCGTCGTGTCGCTGTACTCGCCCGACGGTCGTTACGACGCCTCGTTTCTGACCAACTACGCGACCATCAACATCAACGACGCGCTCCTGCGCATCAAGGGCATCGGCGACATCCGCAACCTGGGCGCGTCGGACTACGCGATGCGGGTCTGGCTCAAACCCGACGTGCTCGCGCGCCTAGGCTTGACGGTCATCGACGTCGAGAACGCCGTGCGCGCGCAGAACGTCGTGAACCCGGCGGGCCAGGTCGGCGCGGAGCCGGCGCCGCCCGGCCAGCAGTTCACGTACACGGTGCGCGCGCAGGGGCGGCTGGTGACGCCGGAGGAGTTCGGCGACGTGATCGTCCGCGAGAACCCCGATGGCTCGCTGGTGCGCGTGCGCGACGTCGCCACCATCGAGATGGGGTCGCTGAACTACAACCAGGCCGGGTCGTTCAACGGCAAGCCGGCCGGCGTGATCGCGGCGTTCCAGCTGCCCGGCTCGAACGCGCTGGACGTGGCGGCGGCTGTGCGCGCGGCGATGGCCGATCTCAAGAGTCGCTTCCCGCCCGGCATGGACTACGAGATCTCGCTCGACACGACCGCGCCGGTGAAGGCGGGCATCGAGGAGATTCTGATCACGCTGCTCGAGGCGATCGGCCTGGTCGTGCTGGTCGTCTTCATCTTCCTGCAGAGCTGGCGCGCGACGCTGATCCCGCTGCTCACGGTGCCGGTGTCGCTGGTCGGCGTGTTCGCGTTCTTCCCGATGCTCGGGTTCACGATCAACACCCTGTCGCTGTTCGCGCTGGTGCTGGCGATCGGGCTCGTCGTCGACGACGCCATCGTCGTCGTCGAGGCGGTCGAGCACCACATCGAGGAGGGGATGTCGCCGCGCGACGCGACCTTCAAGGCGATGTCCGAGGTGCAGGCGCCGGTCATCGGCATTGCGCTCATCCTGGCGGCGGTGTTCATCCCGGTGGCGTTCATGGCCGGCATCACCGGCCGGCTCTATCAGCAATTCGCGCTGACGATCGCGGTGTCGGTGCTGATCTCGGCCTTCAACGCCTTGACGCTATCGCCGGCGCTGGCGGCGATGCTGTTGCGCCCGAGGACCGAGGCGCGCGGCCCCTTTGCCCGCCTGGGCCGCTGGTTCAACCGCGGGTTCGAGCGCGTGACCAACGGCTACATCCACACCAATGCGCGCCTCGTGCGCAAGCTGGCGATCCCGCTCGTGCTGCTGCTCGGCGTCGGCGCGCTGTCGGCGGCGATCGGGCGCAAGCTGCCGTCGGGCTTCGTGCCCGAAGAGGACAACGGCTACGCCATCATTGGCGTGCAGCTCCCTGACGCGGCGTCGCTGCAGCGCACGAAGGCGGTCTTCAAGCAGGTCGAGGACATCCTCGGGCACACCGAGGGCATCCGGACCTACAACACCGTCGCGGGGTTCAGCTTCTTCACCGGATCGGCGGCCAGCTACGTCGGCACCGGCTTCATGGGCTTTCAACCCTGGAAGCGGCGCGACCGGCCGGACCTGACGGCGCAGGCGATCCTGAAAAAGGTCAACGGTCAGTTCGCGCGCATTCCCGGCGCGCGTGTGTTCGCCCTGGCGCCGCCGGCGATCCCCGGCATCAGCGCCGCGGGCGGCTTCAGCGTGTTCCTGCAGGATCGAACCGGTGGCAGCGTCGAGTTCCTCGCGCAGAACGTGAAGAAGTTCGTCGAGGTCGCGCGAAAACGCCCCGAGCTTCAGAACGTCATCCCGAACTTCTCGCCGTCGGTGCCGCAGATCTACGTCGACGTCGACAAAGAAAAGGTGCTGAAGCAGGGCGTGCCGATCAGCGACGTCTACGCCACGTTGCAGGCGTTTCTCGGCGGCGCCTACGTCAACGACTTCACGCGCTTCTCGCGCCAGTGGAAGGTCTTCGTTCAGGCATCGCCCGACAGTCGTCGCAACCCCGACGACCTGAAAGAGTTCTACGTGCGTAACACGCGCGGTGAGATGGTGCCGCTGTCGGGGCTGGTTCACGTGCGCACGGTGACCGGACCCGAGTACACCGTTCGGTTCAATCTCTATCGCTCGGCGGAGATCATCGGCGCGGCCGCGCCGGGCTACAGCTCGGGCGACGCGCTGGCGGCGCTGGAGAAGGTCGCCGCCGAGACGCTGCCGGCAGGCATGGGTTACGCGTGGAACGCGCTTTCGTTTCAAGAGAAGGTGTCGCAGGGCGGGACGGTCAAGGTGCTCGGGCTGTCGTTGATCTTCGTCTTCCTGATCCTGGCCGCGCTGTACGAGAGCTGGACGCTTCCCTTCAGCGTCTTGCTCAGCACGCCGGTCGCGGTGATGGGCGCCTTCCTCGGTCTGCTCTCGCGCAAGTTCGACAGCAACATCTACGCGCAGATTGGATTGGTCATGCTCGTCGGGCTGACCGCCAAGAACGCGATCCTCATCGTCGAGTTCGCCAAGGAGCGGCTGAACCAGGGCCGGCCGCTGATCGACGCCGCGCTCGAGGGCGCGCGCCTGCGTTTGCGGCCGATTCTCATGACGTCGTTCGCGTTCATCTTCGGCTGCTTGCCGCTGTGGGGCGCTTCCGGCGCGGGCGCGGCGGCGCGGCGCATGCTGGGGACGACGGTGGTCTCGGGGATGTCGGCGGCGACGTTGCTCGGCATCTTCTTCGTACCGGCGCTGTTCGTCTTCGTCGAGCGGTTGGGCGGCCACAAGGATGCACACCCCGCCGTGGTTCCGACCCCGGACGCGGACACGCCACGGCCGGTCGCCGGGATCGAACGGCCGCGGCATCAGGCGACGGGGGGCGAGTAGGGTGGGGCGGCGCTTGTCGTCGAGGAGCGGTCGATTCGCGGTCGTCGTCGGTCTGAGCTTGGTGGGCATGAGCGTCGTCGCGCGCGCTCAGCCGGCGCCTCCGCGGGCGGCGCCAGGCCCCTCGCCTGCGCCTGCGCCGTCGCCCTCGGGCGACATCCGGCGCGTCACCTGGCAGGAGGCGCTGGATCGGGCCGCCGCGCGCAATCCGTCGGCGACCGTGGCGACGCTGGAGATCACGCGGGCGGAAGGGCTGCTGCGCGAGGCGCGCGCCGCCTGGCTGCCGAACCTGAGCGGCAATCTCACGTATATTCGGCTCGATCACTCGCGCGTGTTTGGAGGCACGGTCACGTCACCGGTCAACCAGTGGGACGGTTCGTTGCAATTGAACGTGCCGATCGTCGCGCCGATCGCCTGGGCCAACAGCTGGCACGCCGATGACAACCGGATGATCGCGAAGGCGAACGCCGACGACATCCGGCGCCAGATCGCGACCGCGGTCGGACGGACGTATCTGGCGGTGCTGCTCTCTCACCGCGAGCTGGAGGTCGCTGTGCGCGCCCGCGAGACCGCCCGCGCGCACTACGAGTACGCGCACACGCGCCTGACGACCGGGCTCGGCAACGGCGTCGACGACGCGCGCGCCGAGCAGGAGCTGCGCACCGACGAGGCCCAGCTGAAAAACGCCGAGACCGCGCTCGTGCAGTCGCAGAGCGCGCTGGCGGCGTTGCTGTCCGAGGAGGACCTGATCGACGCGGGCGATGACGTCACGCTCGCGGGGCCGCCGGACGCGCAGTCTGCGATCGAGCAGGCGCGCGAGCGCCGCCCCGACGTGCGATTGCTGCAGGCGCGCCGCGCGGCGACCGAGAACCTGCGCCATGACGAGTGGGTCTATTACGCGCCGACGTTGCTGGCGCAGGTCCTGGCGTTCAGGGAGACCACGACGGCGCTGCAGCCCGGCAGCGGATGGCAGGCGACGGTCGTCCTGTCGATCCCGTTCTATGACGGCGGCGCGCGCACCGGCATTCGCCAGGAACGAAAGGCGGGCGACGACGAGGCGCGTGTGCAGCTGGAGGCGGCGTTGCGCCAGGTGAGCATCGACGTGCGCAGCGCTTTTCGCGTGGTCGAGAACACCGACCAGAGCTTGATGTCGGCGCGCGCTGCGGCGATCGCCGCACGGACGGCCGCGGTCCTCGCCGACAAGTCGTACCGCGCCGGCGCGAGCACCAACATCGAGGTCGTCGACGCCGAGCGCCGTGCCCGCGACGCCGATTCACAGGTCGCGCTGTCCGAGGACTCGGCGCGGCAGGCGCGGCTGGATCTGTTGCTGGCGACGGGCGCGTTTCCGTAGGGATGGTGCCCGAACAGGCCGGCCGATTGATCCTCACAACGACACCGCCGCCAACCTCCCCAGCGCCGCCGGATCCGCCAGCAACCCCGCGCTCTCCTCCTCGTGCACCACCCGGCCGCGGTCCAGCACCAGCGCCCGCGCCGTCAGCTCCAGCGCGACACGCACGTGCTGCTCGACCAGCAGCAGCGCCACGCCGCTCTCCTCGACCATGCGGCGGATCGCCGCCGCCAGCTCCTGCACCAGCAACGGCGCCAGCCCCTCCATCGGCTCGTCGAGCAGCAGCACGCGCGGGTTGAGCATCAGCGCGCGCGCGATCGCCAGCATCTGCTGCTCGCCGCCCGACAGCTGGTTGCCCCGGTTGCGGCGCCGTTCCTCCAGCCGCGGCAGCAACGTGAAGACGCGGCGCACGTCCCAGTGGCCGGGCCGCGCGACCGAAGTCAGGTGCTCCTCGACGGTCAGCGACGGAAAGACCCATCGCTCCTGCGGCACCCAGCCGAGTCCGGCGCGCGCGCGGCGGTGGCTCGGCATCGCGCCGAGATCGCGCTCGCCGAACCGCAGATTCCCCGCGCGCACGCGCGTGAACCCCATGATCGTCAGCACCAGCGTCGTCTTTCCCGCGCCGTTGCGCCCGAGCAGCGCCCGGCTGCCGCCGCTGTCCAGCGCGAACGACACGTCCTCGAGCACGACCGCGTCGCCGTAGCCGGCGGTCACGCCCTCGAGCCGCAGCAGCTCAGCCATGCTGCGCCTCGCCCAGGTAGACCTCGCGCACGCGCGCATCGGCGGCGACCTCGGCCGGGCTGCCCTCGGTCAGGATGCGGCCCCCGACCATCACGGTGATCCGGCGCGCGAACCGGAACACCAGCGACATGTCGTGTTCGATGAGCAGGATCGCCATCTCCGCCGGCAACCGCTCGATGGTTTCAATCAGCTGCTGGCTCTCGCCCGACGGCACGCCGGCGGCCGGCTCGTCGAGCAGCAGCACGCGCGGCTTCGTCGCCAGCGCCAGCGCGATCTCCAGCAGGCGCTGCTTTCCATAGGGCAGCTCGCGCGTCGTCACCGCGGCGTCGCCGTCCAGCTGCAAGGATCGCAGCAGCTCGCTGGCTTCGTCGAGGACCGAGCGCCGCGCCGCCACCGGGCGCAGCCAGTCGCGGCCCTGACCGCGCCGCTCGCCGATCGCCAGGGCCACCGACTCCGCGACCGTCAGCCGCGGGAACAGCGTGTTGATCTGAAAGGTGCGCGCCAGCCCGCGCTTCACACGCGCGTGCGGCGCGACGGCGGTGACGCGTTCGCCGCCCAGGATCACGTCACCGCCGTCGGGCCGCAGCGTGCCCGTGATCAGGTTGATGAGCGTGGTCTTGCCCGCGCCGTTGGGGCCGATGATCGCGTGGCGCGCGCCGGCCTCGACGTCCAGCGACACGCCGTCGACGGCGGTGAAAGCGCCGAACTGGCGGCGGAGATCTCGCGTTTGCAGCGCGCGGATCACGTCAGCGCTTGCCCCTCGTCACGCGCCGGCGAAGCGCGTCCAGCGCGCCCAGCAACCCGCCGCGCGCGATCAGCACCAGGGCGACGAGCGCGGCGCCCAGCCAGAACTGCCAGTAGTCGGGGCTGAGCCCGGCCAATGAATCCTGCGCGACGATGAACACCGTCGCGCCGATGAGCGCGCCGTAGAGCCGCCCGGCGCCGCCGAGCACCAGCATGATCAGCAGCTCGGCCGAGCGCTGGAACCCGAGCGAGTCGATGCCGCAGAGCTGGGTCGTCTGCGTCAGCGCCGCGCCCGCGAGCCCGGCGATCCCGGCGGCGACGGCAAACACGATCCTCAACCGCTGGTTGACGTCGACGCCGATGGCCGGCATGCGCCGCACGTTCTCGCGGATGCCGCGCAACGCGAGGCCGAACGGTGACTGCACCAGCCGCCGCGCGAGCAGGAAGACCACGAGGAGGATCGCGAATCCGTACGCGCAGGCCGCGCGCCCGTCGAGGCCGAACGGGATCCTCCCCAGCAGCGCGCCGATCGGAAGATCGGTGAGACCGTCGACGCCGCCGGTGATCGACGACGCGTGGTTGGCGACCTCGAACATCAGCAAGCCGACGCCGAGGGTGACCATCAACCGCCCGAGCTCGCTCCCCGGCACGACCAGCAGCGAGACGACCAGCCCGAACGCCGCGCTCACCGCGCCCGACGCCACCAGCCCGGACAGCGGCTCGGTCCAGCCGTGTTGCGCGAGCAGCGCCGCCGTGTACGCGCCGGCGCCGAAGAACGCTGCGTGCCCCAGCGACAGAATGCCCGCGTAGCCGAGCACCAGATCCAGCGACAGCGCGAACAGGCCGTAGATGAAGATCTGGCTCAGGAGCAGCCGCCGATCGGGGAACGCGACATAAGCGGCGATGGGCGCGAGCCAAAAGACGATCTCCAGCGGAGTCCAGCGCGGTCGCGCGATCCCCGGCATCACGACGTCACGCGCGGCGGCCATAGAGCCCGTGCGGGAAGACCACCAGCAAGATGATCATCGCCGCGTAGATGACGAAGCTGCCCAGCTGCGGCACGTAGTACTTGCCGGCGACGTCGGCCACGCCCAGCAGCAGCGCCGCGGCCAGCGAGCCCTTGAGCGATCCCGGACCGCCGACGACCACGACCAGGAGGAAATAGACCAGGTACTTGAGCGCGAACGTCGGATCCAGGCCCAGCACGTCGATCGCCAGCGCGCCGCCCAGGCCGGACAGCCCCGTGCCGAGCGCGAAGGTGATGCTGAAGAGCAAGCTGACGTTGATGCCGACGCCGGCCGCCGCTTGCGGGTTGTCGACGGCGGCGCGCAGTTGCGCGCCGAAGCGCGTGCGCGCGACGCCCAGACCCAGCAGCGCCGCGAGCACGACGACGAAGCCGACGAGAAAGAGCCGATAGACGCCGAAGTCGACGCCCAGCAACGTGATCTGGTGGTGCAGTGACGGCGGCAATGCGATGGGTTGCTGCGACGGGCCCCAGATCCAGGTCGCGGCCGCGCCGGTCATGAACGTGAGCCCGATGGTGAACAGCACCTGGTCGAGCGCGCTCGCGCGGTAGAGCCGCCGATAGAGCCCGAGCTCGATCAGCGCACCGGCCGCGCCAATGACGACGAAGACCAGCGGCAACGTCAGCCCGAACGAGATCCCGAGCCGTCGCATCAGCGTGACGCACAGGAACCCGCCCATCATCGCGAACGCTCCGTGCGCGAGATTGACGAAGCTCATCAGACCCATCGTCACCGACAGCCCGAGACTGATCAGGAACAGCAGGCTGCCGTAAGCGACACCGTCGAAGAGAACGCCGATCAGGGTTCGCACGGAAGAACGCGCCGTCCCGCCGCTCGCCTAGCTCTTGCCGGGGTCTTTCACGTGGGCGACCTTGTCGAACTCGATGTTGTAGAGCTGGCCGCCCACTTTCTGCACCTTGCGCACGTAGACGTCCTGCACGACGTCGCGCGTGGCCGGATCGATCGAGATGGTTCCGCGCGGGCTCTGGATGGTGACCCCGCTCTTGATGAACGCCATCGCCTTGTCGCCGTCGACGTTGCCGCCCAGCTTCTGCACGACGTCGTAGATCAGATGCATGCCGTCCCAGCCGCCGACCGCCATGAAGTTGGGGCGGACGCCGGCGCCGGCAACCTCGGCGTAGACCTTCTTGAACGCTGCGTTCTCGGGCGATTCGTGCGCCGCCGAGTAGTGGTGTGTGCTGATCACGCCCAGCGCCGGGTCGCCCATCGCCGTCAGCACGTCGTCGTCGGTGAGATCGCCGGTGCCGATCAGCTTGATGCCGGCCTTGTCGAGCCCGCGCTCGGCGAAGGCTTTCATGAAGCCGACCGACGCATCACCGGCGGGGACGAACACGAACACGGCTTCGGGCTTCGCGTCCTTGATGCGCTGGATGAACGGCGAGAAGTCGGGGTTCTTCAGCGGTACCTTCACCGATCCGACGATCTCGCCGCCGTGGGCCGTGAAGACCGTCTTGAACGTGGTCTCGGCGTCGTTGCCGGGGCCGTAGTCGCTGACCAGCGTGTAGACGTGCTTGATGTTGTTCTTGGCCGCCCACTCGGCCAGCGGCGCGGCGACCTGCGAGAGCGTGAACGAGACGCGCGCGATGTACGGCGACTTGGCGGTGATGATCGACGTGGCCGCGTTCATGATGATCGTCGGCACCTTGGCCTGCGTGGCCACCGGCGCGACCGCCAGCGCGTTGGGCGTGAGCACGAAGCCGCCGAGAAATTGCACCTTGTCGCGCGTGACCAGCTCTTGCGCCAGGCGCTTGGCCACGTCGGGCGCGGGGCCACCGACGTCCTTGAAGACGAGCTCGATCTTCTTGCCGGCGACCGTGTCGCCGTGCGCTTTGACGTAAGCCTTGGCGCCGTTGGCGATCTGCCGCGCCTGCGACGCGAAGGGCCCCGACGATTCGAGGATCAGCCCGACCTTGATCGTGTCGTCGGCGTGGGCGCGCGTCGTGGCGAGGCAGAGGAGCGAGGCGACCAGCAAACCACTTCGCGTGAAGGACATGGGCCCCCTTTGTTTGGGGCTAGCCTACACGATCTCGGCGCGCGTCTCCCTGTCCCCGGCGGACCGAGGACAGGGAGATGAAAGTTCGGGGCAGTGGAATTCGCGAATCCGAAGGTCTCAGATGATGCCGCGAGCGCGCAGGTTGTCGAGCTGCGCGCGGACCGCGTTCAGGCCGCCGGACGTGAAGATCATGTAGATCCGTTCGGCGGAGAGGTGCGAGAGCACCGGGTTGCGGTAGTGGTTGTTGTAGCGAGAGGCGTCGGTCGGGTCGAAGCCGAACGCCGGCGCCAGCTGCGCGAGCAGGATCTGCGCGACCGAGACCGCCGGGCCGGTCTGGGTGAAGTCGGCGTCCGACAGGTTGTGTAGCTGGTACTCGACCGGCGCGTTGACCTGGGTCGGCGTCGCCGCGTTCAGGTCGA
>CAZNCQ010000019.1:0-51421 GCA_964571275.1 uncultured Myxococcales bacterium
CGCGGACTGGAACTTCACGATCACGAACGGTGGCGCGGACTGCCTGCACTTCGAGAGCTCGAAGGCCGGGCTCAAGCTGGTCGTGGCCGGTCACACCGTGAACGAAGGGCTGTCGGGCGTGGCGGGTCTCAAGATCACTTGCCCTGACGGAACGGCGTACGCGAACGCCAACGCGCTCAGCCTGCTCGACTGCGGCGCGGACGCCGGCCTGTCGCTCGGCGGCTTTCCCGGCAACAGCTGGTCGTCGAGCGACTCGTCGGTGAGCGTGGGCCTGATCGGCACGTCCGACGACTCGCTCCCGCTGTTCGACTGCCAGCGCTGACAGACCTCGCGCGTGGCCGTCTGGCCTAACGCTGGCCCGGCTTCACGAACAGGTGGTCTCGGACGCCAAGCACACCTTTCACGGCGCTGGCCGCGCTGACGGCCTTGCGCGCGTCGGACGCCGACTCGACCGTCCCGGACAGCGTCACCACTTTGCCGTCCGTGTCGACGTGGACGTGGAGTGGGTCGAGGCCGACGCGCGTCACCTCGCCCTTGACCTTCGTCGTGATCCACGCGTCCTGGCCGCTCGCGCCGGCGTTGTCCGTGGCGTCCTCGAGGCCCTTGCGGGCCTTGTCGCCCAGGTCGACAGCGGCGTGGCCGATATCCTTCGCTGTCTTCTCGGTCGATCGGGCGACGCCTTTCACGTCATCGCCCACGGCGCTCCCCCCACGACCAGCCGACCCCGCCGCCCCGCTTTCAGAGGTGCGGGTACACGCGACGACCGGCGCCGAAGCGATCATGCACACCGCAGCCACCAGGGCTCTCCGAGATCGGCGCATGTCCATACGAAGAAGCTTTATGCGCGCCCCATGAAAAGGCAACGGCGGCGGGTTGCGTCGCCGCCGGTGCCTTCACCGATGAGAGACGATCTCTTAGTTCTTTTCCGTCTTGGTCTCGGTCTTGGTCTCCGACTCGGTCTTGCCGGTTCCGTCGTCCTTCTTCTTCGACTTCTTCTTCTTGGTCGTCTTGGTCTCGGTCGTGGTCGTGTCGTCCGCCTTGGCAATGGTCCAGGCGGTGGGGAGGAGAACGGCGAGTCCGAGGAAGACGATGCGTACGAGATTCATTGGTCACTCCTTGATGTTCGAATGAACTGCCCCAAGACCATAATGTCGATCTCTTAGATGGGAACCCCCGATCGTCGCTCGGTCGCGTAGAGAGGCTGCAGCGGCTCGTCGAAAAAGATCACCTATCTCGGTCCTAGAGCCTCCCCCTGACGCCGAACGTGCTTACGGATCCCTCCACGGTTTCCACGCGGCTTCAGAGCTTCACGTGGCCAAAAGGAGAGTTAGACGATGAACACGATCCATGATGGGAAGAAGCGTCCGCTGTCGTTGGTCCTGCTGTTGACCCTCTTTGGAATGGGCGCCGCGGTGGGGGGATGCGCCTATGCGGGCATTGCCGCCACGCCTGACGGAACCGTGCTGATCGCGCGCAATTCCCTCTTTGGCGGGCTCCGCAAGATCTATGCGTGCAAGCTCGTTGGCAATGCGATGAGCTGCGTGGAGACGACGAACGCGCCGTGATCAGGGTGCGACGCGCGACGAAGAGACAACAGCGTCATTGTAGGTATTGACGGCATCGACTGCGTTCGTGAACCCTGCGCCAATCAGGCTCAGGCCCGCGACGGTCGATGTCGCTCCTGCGCCGAGCGCAGCCGTTCCTTCCCAGTGTCGCAACAGAAACACCCGCAGCACCAGCGCGGCGACGCCGCCCACGTACAGCGGGACACCAGCCGCCAGCTGATTGTGCGAACGGTGGGCCATCCGAGCAGCCGAAGGCACGCTGGCGAGCAGCGGCTCCAGGGCGCCGCCGAACGGCCCGATGGGAACTTCCTGGCCATCTTTCACGTAGATCGCCGCCCCGTGACGAATGATGAGGCCCACCTGGCCGTTCGCTCGGGGCTGATAAGAAGTGCTACACGCGGCCGCCGCGCAGCAGGCCGCGACCACGGCGACGATGGGGGCCGCTTTGAAATTCACCGGGGCCTCAATGCGGCCCGACGACCAGCGCCAGCCGTCCTGCCTTTTCCCACTCGATCGCGAAGGCGACCAGATCGTCCTCACGCATCCCACGGCCGGGATCCAGCATCAACAACTGGCGGGTGCGCTGGTTGATGCCGACCACGACCTCGTAGTGCGCATAAGACCGGCTCGTGTACTGCTGCACCAGACCGACCAGGACCGGGCGATCCAGGGCCACTTCGCGCACCAGATCGGCTTCGGTTCCGCGCACCAGGAACGCGCGCAGGCCTTTTTCGCGGGCCAGATCACGAAGGGAGCCAGCGGGGATGCTGCCTTGCTCGCCGCCCGGAATGTCACGCGCGACATCGACGTCGGACGAGGCGACGCCCCAGTGTTGCAGCACCATGGCCAGCGCCGCAGCCCCGCATCCATGCTCGCTCGACTGGCGGATGAGAGGCACGCCGTCGACCAATGTCCAACCATCTTCCCGCGTCACATCAGCGATGGAAACGCCGTGCGCGGAGCCGCGATAGCAGCTCGCAAGCGCCAGCGCGGAGATGGCGACTCCGAATGCCTCGAGCCAACGCCGGCCGACAATCAAGCGAGGACGAGGATCAGAATCACCAACAATACGATGACCGCGCCGGTGCCGCCGATGATGACAATGTCGCCACCCTTGAATGACTCGAGGGACTTTGCCTCCGCCTCGCGCGAGGCGTAGGTCTCGTCCATCGTCGGCGACGGCGCGCGATCCTGGCGCGCCAGCGATCCGGTGCCCTCGGTCTTGCCGGTGCCCTCGATCTTGACCGAGGACGGGGGTGCCCCAGCGGCAGACTGATTCGCCCATGATGTCGACTGGATCGCGCCAATCCCCAGCATCGCGGCGCAGATCATGACGAGGATCCGGCGTCCGTTGCGGGGCTTGTTGCTCGTCTCTGTTCCCGTCATGTTCATCATCTATTCTCCCTGCGTGGAGGAAGCTGCTTTCGTTCCTCGAATGCGCAAGGGGTCGTTGGAAGATTGGACGAGAACATTTTGCTCACTGCCCTGGTCGGATGGGCGCCGCGCCCGGCGCCGAAGTTGGCTCCTCGCCCATTTTGATCTTCTTCTCCATGGCGGCCCGCGCCAGAGGTGTGTCCGGAACGGGAATTGCGTTGTCGCTCGCGACGACGCGCGTTCCGTACTCGTTCGCATACACGCGTGTGAATTCCGCCCCGAAGAGCACGATCTGCGACGAGTAATAGATCCAGACCAACAACACGGCGAGCGAGCCGGCCGCTCCGAAGGTCGACGCGACGCTGGCTTTCCCGATGTAGAGAGAGATTCCGAATTTCCCCAGGTGAAAGAGCACCGAGGTGACCAGGGCTCCGACCCAGACGTCGCGCCATGCAATCTTGACGTCGGGCAGGACCTTGAAGATCGCCGCCAGGACGAGGGCGACCAGGCCGAGCGAGAGACCGTAGCTGAGAACGTATCCGAGGATGACCCGGGCCGGCATGAAGCTGCCGATCCATGAATCGACCACCGCGACCGCCGCGCTGAGGACGAGCGAGACCAAGAGGAGAAATCCGAAGCCAAGGACGATCCCGAACGACAGCAGGCGGTCGCGGACGATCCCCCTGATCCCGCGCCCAGGTTTCGCGACCACCTTCCAGACGGTGTTGAGGGCGTCCTGGAGCTCGATCATGACGCCCGTCGCGCCGACGATCAGGGTGACGAAGCCAATGGCGGTGGCCAGGATTCCGCCCTTGTGATGGCTGGACTTCTCCAGCATCGTCTGAATCGCCTTCGCGGCGTCCATGCCGAGGAGCCCCGACAACTGGTCGACGATCTTCCCCTGGGCGGCCTGGTTTCCCAGAACCATTCCTGCGACGGCGATGACCAGCAACAGGACGGGCGCCAAAGAAAAGATCGTGTAGTACGACAGCGATGCGCCGAGGCGGGGTGCCTTGTCGTTGCTCCATTCGGTCGCGGCAGACTTGAACAAACGCGCCGCGTTTCGCAGAAACCTCATTGCTGGTTGCCACCCGTCATTGGCTCCAACGTAGGTCGTGCTTGTTGCTTGGGTTGGACTTTCAGGTTGAACGTGCGCGGGAGCCGTGCGTTCACCGCACAGATTTTCGACACGTCCGGCCATTCAGACCTACCTTACCGACATGAGCGCCCCACACCGGATGGTCCTCGTCGTCGACGACGACGCAAATCTCCGCCAGCTTCTCGCGTGGATGCTCACCGACGAAGGCTTCGTGGTCGATTCCGCCAGAAATGGCCAGGAGGCCCTCGAATGGCTGCATCGGCATCGCGACGTCTCGTGCGTTGTGCTGCTCGACCTCACGATGCCGGTCATGGATGGCCGGACGTTTCTCCGCGCCAGAGAGGCAGACGCACGGCTGTCGAAGGTTCCCGTCGTCATCAGCAGCTCGGAAACCCATTGCGACGATGTGGCCAAGCGCTATCACGTGAACGGATTTCTTCACAAGCCGTTCGCCCCGGGCGGGCTGTTCGCCGCGCTCGCTGCCTGTGATTGACCGACCGAAGCAGCCTCGAACCGTCGCGGACTCGGCCTCGCCGGGCGCGCTTGCAGCGTCAAGCTCGAGCATTGATCCTCCGCTCGCGCGCACATGGCCCGACTTGAAGCAGGCGATCGGCACCCCTAGAATTTGTCGGTGGCGCGCAGTCCGTTCGTTCGTGAGGGTGCCGGGAGCTCAGTCCTCGTCCTTTGGCTTGCGGTCCTCACCATCTCGAACGTCACCTGGATCGGAACGGTGCGCGCCAGTCCGCCCGCCTACGAGGTCACGCGAGAGCAACGAGAGTTCTTGGAGCGCCTGCAGCGCGACACGTTCGCGTTCTTCTGGGAGGCGTCGGCCAGCGGGAACGGCCTCACGCCCGATCGATCTTCCAATCCCGACCTCTCGAGCGTCGCGGCTGTCGGCTTCGCGCTGACCGCTTATTCGATCGGGGTGGAGAAAGGTTGGATCACGCGCGCTCAAGCGACAGAGAGAACGCTGTCGACCTTGCGGTTTCTCTGGCACGGTCGGCAGGGCCCCGAACCGCAGGGGGTCATGGGCTACAAAGGGTTTTTCTACCATTTCCTCGACGCCCACACCGGACATCGCGCCGTCGAGTCCGAGCTGTCGACGATCGATACGGCGCTGCTGATGGCGGGCGTGCTCGAAGCGCAGGCCTTCTTCGATCGGCCCGACGAGTCCGAGCGGGCGATCCGAAAGCTCGCCGATCAGCTGTATTCCAGGGTCGACTGGGCCTGGGCGATGTCACCCAAGCATCCCCCGCTTTTGAGCATGGGCTGGACTCCCGAGCAGGGATATCTGCCGTTCGACTGGCAGGGCTACAACGAAGCCATGATCCTCTATTTGCTGGCGCTCGGCTCACCGACCCATGCGATCGAGCCGCGCGCGTGGGACGCATGGACCTCGACCTACCGCTGGGACGCGTCCGACGGTTTTCCGCGCGTGGCCTTCGATCCCCTCTTTGGGCATCAGTACAGCCACATCTGGGTCGATTTCCGCGGGATCCAGGACCCCTATATGCGCTCGAGAGGGATCGACTACTTCGTGAACTCGACGCGCGCGACTTACGCCAACCGGGCCTACTGCATCACCAATCCAGCCAAATGGCTCGGCTACGGCGAATTCGTGTGGGGTCTGACCGCATCGGACGGGCCGTTGAAGATCGTCAGCGGCTCTGAGGCCGCCCACACCGAAAGCCCGTTCCACGCCTACTGGGCACGTGGCGCCGGGCCCGACCATCGCGATGACGGGACCATCGCCGTCACGGCCGTGGGGGGGTCGGTGCCCTTCGCGCCCGAGCTCGCCATTCCGACGCTGCTGCAGTTCCAGGCGCGCTTCGGCGATCGCCTCTACGGAAAGTACGGTTTCAAGGACGCGTTCAATCTCTCCTTCACCGAGGTCCCCTCCGACAAGTCCGGCTGGTTCGACGATGAGTACGTCGCGATCGATCAAGGGCCCATTCTCCTCATGATCGAGAACTTCCTCACCGGTCGGATCTGGAGTCTCACGAAGAGCAACCCGTACCTCCGCGCGGGCCTGACCCGGGCGAGCTTCACCGGTGGCTGGCTCGAAGGCGCGGCACAAGTACCGATACCGATGCCGAGGCCGCCCGAGAGCCCACCCGGCACGCTGATCACCGTCCCGGAGCGAGAGCAGCCGGCAACGCCGACCCCGTCGACTACGGTTCGATGATCACCGATACGCCGGCTCCCCGAGTCGAATCCGGCGCAATCCGCGCCTCGAGGGTGGCAGGCTCCACGACCGACTTCATCTGGATGTTCCAGAACGAGAGCTCTTCCCTGGTGAGGACGAACTCGACCCGGCGAGTCTCACCCGGCGCCAGCCGTATTCGCTGGAAGCCTTTGAGCTCACTCGCCGGACGTGCCACGCTGGTGCCGGTCAAGCGAATGTAGCACTGGACCACCTCGGTCCCTTCGCGCTTGCCCGAGTTCGTGACGCTGGCGCTGACCTTGACCGACGCGCGCCCGCCGCTGATGGCTGCCGCGCTGATCCGGCGCGCGCCGGCCGAGGTCGCCGAGTACGCGTAGGTCGTGTAGGAAAGACCATGGCCGAAGGGGAAGAGCGGCGCGTTGCGCTCGTCGATATAGCGACTGGTGAACCGGTAGGCGCCGATGGATGTCGCATCACCGGACGTGACTTCGCGGGCATCCACCGCCGGTGGCGTCGGGCGTCCGGTGTTGAGAGCGTTGTAGTAGAGCGGCTCTTGCCCCACGGCGCGCGGCCAGGTCGCCGTGAGCCGTCCCGAGGGGTTCACATCGCCGAAGAGCATCCGCACGAGCGCCGGACCCGCCTCCACGCCGGGGAACCAGGCGGCGACGATCGCGTTCGCATGCTCGGCGGCCCACGCGACGGTCAGCGGGCGACCGCTGAACAGCACGACGATGACAGGCTTGCCCGTGGCGTGAACGGCCTCGAGCAGCTTCTCTTGCTGGCCGTCGAGATCCAGGTGAGCCCGCGATGCGCCCTCACCGGTTCGGTCGCCCTGCTCGCCGAGCGCGAGGATCGCCACGTCAGCCTTGCGGGCCACGCGTACGGCTTCGTCGAAGCCCGACCGGTCGTTGCCCAGGATCTTCGAACCCTCGGCGTAGAGAAGGCGCATCCCCTCCGCCGCCGTCCGCTCTGCCAGCGCGGTTCTCAGCGTGATCACGTCGCCGGGAATTCCCTGGGCGCTCCAGCAGCCGAGCATGTCGCGGGCGCTGTCCGCGAGCGGACCGATGAGCGCAATCGTGCGGCCAGGCCTGGACGCCAGCGGCAGGATCGGAGCCTGGCCCTGTGGGGCCGCGTTCTTGAGCAAGACGAACGACTCTTCCGCGGCTCGCTGCGCCAGACCACGTGACTCCGCTCGAGGTCGCACCGTCGCCGAACCGTCCACGGGGGCATAGGGGTTCTCGAACAGGCCGAGGTCGACCTTCAGGCGCAGAACCCGCCTCACCGATTCGTCGAGCTCCTGCCGCGGGACGGCGCCCGAGCGGACGAGGCCAGGTAATTCGGAAACATAGAGGCCGCTTTCCATGTCCATGTCGACCCCGGCCAGGAACGATTTGCGCGCCGCCGTCGCTCCATCGGCGGCGATCCCGTGAGAGATCGTCTCTTCGACGGCTCCCCAATCGCTGACGACCAGGCCAGAGAACCCCCACTCTCCGCGCAAGACGTCGTGAAGAGTGAACGCGTTCGCGCTCGCGGGCACGCCGTCCAGCGAATTGAACGCGGACATGAACGTGGCGACCCCCGCCTCGGCGCTGGCGTGGAACGGGCCGAGATAGACCTGGCGCAGCGAGCGCTCCGAGATGTCGGTGGTGTTGTAGTCGCGCCCGGCCTCCGCCGCGCCATACCCGACGAAGTGTTTCGCGCACGCGAGAATCGAGGTCGGATCGTGCAGCTGCCGCCCCTGATATCCGCGGACATAGGCTCTCGCCATGATCGAGCCCAGGTACGGATCCTCGCCGGCGCTCTCGGCGATGCGGCCCCATCGAGCGTCGCGCGCAACATCCACCATCGGGGAAAAGGTCCATCGGATTCCTTGGGCCGCCGCCTCCTCGGCCGCCACACGCGCCGTCTCCTCGATGAGCGCCGGGTCAAAGGTCGAGGAGAGGCCGAGGTTGACGGGAAAAATCGTTCGAAATCCGTGGATGACATCGAGGCCGAACAGCAACGGGATGTGCAACCGGGAGCGTTCGACCGCGATCCGCTGGTAGCGATTGACCTCTTCGGCGCGGGTCACGTTCAGGAGACTTCCGACCTGGCCGGACGCGATCATTGTTTCGTAACTGTCACGGTGCGTCCCGGGGCCCGTCGGTTGCCCCGCGGAATATTGATTGAGCTGTCCGCTCTTCTCCTCGAGCGTCATCTGCTGGAGGAGATCTTCGACGCGAGCGTCGCGGTTGGGCGAGGGTCGCGCCGGAAGCGCCCCGGCGGTCGCGAGCAGCAAGAGGTAGCCGAGCGCCGAGGTGAACCTCATTCTATCAAGCGTGGTGCCGAATTTCGCCGCAGGTATGGTCGCCGGACGATCGGGTCCCATCTTTATGCTCGCGGAGGAACCAGGTGTTGAACCGATCCACAGAATTGCGAGGCCGCATCACGGCCACCGTCATGACGACCTTGCTGGCTGGCATGCTATCGATGAATTCACCGGCACGTGCCGACCCGACCTACATTCGTGATGGGTCCTTCGACCGCGACACCGTGACCGAGCTCGCCCGGCGCCTCTCACGCTCTCCCTTTGTGGCGCCCAAGGCGCCGTTGCCGAAAGTGCTGGCCGAACTCGACTACGACCACTATCGCGACATCAGGGTTCGTCCATCGAGCACCTTGTGGACGGACAAGGGCGAGTTCAGAGTGCAGCTCTTATCGCGCGGCTTCGTCTTCACGGACCCGGTCGAAGTGGCGCTGGTCACCAAGGGGCACTGCGAGCGCATCGCTTACAAGCCGGACTTCTTCATCACCGGTGACGTGATGAAGTCGCCCCTGCCGACCGAGGACATCGGCTTCTCTGGATTCCGCGTCCTCTTCCCCATCAACCATCGTTCCGTGTTCGACGAGGTCGCCGTCTTTCAAGGCGCCAGCTACCTTCGGTCGCTCGGCGAGACACAGGTCTACGGTCTGTCGGCGCGCGGCCTCGCCAACAAGACCGCGGAGCCCGAGGGAGAGGAATTCCCGGCATTTCGGGCGTTCTGGATCGAGGAGCCGTCGACGCGCGCGACCCAGACCCTGGTCGTGCACGCACTCCTGGACAGCCCCAGCGTCGCGGGCGCTTACCAGTTCCAGATCCACCCTGGTCATGGCGCGACCCACACCACCACGATGGATGTCGAGGCGGTGCTGTTTCCACGCGTGGAGCTCAACAAGGTGGGCCTCGCGCCTGCGACCAGCATGTTCATGTTCTCTCCCAATGGCCGCAAGTCGACCGATGACTATCGCCCGGAGGTGCACGATTCAGATGGCTTGCTCGTGTTCAACGGACACGGCGAGCACCTCTGGCGGCCGCTGCAGAATCCCGAGCAGGTCGAGGTCAGCGCCTTCCTCGACATGAAACCCATCGGCTTCGGCCTCATGCAGCGAGACCGCAATCCCGCCGACTACCAGGATTTCGAGGCCGTCTACGATCGGAGGCCCAGCCTCTGGATCGAGCCCGTCGGTGATTGGGGCGAGGGGGCGGTCGTGCTCACCGAGATCCCGAGCGACGCCGAGATCCACGACAACATCGTGGCGTTCTGGCGTCCCCGGGCAGCGCTGCCCGCCGGGGCGGAGTATCGCTATGCGTATCGCGCCTCGTGGGGCGACGGACCGCCGGCGGCGCTCGAGAGCGCGCGCGTCGTGGCGACGCGCCGGGGCCGAGCGGACGTCCGCGGCCCGACGCCGGTCCGGCGATTCGTCATCGACTATCTGCCGGCCGTGAAGATGGCGCGGGCGGCTCGCACCCCCCTGCCACAGGCGAAGGTCTCGACCTCCGCGGGAGCCATCAAGGACATCGTGGTCGCCGACAACCCGCTCATCGGTGGATATCGCCTGAGCTTCGTGTTCGATCCGCGGACCGCCAAAGCCGCCGAGCTGCGCGCCGATCTGACGTTCGGCGGGGGGCAGGCCGCGGAGACCTGGGTCTACCGATGGACAGCTCCTTGATCCACGAAGCATCGAACG
Organism: uncultured Myxococcales bacterium; assembly: GCA_964571275.1. GTDB lineage: Bacteria > Myxococcota_A > Polyangia > Fen-1088 > Fen-1088 > DASRQZ01. The sequence goes on from CAZNCQ010000019.1 coordinate 10,190, forward strand.
AAGCATCGAACGCCGAGCCGAGCACGGAACCCGCGCCGATCGCCGCCGGGTTCCTTCCGCGGGAGCTGCCGGGAACGATGCCCCAGCAGAACCTCGCGGTCGCCGTCGACGAACAGACGCGGCACGTGCCGATCCACCCCGAGCGGCGCCTGGCTGCGGCGATGCGCCGCGCCTTCGTCTTCGGTGGGGCGGCGGTGATCTCGGGCTTCGCGATCAACGAGATGCGGTTGGTCCTGAACGTCGGCGGACTGACCCTTCTCGAGATCGTCGTGCTGGTGCTGTTCGCCCTGAACACGATCTGGATTTCCCTGTCCGTCCCGATGGCGATCGCCGGCTTCGTCCGACTCGTGTTCCGGCGGACGCGCACGGTCGCAGCGGGTCCGCTCACCAGCCGGACCGCGCTCCTCATGCCGCTTTACAACGAAGAACCCGCTCGCGCCGCGGCCGCTCTCGATGCCATGGCCCACGATCTGGTCGCCCGCGGCGCCGGCGGTCACTTCGATCTGTTCATTCTCAGCGACACCACCGACGGCGACGTCGCGCTCGCCGAAGAGGAGGCGGTCTGGGCGCTGCGCCGCCGCCTGAGCGACGGCCCAGCGATCTACTACCGGCGGCGCGAACGCAACACCGCCCACAAGTCCGGCAACGTCCGGGAGTTCTGTGAACGCTGGGGCCGCGCCTACGATCATTTCCTGGTGCTGGACGCGGACAGTCTGATGGAGGGAGCAACCATCATCGAGCTCGTGCGCCGCATGGAGAACGATCCCGACGCCGGCTTGATCCAGACCGTGCCGCGCCTGCATGAAGGAACGACCCTGGTCGCGCGCTTGCAGCAATTCGCCGCGACGGTCTACGGACCCGTACTGGCGTCGGGGCTGGCGTGGTGGACGGGACGCGAGGGAAACTTCTGGGGACACAACGCTCTCATCCGCGCGCGTGCGTTCATGCAGTCGTGCGGGCTGCCAGAGCTGCCCGGGCGCCCTCCGCTGGGAGGCGCCATTCTGAGCCACGACTTCGTCGAGGCCGCCCTGCTCCGTCGCGCGGGCTGGAGCGTGCGGATCGCCGACGATTTGCAAGGCTCGTACGAGGCGTGCCCAGCCACCCTCGTCGACCTGGCCGTCCGCGACCGTCGCTGGTGTCAGGGGAACTTGCAACACGCCCGCGTGCTCGGCGCGAAAGGTTTGCACTGGGTGAGCCGCTTCCATCTGGTGTCCGGGATCTTTTCTTTTGTGTCTTCGCCGATCTGGTTGCTGTTTCTCGTCGCGGCGCTGGCGCTCGGGGTGCAAGACGAGTTTGCGAGGCCCGAGTATTTCACGCGCTCGTTCAGCTTGTTCCCGGTGTGGCCGCACCTCGACCCCGTGCGCGCGCTTCACACTTTCATCCTGAGCCTCGCTATCCTCGGCGCCCCCAAGGCTCTCGGAGTGCTGGCCTTCGCGCTTCCCCTCAATGGATCAACTTCGGGCAGCGGTAAACGCCTGGGCGCCGGCGGCGGCCTGCTCCTTCCGTTGAGCGTCGCACTCGAGCTCGTGCTCTCCGCGTTGCTCGCTCCCATCCTGATGCTGATTCATTGCGGGCTGGTGGCGAGCATCTTGGCCGGGCGCGACTCCGGCTGGAGCCCGCAGCGGCGAGGAGATCAGAGCTTGCCGTGGACGGAGGTCGCCTATCGGCACCGCTGGCACGGCGTCGCAGGCATCGGCCTGGCCGTCGTTGGTTACTCGATCTCCTGGCAAATGGCCGCCTGGCTGTCCCCGGCCGCGCTGGGAATGTTGGCCGCGGTGCCGCTGTCGCTGTTGACGGGTTCCCCGCGGATCGGCCGTTGGCCGCGGCGGTTGCGACTCTTGCGCACCCCGGAAGAGGCCGAGCCTCCCGCCATTGCCCGGACGATGCACGCCGCGTATCCCTACTACCGGGACGCCGTGGCCCACGCACCCGATCTGGTGGCGATCGCGGCGGACAGCGAGAAATTGCGACGTCACCTCGCGCTGACCGACCGTGGCCTGGAAGGCGCTCCCAGGACAATCGACGCGGCCGAGGCGACCGCAGATCTCAAGGTTCGCTCGGCCGAGACGCTCGAAGACGCGGTCGCGCACCTGACGCCCCGCGAACGAGCTCACGTCCAGTCGGCGCCCGAGCTCTTGTTCTTGCTGGCGCGACTCCCTCGGCGTGGCCGCGCGCTTCCGAGCCCGAGCTATCGATAAATTCGTCTGGCGCCCGGCGGCGATTCGGTCAGGCCTGCGCGCAGGCCCCGGGCGACACGACCGGAGCGGTGACCCGCCGCCGCGACACCCAGCCCTGGAGCGCCACGCCGGCGAAGATCCCCGCGGCCGTGAACAGACCCGCCATGTGCCCCTGGCCGATCTGGGCGGCTGCCGGTCCGGGGCACGTGCCCGCAACCGCCCAGCCGACTCCGAACATCGCGCTGCCCACCAGGTGGGCGCGCCGGATCGAGGTCGTGGACCAATCGACGCTCACGCCGTCGAGCCAGGTGCGCGCTCCCAGCGACCTCAACACCTGAAGGCCGATCGCCGCTGTGACGACCGCGCTGCCGAACATCAACCACAGATAGAGTTGCTGGAACCGCAGGCCGCCCAGGATCACGTCGTAGCTGGTGAAGCGCGTCCAGCACAGCCAGAAGCCGAATCCGACCCCGAACAGCAGTCCGGCGAGACGCGTCTTCACGGCGTTGCTGCCGCGGCCCGCACCGGTCGAAGCGACGGACGCGCTCCGCGACAGCGCGCTCACGGCGCGCCCCCGAGCGCCGCGATTGGCAACAGCCACGCGACCGCGATTGCCACCAGCACGAAGGTTGCGGTCGCAGCCACGCTGCCAGGCGAGCGCTGCGCCACGCCGCAGACACCATGCCCCGATGTGCAGCCACCGGCCGTCCGCGCGCCGAACCCGATGAGCGCGCCGGCCGCCAGCAGCAGCGCTGCACGCGCCGGTAGACCGCGTCCCGCGACGAGGCCCATCTGGTCGAACGCTCCGTTGGCGAACGTGGGCCGGAGGGTCCCGGTGACCAGCGCATAGACGAGACCGCCCAGGACCGTCCCCACGAAGAAGAGCACGCGCCAGCTCGGCAGGGCCCGCGGGCGCGCGAACCAACTCTCCGTCGCGACGAAGCTGCCGAGCGCGCCGAGATGCAGGTTGCCGGTCCAGCGCAGGCCGACGACCAGGAGCGCCAGCATGGGCCCGGCCACGAACCAGGGGCACTGATGAGCGAGGAGACCCATGATCGACCTTTCGTCGTCTACGATAGTAGACGACGGCGCGCCTGACAAGGGGCCCCTTCCTGGCATTCTCCTGGCATTTTCGCCTTGACCTCGTCCAGTATTACAGACATATCGTCTTGTCGTTGCGAGGCAGCCCAGACCCACACGAAAGGACAAGCGTCATGGCCCGTTACGTGCTCATCGAATCTCGCGACCCCTTCGAATCGAACGACGTGCGCTACTTCTACGAGCTCGCCGCGTCGCTCGCCCGCGCCGAGAACGACGTCACGCTGTTCCTGGTGCAGAACGGCGTCCTCGCCGCGCGCGCCGGCGAACAGGCGCCCTCGTTCGCGGAGCTCGGCCAGGCCGGCGTACGCGTGCTGGCCGACGACTTCTCGCTGCGCGAGCGCGGCATCACCGCGACGCGCCTCTCCGACGGCGTCAAGGCGTCCGGCGTCGAGGCGATCGTCGATCGGCTCGGTACGGGCGCCCACGCCCTGTGGCACTAGTGCAGTCGTCCACACGAAAGGATCGACCATGGCCGACAGCGACACCCCAGCGACCATCACCTTCGTGCTCAACGATCCCCCGTACGAAAACGCGCGCAGCACGACCGCGTTCCGCCTCATCGATACGGCCATCCGGCGCGGCTTCAACGTCAACGTATTTGCGTACGAGGGCGCGGTAGCGCTGCCATTCGCACGCCAGGCTCCGCACGCCAACGCCGTGCACGGCCGCGACGTCGCCTCCGAGGACCACCCCAACACCAAGGACTGGATCGCCGCGCTGCTGGCCGAGGCGGCCGAGCGGCAGGTCAAGCTCGACTGGGTCAACTGCGGATTGTGCGCCGACGAGCGCGGCGTCGCCGAGGCCATCCCGGGAACACGGCGCGGGAGCCCCGCCGATCTCGCGAAGTTCAGCGAAGCCTCGCGCAGCACCCTGGTCATCCCCACCCGCTGACGGGCCCACACAGGAGAACACCATGGCCGAGAACATTCTTTCGATCGTCGAAAGCGCCTACCGCGCGACGCTGGAGGAGCAGGATGATCCGATCGTCTGGCTCGCGCACGCATTGCGCGCCTCCGGCGCCGCGACCCACCTCTTGCTGCGCGGGAACGCCGTCAACTACGGCGTTCGCGATCAGGACGCGAGCGGGTTGCGCTTCGGCGCCCGGGCGCAGACCCAGCCGCCGCGCATCGATCGCGATCTCCTGGCGCTCATCGACAAGGGTGGCGAGGTCTTCTACATCCGGGACGACGCCTCGATCCGCGGCATCCGGCCCGACGAGGTGATCCCCGGCCTCAAGCCCGTGAAGACTACCGACCTGCCCGCGCTGTTCAGACGCTTCGATCGCGTGTGGCACTGGTAGCGGACTCCGAATCGCATCCACCCTGCAACCCTCGACGAAAGGACGAACCATGTCGGTCATCGATGAGACCCTGCAAGCCAACACGAGATACGCCGCCGATTTCAACAAGGGCGCCCTGCCCCTGCCCCCGGCTCGCCACCTGGCGGTCGTGGTCTGCATGGACGCGCGCATCGACCCCGCCCGGGCGCTGGGCCTCGGCGAGGGAGACGCGCACGTGATCCGCAACGCCGGCGGGCGCGTGAGCGAGGCGCTGCGCAGCCTGGCCATCAGCCAGACGCTGCTGGCGACGAAGGAGGTCGCGGTCATTCATCACACCGACTGCGGCATGTTGACCTTCACCGACGAGAGCATCCGCAAACAGCTGCGCGAGCAGCGCGGCGCCGACGCCGACAACGTGGCGTTTCTGCCCTTTCACGATCTCGACCAGTCGGTGCGCGACGACCTGGCCGCCTACAAGAAGTCGCAACTGGTGCGCCAGGACGTGCCGGTCCGCGGCTTCGTCTACGACGTCAAGACCGGCCGACTGCGGGAAGTGACGTAGGCAGCGCGTACCCGCGGGCGGCAGCGTGGCGCCGCCCGCGTACGTGCGCGCGTCAGTCGAGGACCAGCGGCAAGCCGGCGTTGGCCCAGCTGCGCGTGCCACCGACCAAGTTGTAGAGGTTCCTCCGGCCGAGGCTGTCGGCGAGACGCGCCGCGGCCTCGCTGCGAACACCGGCGGCGCAGACGAAGATGATGCCGTCGCGGGGAAGCTCGTCCTTCGGATTCGACCGTAGCTTCTGGAGCGGAACCAGCCGCGCGCCGGGCAGGTGCCCGCGCGACCACTCGCCGGGCTCGCGGACGTCGACGATGTCGAACCCCCCGCCAGCGATCAGCGCCTGAGCCTCATGCGGATTGACCGAGTTGACCATGTGTCCAATATACGAGACATAGAGTCGGTAGGCAAGAGGCAGATCGATCCGTCGCCACGAGCTGGGGGTCGACTGGAGCGGTCGCAACGGAGGTGGTCGTGGGCTCCAACAGTGCCGCGCGTTCCCCACCAGTCTGGGATGGACATACCAAGACATTCCTCTATCATCGCAGACGCTGAGGCGGGCCACGACAAAGGGACACCGAGATGTCGACACACTGGTTCGAAGACAACGCGCGCTCGATCGGCGGAGCGCCGGTGCGGCGCAAGGGGCGCGCGCCATGAGCGGCGCCGTCGACGCGAGCGCGCACCGCCTTGCGCCACCGCGGGCTTCCCGCCAGCGCGAGGGGACACCGGAGGTCGGAGCCAACCTGCGGCGCTTGCGCAGCCGCCGGGGGCTCTCGCTCGCGCGCCTCGCCGAGCGCTCCGGCGTCAGTCGCGCGATGCTGAGTCAAATCGAGCTCGGTCAGAGCACGCCCACGATCAGCGTGCTGTGGAAGATCGCGGGGGCGCTGGCAGTCCCGTTCTCGGCCCTGATCACGAGCGGAGGGCCTGCCGCACCCAGAGTGTTGTCGGCTCGCGACGCGAAGATCCTCACCAACCACGACGGTAGCTTCACCTCGCGCGCGCTGTTCCCCTTCAACGAGCCGCGGCGCAACGAGCTCTACGAGCTCCGCCTCACCGTCGGCGGCCAGGAGCTAGCGGAGCCGCACGCGCCCGGCACCGTCGAGAATCTGGTCGTGACCGTGGGCGAGGTCGAGATCATCGTCGCCAGCACCGTTCACCGCCTGCGCACCGGCGACGCCATCTTGTTCACCGCCGACGTCCCCCATGCCTACCGAAACGTGGGCCGCGAGGAGGCCCTCATGTACCTGGTCATGGCCTACGCGGAGGACGTGGGCTGATGACCCGCCCGGGCGCTCAGAGGGGAATGTGGCTCCCGATCCCGAGCATGCGCGTGTCGAGCTTGATGTGCCGGCGCGACAACCGCGCCTGGCCGTCGGCGATGCGGAGCGAATCGTGGATCTTGCCGACCGCGTAGAGCTCGGTCGCCCCACCGTCGAGCGCGGTTCGAAAGACCTGCAGCGCGGAGATCGCCGACGCGCTCGCGCCGTCGGTGGCGACCTCCACGCGGTACACGGTGACGTGGCGAGTGAGCGGCGAGTGGTCACTGTTGTGCCGCGGCAACGTCTCGAACAGTGTTTGCAAGCCAGCCTTGTCGTGATCGAGCCAGACCATCTCGCGGCGGATCTCCGGACTGTACGCGCCGATGACGTAGCGAAAGTCGGGCTCGCACAGCTCGAGGTAGCCCTGGAAGTCTCGGCCGTCCAGCAAGAGCGCGCTCTGATAGACGACCGATTCGACGAGGCGCTCCCGGCTCATGACTTCACCGCGCCCCGCGGCGCGGGCGCAGCGTCGCCCTGCGCGCGCTCCGCGAACGGATCCGATGCGGACCGCTCCATGCGCCGGCCCCACTCGGCGTAGTAGTGCCGCATGCCGATCTCGTCGTGGATACCGTTCGACTCCTCGCGCGCGTGAAGCACCCACCGGCTGCCGGACGCGGCGTCACGCATCGCGCGGCCCTGGCCGGTCACGCCGAGAAAGTCCTCATGAAGGTTGCGTCCGAACGGGCCCCAGATCGTGTTGTGATCGCGCACGCGCGCCTGGCGCTCTTCCGGCGTGTCGCTCTTCAGACCCAACCCGCGCAGCTCGATCAACGTCCGGTTCGGCGCGAGCGGGATGGCCGTGTCCATCCGGATGACCGACGTGCGCAGGTTGTAGGTCATGCCCGGAAACAGGTCGACGAGGATCCAGCCACCCGGCGTCAGCCCGGGCCAGCCAACCTGACGTTCCGCCCCGCCCTGGTAGGCGTCGTAGCGAACCTTCATCGATCCGACCGCGGCGTGACCGTTGCGATGGGGAACGTACTTTCGCTCGAAGTATCCGGGCTGCTGCATGCCCGTGACCCGATTAAAATAGTGCATGTAGTCGTGATAAAATTCGCTGTTCGTGTCGTGCCAGAGCTTGAAGTTGCTGTTCACGACGACCTTCTGGAAGTGGAAGACCTCCAGCGGTTGCTCGAGGAACGGCAGCAGCGAATCGAGCGCGTCGCCGACGAAGTCCCGCAACGGCGGCGCGCCGTCGTCGACGTTGACCCAGACGAAGCCGCCAAAGCCGACCTCGCACCGCACGCGCCGCAGGCCGACGTCGGCGGGCGTGAGACGCTCCTGGTACCCCTCGCGCCGCCGCGCGATCCCCGTGCAGTTGCCGCACTCGTCGAACGTCCACGAATGAAAGATGCACGTGAAGACACGCGCGCTGCCCGATGGGTCGTGGACCAGGACGTTCCCGCGATGGGGACAGATGTTGTAAAACGCGCGGACGGCTCCGTCTCCTCCACGCGCAACGACGAGGCCCACCCCGGCGGGATGCTGGAACGTCCGGTAGTCGTGTGGGTTCGCGATCTCGCTCTCGTGGCAAGCGATGATCCAGGTGTGGGCGAAGATCCTCTCCCGCTCTTCGCGCAGGATGCCCTCGTCGGTGTAGAGGCGCGTGTCGACGTAGTGACTCGACGGGAAGCGGGGTGGCTTGCTCCATTCCTCGGCGTTGCGTGACATGGCTTGGTTTCGACCTCCCTCAGCCAGTGACCTGCTGCCGTCGCAGACTCGCCGCGAAGTCGCCGACGACGGCGCGCAGGCGCGTGTCGACCTCGGCGTCGAGCGCGAGGGCCGCCGAGCCGCTTGGCCCGAGCAGCTTGTCCAGGATGAAGAGCCCACTCACGACGTGGTGCGCGCCGAGCGCGCTCAGCACCGGACGCAGCCCGTAGTCGATCGCCAGGACGTGCGCGAGCGTGCCGCCCGTGGCGAGCGGCAAAACCACCTTGCCGCTCAATCCAAACTGCGGGAGCAGATCCAGGAAGGCCTTGAGCACGCCGGTGTACGACGCCTTGTAGACCGGCGTCGAGACGACCACGCCCTGCGCCCGCTCGATGAGCCCCAGAGGCTCGCGTAGCGCAGGCGAATCGAGACGCGCGTGCAGCACGTCGGCGGGCGGCAGATCGCGAACGTTGATGCGCGCCACATTGAACCCCTGCGCACCGAGCAAGTCGCCCACCCAGTCGTTGAGCTGCGACGTGCGCGACGGTGCCGACGGGCTGCCGCTGATGGTGACGACGAGCGCCATGGCTAGAAGTGACCGTTCAAGGTGACGTCAACGCTGCGATCGACGATGGAATGCCCCGCCGGCGTGTAGCGGCGCCAATCGACGTACTCGCCGAGCACCGTCAGGTTGTCACCGACCGCGACGGCCAGCGCGGGCACGTGCATCCACTCGGACGTCGACACGTCGGAGTAACGGCCGGTGCTGACGTTGTAGCGCAGGGTGACCTTCTGCACGGTGTACTGGCCGCCGACCAGCCCGTAGTGGTTGTGGGCCGACGCCTGCCCGGGAATCGCGGGCGCCGTTCCGGTCGCGGGCGTGCCGGCGACCGGGAAGTCGGTGACCGTCTGCCCGTTCTGATACGTGTACTCGCCCCAGACGCTCCACGATTTTCCCGCCACCGTGAGATCCGCCGCTCCACGGTAGACGTTCTTGGTCCCCATGGGCAACGCGGCCTGCAGGAAGGCGCCCGACAAGCCGCCGGTCGCGACCAGGCCGTTGCTCGACTTGATGAACGGCTCGGCGCGCAAGATCGACTCGTTGCGCCGGTTGGCGCCCGGGATCGAGATCGTGTCGCGGCCGTCGAGCGACACGTTGGTGTGCCCGTCGATCACGAAATACTGCGCGTAGTAGCGCAGCCCCTTGTCGCCGTCCGCCCCGACCGCGCCCTCGAGTGAGAGCCCGTAGTCGGGATCGAGCTTGAGCCCGTCATAGACCTGCACGTTGCCATAAAACGAGTTGTCCCAGAAGAGCCCGAAGTGGCTGTACTCCTTGCCCGCCTTGACGAGCGTATTCTTCGCGAGCGCGATCGAGACATAGACCTCTTGCGCCCAGACCGGTCCCGGGTAGAACGCGCGCAGGCGCGAATCGCGGAAGCGCGGCTCGATGTGCAGTCCGACGGAGCCGAAGTGACCATCGAGCAAGAGATTCGCAAAGAAGAGATCGACGTTCTGCTTGGCGCCGGTCTCGACCGGGCTGTAGTACCAGAGGATCGCACCGCCGCCGAGGCTCAGCGACTTGAGCCAGGTCGGCAGCGGCTGCTCCTTGACGGCCACCGCCGGAACGTCGGCCGCCGGGACGACGCTGGTTCCCGACGCGGCGAGGGCCTGGGCCGACGCGGGTTGAGTCGGTTTGGGCGCGTCGTCGGCCCACGCGGGCGACGCCGCGACCGTGAGGCAAGACGCGACCAGCACGGCCGACAGGGGCAGGGTCGAGCGAATCAGAGTTGATGACGTTGTTGGAAGACGACGACCGACGAACATGGCTTGTTTCCTCTCTTCTGGTTCAAACAGTTGGTTGATGGGTGCCGGCAGCGGGCACGCGCCCGGCGCGCGAGCGGCGCGCTCCGACTCCCAGGTAGAACTCCTGCACGTCGCTCCGCGCGCGCAACTCGGTAGCGGTCCCTCCGGCGGCGACACGGCCGTTCTCCAGGATGTAGCCGTGGTCGGCGTGCGCGAGCGCGAGACGCGCGTTCTGCTCGGCGATCAAGAAGCTGACGCCCTCGTCGCGGTTCAGCGTCCGCACGATCTCGAAGATCTCGGCGGTCACGAGCGGCGCCAAACCCATCGAGGCCTCGTCGAGCAGCACGAGGCGCGGCCGGGTCATGAGCGCGCGCCCGATGGCGAGCATCTGCTGCTCGCCCCCGGACGTGAAGCCGGCGATGGACTTGCGAAGCCGGGCCAGGCGCGGAAAGTAGCCGTAGATCCGATCCAGATCCGCGCGCAGCGAGCGCCCCCTCGTCCGCCGGACCAGCGCGCCGGCACGCAGGTTCTCGTCGACGGTGAAATGGGGGAAGCAACGGCGGCCCTCCAGCACCTGCACCAAGCCGTCCTTGACCAGCTCGTGTGGCCGGCGCCCGTCGGCGATGTTCTGCCCGCGGTAGCGGATCGTGCCGCCGCTGACTTCACCATGGTCGGCGCGCAAGACCCCCGAGATCGCCTTCAGCGTCGTGCTCTTCCCCGCCCCGTTCGCGCCGAGCAATGCCACGACCCCGCGCTCGGGAACCTGCAACGATACGCCACGCAGCGCGATCACGATGCCGTCGTAGACCGCCTCGACATCGCGCAACTCGAGCAGCGGCGTCTCCTCCCCGACCGCGACCCGTGGGTCGCGGTCGACAGGCTCCTCTGTGCCGGTCATCGCCATTCCTCCGCCAGCGATGGGCTCAACGTGAAGCGTGCGCTTCGACCGCGCAGTTGCGCGGCTTGATGCCCTTCTCCTTGGCGTACTTCGCCGCCGAGCTCTCGATGATCGGCCGCAGCACCGCGCGGTCCGGGTGCACCCAGTCGCTGATCGTCACCCACTTCTGACCGTCCCACTGTTGGAAGCGCACCGCACCCCCGCCCTCATGGTCCGAGCACGAGAGCTTGATCGGCTGCAGCAAGCCGAGGGCGCCGAGCTCCTTCAAGCGGTGGTCGTCGATCGAGAGGTTCTCGAAGCCCCAGCGAACCTCCTCGCCCGTGAGCGGGCGTTTGCCGAACTTCGCCTGCGCGGTTCGAATCGCCTCGACGTTGAGGATGCCGTTCTCGACGCCCAGGTTGTAATAGATCGTGCCGAAGCGCTTCGGGTCCTTGAGGTCGCCCTTCCCTGCCTTGAGCACGTGCTTGTCGATGTCGCGCAGCACGGGGAAGTTGGTCCCCGACGGGCCGGTCGTGATCGCGATGTAGCCCTTGCCGACCGCGCCGGCAGGCTTCACGTCCTCCTCGGCGTTGCTCCAGATGTTGCCGATGATGTGGTCGACCGGAAAGCCGGTCTTGGCGGCGGTCTTGATCGCCACCGGGTTCATGACGCCCCAGCCGCGCAAGATCACCCAGTCGGGCTGGATACGACGGATGTTGAGCCACTGCGACTGCTGCTCGTTGCCGGGGTGCGGGACCTCGATGTGCGTGATCTCGAAGCCGTACTTCTTGGCGTAGAGATCGAGGATCGGGATCGTCTCCTTGCCGTAGGGCGAGCCGTGATACAGGGTGACGATCTTCTTCCCTTTGAGCTTGTCGATGCCACCGGCCTTCTGGCCGATCCACGTGATGATCGCCGCGATCTCGCTGTAGGGGTTCAGCTGCAGCGGAAAGATGTAGGGGAAGACGCTGCCGTCGGTGGAGTCGGTGCGGCCGTGGTTGATGGTGATGAGCGGGATCTTGTCCGCGGTCTGACGATCGATCGTCGCGTAGGCGATGCCGACGCTGAGTGGGTTGGTGGCCGCGGTGGGCGCGCCGTTCAGCCCCTTCTTGAGCCGCTCGTAGCACTCGACGCCGCGCTCGACGACGTACTCGGTCTCGCACTCCGACCAGGTCAGCGTGACGCCGTTGACGCCGCCGTCGCGCGTGTTGATGAGCTGCATGTAGTCGATGAAACCGCCGAAGAACCCCGAACCGCCGGCCGCGTAGGGCCCTACCCGGTAGCTCTGCAGCGGGAAATACTGCTCGTTGGGCGGGGCTGCCGCCGCCGGGTGTGACCCGGCCGCCAGCAAGCTGACGCCCAAGATCGCGGACAGACCAGCGGACATACCTACCCTCCGAATCGCGTGCGCGTTCATCTCGAATCCTCCGTCGTGAACAGTCGTGTGCTGTGGGTCGCGGTTACGCTCGCGCGCCGGAGCGCGCGAGCCCGCGACAGCCAGCCGGTTCGCACGGATGCGTCGAGCGCCGCGTTCTGGGTCTCATCGCGCGCGCGCCCATGTGCTCACCCGACGGCGCGCGGTCTGGAAGAGGCGCGCCAAGCCCTGAGGTTCCTTGATGAGGAAAAGAATGATCAGCCCGCCGAAGATGATCTTCTGGATGTTCTCCAGGCGTCCGGGATCGACGCTGCCGCCGACGATCGTGCGCGCCACGATGTCCATCAACACCGGCACGAGCACGATGAACGCCGAACCCAGGAACGATCCGGCGACGCTGCCCAGCCCGCCGATGATGATGATGAAGAGGATCTGAAACGAGCGATCGAGATCGAAGCCGTGCGGCTCGACGGTTCCGAGATAAGTGAACGCCCAGAGCGCGCCGGCGACGCCGCAGATGAACGAGCTGGCGGCGAACGCCGACAGCTTGGTGCGCAGGATCGGGATGCCGACCACGGCCGCCGCGGTGTCCATGTCGCGCACGGCCATCCAGCTGCGCCCGGCGTCGCCGCGGACCACGTTGCGAACCAGAGTGGTCAGCACGACGACCACAAACAACGTGAGCAGGTAGCGTCCGCGCGGATCGCCGAAGTCGTGCCCCAGCCAACGCAGCGGCGGCGCGCTGATGACACCGGAGGCGTTGTAGTTCGAGAACCAGCCGAACTTCGTGAACGCCCACTCGACGAAGAACTGCGCCGCCAGCGTCGACACGATCAGGTAGAAGCCCTTGATGCGCAGGCTCGGCAGGCCGAAGAGCACGCCGACCAGCGCCGCAGCGACCCCGCCGATCACCAGGCCAACCAGCAACGGCAGGCCCGGGATGCGAACCAGCGCGTTGTACGCACCGAAGGCGCCGACCGCCATGAACGCCGACGATCCGAGCGATAACTGCCCGGCGTATCCGGTCAGTATATTTAGCCCCAGCCCCGCGAGCGCGAGGACCAGAAACGGGATCAGGATCGCGCTGAACCAGTAGTCGTTACCGACGGCCGGAATCACGCCGAACGCCAGCACGGCCCCGGCGATCCAGATGAGGCGCGCGCGCGCCGTCGATGGCGTCGACGGAGCTGGGCTCCGCCGGGCGGCGTCCGTCGCCGGAGGCGTCGGGAACTCCCCCAGGGTCTCGAGATTCACTGAAAGATCCCCGAGCGACATCGAGCTACACCCTCTCCACGCGGGCTTCGCCGAACAGGCCGGTGGGACGAGCCAGCAAGAAGAGCAGCGCCAGCACGTAGGGAAACCAGTTCTCGATGCCGCCGTCGAAGTGCGGGCCGATGTAGACCTCCGCCAGCTTCTCGGTGGCGCCGACGAGCAACCCGCCGGCGATCGCGCCCACGATCGACGTGAACCCGCCGATGATCAACACCGGCAGCGCCTTGAGGACGATCAACGACAGCGAGAACTGCACACCGACGCGGGCGCCCCAGAGCAGGCCGGCCACCAGCGCGACGCCGCCCGCCACCGCCCAGACGATCGCCCAGACCCGCCGCAGATCGATCCCGATCGAGATCGCGGCCAGCGCGTCGTCGGCCACTCCGCGCAGCGCCAGGCCCAGGCGCGTGCGCTGGAACAGCAGCGCGAGCACGATCACCAGCACGCCCGCCGTCGCCGCGGCGAACAGGTCGAACTGGCTGATCATGACGCCGTGGACCTGAAAGGGACGGTCGGTGATCCCGAGCTCCAGCTCGTGGACGTCGGAGCCCCAGACGGTCTGCGCCAGCCCCTCGACCACGAAGCTCAAACCGAGTGTCGCCATGAACAGGACGATCGGCGGCCGGTTGACCAGCGGGCGCAGCACCGCGCGCTCGACGGCGACGCCGAGCAACACCATGACGGCCAGCGCCGCCGCGAGCGCCGCCACGAACGGCAGTCCGCGCTCGACCAGGCTCACGAAGGTCAGGGCCGCCAGCAACACCATTGCGCCCTGCGCGAAGTTGAAGACGCCTGACGCCTTGTAGATCAGCACGAAGCCGATCGCGACCAGCGAATACATCACGCCCGCCAGCAGGCCGCCCGTGAGCACTTCGATGAAGAACTGCATCCGATCTCTCTTCTGCCCTTTTCTTGCGCCCTTTTCAGTGCGCCAGGCCCAGGTAGGCGTCGATGACCGCCGGATCGCATCTGACATCTTCAGGGCGCCCGTCGGCGATCTTGCGGCCGTAGTCGAGCACGACCAGATGGTCCGCGAGATCCATCACCACTCCGATGTCGTGCTCGATGAGCACGACGGTGGCTCCGAGCTGGCCGTTGGCGTCCAGGATGAAGCCGCTCATCTCCTGCTTCTCGTCGGACGTCATGCCCGCCATCGGCTCGTCGAGCAGCACCAGCTTCGGTTCGGCCGCGAGCGCGCGGGCGAGCTCGACGCGCTTCTGGACGCCGTAGGGGAGCTCGCCAACGGTGGTGTCGCGGTGACGCGTGATGCCGAGCAGGTCGATCACGCGATCCGCGTGCTCGACCGCCGCGCGTTCCTCGCGCCGCGCGCGCGGCGTGCGCAGCGCCTGAGCGAAGAGCCGCGCGTGGCGCTTGAGGTGACCACCCACGATCACGTTCTCGAGCACGGTCATGCCGCGAAAGAGTGCGATATTCTGGAACGTCCGCGCGATGCCGCGGCGGGCGGCGTCGCGCGGGCGCACGCGCACCACGGTCTGCCCGGCGAACGTGATCCGCCCGCGCTCGGGAAGGTAGACGCCACTGATCACATTGAGCAGCGAGCTCTTGCCCGCGCCGTTCGGCCCGATGAGCGCGCAGATCTCCCCCGCCGCCACCTCGAAGCTCACGTCGTCGAGCGCACGCACGCTCCGGAACGTGAGCAAGATGTTCTCGAGGCGCAGCAGCGCCGAGCCCGACACGGTCTTCGTGGCGGTGACCGACGGCGCGGCGAGCTCTGCGGCGGCGGCGGTCATCTCACGCCGCCGCCTGCTTGGCCGATCCGGCCTCGAGCTCCCGCACGATCGGCAGCACGCGCTTGCCGAAGTACTCGACGTCTTCCAGGTAGTGCAGGAACCCGCCCAGGATCAGGTTCACGCCCTGGCTCTTGTACGCGACGATCCGGCGCGCGATCTGTTCCGGCGTGCCGATGAGGCCGGTCTTGAAGCCGTCGTTGTACTGCACCAGGTCGTCGAAGTTCGACTGCGCCCACATCCCCTCGCGCTCGGGCGCCGCCTTGCCCGCCTGCTTGACCGCCTCGCCGAACCCGTGCACCGCCTCGACGTCTGCCTTGGCGATGATCTCGCGCAGGACGTCGCGCGCCTCCGCCTCGGTGTCGCGCGCGATGATGAACGCGTTCAGGCCAAAGCGGATCGGGTGGCGCTGCCCGGCCGGCCGCGGGTGGTCGGCGGCGATCGACCGCACCTCGTCGACCTGCGCGCGCACGCCCTCGAACGAGTTGCCATTCATGAAGTACCAGTCGGACACCCGGCCCGCCATGCGGCGCGCGGCGTGCGAATTGCCGCCCTGGAAGATCTCGGGGTGAGGCGCCTGCACCGGCTTCGGCTTCAGGTTGTAGCCGCTGAAACGATAGAAGTCGCCGCGCTGTTCGTAGTGATCTTGTGTCCAGGCGCCACGCAACGCCTGGATGAACTCCTCGGACCGCCGGTAGCGCTCGTCGTGCTCCAGCCAGGGCTCGCCAAGGGCGGTGAACTCGCCCTTGAACCAGCCGCTGACGACGTTGACCGCGATGCGCCCGTTCGACAGGTGATCCGCGGTCGCCGCCAGCTTCGCCAGCACGCCGGGATGCCACAGCCCCGGGTGAATGGCGGCGATCACCTTCAACCGCTGGGTCGCCAGCAGCAGCGCCAGGCTGAACGACGTCGACTCGTGCTGGAACTCGGCGCCATAGCTGGCCATGTAGCGCACCTGGCTGAGCGCGTACTCGAATCCCGAGCTCTCGGCCAGGATCGCCAGCTTCTTGTTGTAGTCGTACTGCCAATCGGTGCGTTGCTCGATCTTGCTCACCACCAGGCCGCCGCTGACGTTCGGCACCCAGTAGGCGAATCTGATGGGATCGGAATCGGTTGCGCTTACGACGTCGTTGCTCATTGTCGGGGCTCCTTGCGATCTCGTGTGCGATCTCGTCGGGCAATGTCAGTTAGCAGCGCTCATGCCAACCGCGACGGCCGCGCGCGCGCCGCCTCCTCTCGCGCGAGCCCCCTCGCCTGCCCGTCCAGCAACATCTCACTGCTGCGCGGGTGCTGCTGGCGCAGCAGCGCCGCGGGCGCGGGCGCGCATCACACGATTTCCAGATCGTGGCCGAGCTTGATCTGCTTGGTGCGCAGATACGCCAGGTTCTCTCGATTGGGCGCGACAATCAGCGGTACGCGCCCGACGATCCGCAGGTCATAGCCTTCGAGCTCGACGAACTTCGCCGGATTGTTGCTCATGAGCCGCAGCGTGGTCACGCCGAGGTCGGTCAGGATCTGCGCCCCCACGTCGTAGCTGCGGGCGTCGATCGGCAACCCGAGATCCAGGTTCGCCTCGACCGTGTCGCGGCCCTGGTCCTGAAGCTGGTAGGCGTCCAGCTTGCGGGTGAGGCCGACGCCGCGTCCCTCGTGACCGCGCAGATACACCACCACGCCGCGCCCCTCGGCCGCGATTCGTTCGAGCGCGGCGTCGAGCTGGCCGCCGCAGTCGCAGCGCAACGACCCGAAGATGTCGCCGGTGAGGCACTCGGAGTGGACGCGCACGAGCACGTCGGACGCACCCCGCACCTCGCCCATGACCAGCGCCACGTGCTCGATTCCAGCGTGGTCGCGGTAGACGCGCGCCGAGAACAAGCCGTGTCGCGTGGGCAACCGTGCCTCGGCGACGCCGACGACCAGCGGCTCGGTTCGCCGGCGATACGCCACCAGGTCGGCGATGCTCACGAGCGGCAGCTGGTGTCGCGACGCGAACTCGCGCAGCGACGGCAAGCGCGCCATGCTTCCGTCCTCGTCGACGATCTCGCACAGCACGCCGCAGGGACCGAGCCCCGCCGCGCGCGCGAGATCGACCGCCGCCTCGGTGTGACCGCGCCGTTCGAGCACGCCGCCAGGCCGGGCGCGCAACGGAAACACGTGACCGGGCCGCGCGAAGTCGTCGGCCGAGATGCGCGGATCGGCCAGCGCCCGCAACGTCGCCGCCCGATCCGCCGCCGAGATCCCGGTGCTGGTCCCCACCCGGTAATCGACCGTGATCGTGAACGCGGTGCCTTGCGATTCGGCGTTGTCCGCCACCATCAACGGCAGCTGCAGGGCCCGCAGGCGCGCGGCGGTGAGCGCCGCGCAGACCACGCCGCTCGTGTGCCGCACGATGAATGCGATCGCCGACGGCGTTGCCTTTTCGGCGGCCATGATCAGGTCGCCTTCGTTCTCGCGATCGGCGTCGTCGACGACCACGACCATGCCGCCGGCCCCGATGGCGGCGATTGCGTCTTCGATGCGGTCCAGGCTCATGGTGTCCCTACGAATAGAAACTGGGTGTGGGGAGGCGCTCGCCCAGCGCCCACTGGCCGAGCTCGCGCAGCTTGTAGTCGACGGGATCGTGCAGCGTGTGGGTCCGGACGTTGCGCCAGAAGCGATCGAGCCCGTTCTTCGCGACCGTGGCGCGCGCGCCCGTGACCTCGAAGATGCGCGACGCCACGTCCAGACCCGCGCGCGACGTCGCCACCTTCGCGGCGGCGATGGCAAGAGCGCAGGCGCCGCGCTCTTGCGGCGTGAGGCGATCGCCGCGCTCCCAGGCGCGATCGAACGCGGCACCCGCTTCGTCGGCCAGCGCGCGCGCCCCTTCCAGCCCCACCCACAGCTCGCCGTAGCGATGAAGCACGTAGGGATCCTCGGCCGGCGTGGCGACGCCCGAGGTGGGCCATGCGCGCCCCGAGCCGCGCGTGAACGCCCGCCCCTGCGCGAGCGCCCCTTCGCCCAGGCCCAGAAAGACGTTGGCCAGGATGGCCTGTGCCAGGCAGGGCCGCAACGATGCCCAGACGCTGCCGAGCGGCCCAGGAGTGCGCAGGATCTCGTGATCCGCGACGCGAACGCCGCGAAAGCTGACGGAGCCGCTGTCGGTCTGACGCTGGCCCATGTTGTCCCAATCGTCGTGAATCTCGATGCCGTCCCGGGTGGTCGGGATCGCCGCCACCACCAGGCGCCGTTCGGAGTCCAGCGCCGAGATGATCAAGCGGTCCGAATCACGCGCGCCCGAGCAGAAGCTCTTCTCGCCGTCGACGACATGGCCATCGCCGTCAGGCCGGATCGTCGTCCGCGTGTCCAGGGGGTTCAGCGCATTTCCCCAGAACCAGCGCTCGGCAACGGTGCCGGCGTAGGCCCCGCGCCACTGCCAGGTGTCGCCGAACAGGCGCGTCGTCGCCAGCAGCAGGTGATGGAAACCGAAGAGGTGCGCCAGCGAGCCGTCGACCCGCGCGAGGCGCCGTACCGCTTGCAGCATGGTTGCCCACGAAGCGCCCCAGCCGCCTTCGTCAGCGGGAATCGAGAGCGCCAGCAGGCCGCTCTCGCGGATCGAGTCGCGCTCGTGCTTCGCGGTGCCCCCGCGCCGATCGCGCTCGACCGCGGTGACGGCCAGCTTCTCGGCCAGAGCATCGACAGCGCCGAAGACGTCGGCTGGGTCCACGTCCGATGTCGGCGAGACGCCCTCCTTGGGGACTGATGACGGCATGACTGCGGCCCGGTACAGCAGGCCGCGTGCCAGGTGGACCCCTCTGCCGCCGCGCACCATCTACCAGGGCTGCTGCCCGGTCAACAGCAGGCCAGCAGCACTGTTGCCAGAGCAGCACCTCGCGCGCGGTCCGGCCGGAGCGGTCGCTCGTCCGCTCGGCACGCGACCTGCTAGCGCGCCGGGATCGAAGATGGAGCCGTTCTGTTTCATTGCGCCCCCTGGAGCGGCGGCTGCGCCCGATGCCTCAACGCGGCGGTGGCGCCGCTGGACGCCCGCGGACCCAGCGCGCGTCCGCGACGGAGATCGCGCGCGGAATCAGCTTCTCCCGCAGCGACAGATCCGCCACGCTCTGCTGCGAGCGGGTGATCTCGCCGTCGAAGGGGGCCGGGCCAAACGGACTGCGGCGCAACGCCCGCAACAGCGCCGGCCGCGGGATGCCGACGGAATCGCCGAGCAGATCGATCACGGCCTGGGGGCTCGCGGAGACGGTCGCCCCCAGCTTCGCGATCTCTCCCAGGAACTGCTCGGCCAGCTCGGGCGATTGCTCGACGAAGCTCCGCGCCCCCACGTAGAAGGTCCGGTTCGAGGCGAGCTGACGCGCGTCGCGCAGCACGCGCACGTCCCCGCGCAGCTCCGCCTCGGCCAGCAATGGATCCCAGATCGCCCAGGCGTCGGCAGCGCCACTCTCCAGCAGCGCCCGCGCCTCCTCCGGCTGCGCGAACACCAGGTCGACGGCGTCGAGCGGCAAGGCGGCTTCTTCGAGCGCCCGCACAAGCAAGAAATGCGCATTGGTCCAGCGCGTGAGCGCGACGCGTCCGCCGCGCAGATCCGCGACGCTGGCGGCGCGCGAACGGCTCGAGACCACGATCGCCTCCGCCTCGGGCGCGGGAGGCTCGGCCGCGAGATAGACCAGCGGCGCGTCGTCGGCCTGCGCGACCAGCGGCGGTGTCTCACCGACGACGCCCAGGTCCAGGCTCCCGGCGCGCACGGCCTCCACCAGAGCAGGGCCGGTCGCGAACTCGGTCCATTCGATGCGCCGCCCTTGCTCGCTCCAGGCGCGATCGAGCGCGCCGCTGGCGCGCAGCAACCAGAGGATCCCGAACCGCTGGAAACCGATGCGCACCGGCGGGGTCGAGGGCGCGGCACCCGGCGGCGCGATCGCCTCGGGCGGCGGCGTCTGCGCCTCGCGGCCGCTGCGCCCCGACGTGATCTCGCCTGCCTCGATCAACCGCGCGCGAACGATGTTGCGGCTGATGCCCAGCAGCCGCGCGGTCTGGAGCTGATTCCGATCGCAAAACGCGAACGCGCTGAGCATGATGGCCTTCTCGAGGCGACGGTGGAGGTCGTCGCCGCCCTCGTCGAAGAGCGCGCGAACCGCCGCGTCGAGCGCTTGCCAGCGATCGCGGTTTTCGCCGTCGCTCGACGGAGTCGCAACCATGCCGTGCGCCTCTCCGAGCCGGAGATCGGCGGGCGTAATGCGACCGCCGCGGCACACCAGCAAAGCGTGATGAATGACGTTCTCGAGCTCGCGAATGTTGCCGGGCCAGCTGTGCCGCTCCAGCCGTTGCGCGGCTTCCGGATCGAGGAGGATCTCCCCCAATCCCAGGCGGTGCCGGTAAAGATCGAGGAAGTATTCTGCCAGCGGCTGGACGTCACCGGGCCGGTCGCGCAGCGGCGGCAACGCGACGACCGCGACCTTGAGCCGGTAGTAGAGATCCTCGCGGAAGCGCCCCGCGCGCATGGCGTCCGCCAGATCGATGTTCGTGGCGGCGATGAGCCGCACGTCGATCGGGATCGGTGCCCGGCCGCCCACGCGCACCACCTCCCGCTCCTGCAGGACGCGCAGCAGCTTGACCTGCATCGGGATCGGCAGGTCGCCGATCTCGTCGAGGAACAGCGTTCCGCCGTCGGCGGTCTCGAACCAGCCGGGCTTGGCGCCGAGCGCGCCGGTGAACGCGCCCTTCTCGTGGCCGAACAGCTCGCTTTCGATCAAGGTCGGCGCCAGCGAGGCGCAGTTGACGGCCACGAAGGCTCGGCCCCGGCGGGCGCTCAGGCTATGAACATGGCGCGCGACGATCTCCTTCCCGGTTCCGGTCTCGCCGATGATCAAGGCGGTCGCGTCGCTGGGGGCGATCTGCCGTAAGCGATCGAGCAGAGCGCGCGACAGCGGATCCTCGAACACCAGGGCCTTCGCGCGAACGCTGAGGGCCATCCCGGTGGCATTGGGCAGGGTCAGGACTGACATGCTCCCGCTCATCTACTATACGAGACATACTTCTACAATAAGATATTGCGCGGAGCGGGAGCCCCAGACGCCGTGTCTCAGAAGTAGCCGTTGAGCGGCGGCGCCTTGCCGTTGACGTAGAAATCGCCCACGGCGGTGGCCTTGGCAAAGGTCGGGTTGTGGGTCGAAGCGGTGCGGGCGTTGCGCCAGTGGCGATCGAGGTTGTGGACGGCCTGCGTGGCGGAGGCGCCGCCCGCATCGAACAGGCGGCTCGCGGTCTCGTGGGCGAAGCGATCGATGGCGACCTTGGCCTGGGCCGACGCGATCTGCGCGCGTTCTGCGGCCGCCCGATCGGGCAAGCCATCGCTGACCGTGTGGAACGCCTGCTCGATCACGTGCGCGGCCGACAGGACGATGGCCTCGGCCGCGAACGCGTCGGCCGCGATCTCTCCCACTACTTGCAGCACCTGGGGATCCGCCGACGGCGCCGTGGCTTGCGCGTGACTGAAGTTGCGCTTGCGCCGCCGCACCAGCGCCACGGCGTCGTTTCTCACCGCGCGCAGGATGCCCGCGGCCACGGCTTGCAGATAGAGCTGCAAGAACGCGTACTGATAGCTGGGC
This sequence comes from uncultured Myxococcales bacterium, assembly GCA_964571275.1. GTDB lineage: Bacteria > Myxococcota_A > Polyangia > Fen-1088 > Fen-1088 > DASRQZ01. Next base: position 31,937 of record CAZNCQ010000019.1, read on the forward strand.
GGCTGCAGCTCGTCGGGATTGCCGAACTCCTCGAATTCCTCTTCGGCAACGAACACGTTGTCGAGGATGGTCGACCCGGTGCCCGTGAGCCGCTGGCCGAAGCCATCCCAGTCGTCCTCGAGCGTGAGGCCCTCGCGGTCGATCGGAATGATCGCAGCCGCGACCTTGCCTGCCGGCGTCGACGCGAAGATCGCGGTGTAGCTCGAGTACAAGCTCCCCGTCGAGTAGTACTTCTTGCCGTTCAGGCGGTGACCCTTGCCGGACGGGTCGGGCGTGATCGTGGTATCGAAGTAGAGGCCGACGGCGCGCTGACTCTGCTCCGAGAAGCCATTGCCGAAGATGTGCCCCTGGTTGATGAGCGCCAGGTTGCGCGCGCGCCGCGGATCGGTCGCGGCGCGCTGGAGCTGCGCCTCGACGAACCAGTAGTGGACGCGCAGGATGTGGACCAGGTTCGAGTCCGCTTCGCCGAGCTGGATCAGGAACCGGAACAGGTCCCGCAGCGAGATGCCGGCGCCGCCTTCCGCGACGGGAATCCGCAGGCGCCCCAGACCGGCGTCGGCGATCTGCCGGATCTGCTCGTGCGGCGCGATGCGCTTGGCCTCGCGCTCGGACGCTCCGGCGGCGAGCTCGTCGAGCAGCGCCTTCAGCTCGGGTGAGTCGAGTTTCAGGATCGGGTGCGCGGCGGCGCCGTTGCGGGGCTTGCCGGCAGGCACGGGCGTGATCACGGCGGATGTCGTCATCGGAGATGGCTCCTCGGTGGTTGCGGTGGAAGAGGCCTCGTGCAGCAGCAGGCTCCGTGCCAGGGCAGCGGCCGTGCCGAGCGTGGTGCCCACGCGCGCGGGTGCTGCTCCAGGAGCACCCCAGCAGCAACACTGAGCGCTGGAAAACACTGCGGGCTCCGCGATCCTGGTCATCCCCCACCCTGGTGGCGCTCGTGGCTCACTTCCTGGAGAGGCTTGCTGGCCACGCGACTCGTCCCTGGTGACGTTGGGCTTTGACAGGCTCCCCGGACCAGTGGTACTTCGAACTGAACTTGAAACTCGTTTTCAAAACTGACGACCGCTAGACCAACCGAACCGTGCCGTCTCGGGCCAACCTGTCTGGACCAATCTCTCCCGCGGCCTCTCGCCTCGCCGTGAGCGCGACGGCCAGAGCTTCAATCGTCTGCGCGGCGTGGGTTCGTAGCCTGGTCCTCGTGGCGGCTGCGAGCTGCGGAAGCATGCTGCCGCTGGCTCGAGGCGGCGGCGCCAACCTGTCTGACGAGGGCGTCCTCTTCGCCGTCGTTGGCCAGAAGTGCCAATCGACGCCGGATTCGAGTCACGCCGGCGGCACGCTCATCGATGCGACCTTTGCCGTCGAAGTGGGGAACCCGACCGCCTACCCGCTCGTTCTCCATCGGTCGGGGTTCGCGCTGGCGATCCCGGGACGCGCGTCAGTCCAGACGCCGGTCAGTCAAGAATCGGCGCAGCCAGACTCGGTGGAGCCGGGCACGACCTTGCGGTTCGAGCTTCGCTTTCAGGCACCCGGGGCTTGCACGCAAGAGATGGAGCTCCAGCCCAACGCTGCACTCGAGCTCCAGGGTCGCCCCGTTCAGATGAGCGCGACGCGCTTCGTACCCGTGGCACCGCCCTGACGGACGAGACCGCCGCTTCCGGTCGGTCCGGCGTTCAGGGCTTCGGAGGGCGACCGCGGCGCGGGCCCGAGAACGGCTGCGAGGCCGCCCAGTTGGTGCGTAGCTTTCGCCCACCGGGGCGGCGCTCTTCCGTGCCTCCGCCCGGCTTGGCCGCTCGTTCGGCCGCCTCGCGGGCCTCTTGCTGAGCGACGATCGCCGCGCGTTTCTCTTCGGCTTTGGTCATGAAAGGTGCTTCTCCGCAGCGACGGCGCGGGCGCGGGCGCCCGCCGTCACGAAGGTTTCCTGGCGCGCGCCGATCGTCGCGAGTCGGAGCGCGCGTACACCTCGGCCGCTTGCAGCTTCCTCTCGGCTATGAAGGCGGTCAGTACGCCCTTCACGTCCTCGTTGAATCGAACGCGTCCGGCGGCGATCTCGCGCAGCGCCACAACCGCGACACGGTTGTCGCTCACGACCCGTGGCGTGGCCCCGTGTGCCAGCTGCTTCGCGCGGCCGGCGGCCAGCAAGACCAGCGCAAACCGATTTCCTTCTCGAGCTAGACAGTCCTCTACCGTTAGACGCGCCACCGGGATCTCCTTGCGGCGTAGCGAACCGACAGCAACACGCCGTCGTTAAGCAGCTCACTCCGCGACGACTGCCCACGGGAAGGCTACGCTGATTTCGAGCGATCACAAGCTCCGAATGACATGTCGGTCATGGAGACTCGGCACGGTTGACCTTCAATGGGCGGCCATCAAGCTCGCGGCCGTTCATGCCCTTGATCGCCTCGTCGGCATCGGCGTGCTTTGCGAAGGTCACGAACCCGAACCCGCGCGAACGGCCGGTCGACTGATCGCAGATGACCGACGCGTCGGTGACCTTGCCGAAGTTCGAGAAGGCGACCTGCAATTCATCGCTTGTGGTGTCCCAGCTGAGCCCGCCGACGAAGAGCTTGGCCGGGGTCAGCGGCTCGTGCTTGGAGCCAGCCGCGACCTCGCTGACGACGTCCGCGAGATCGCCGGCCGGCAGGGGCGCCAAGCCGCTCGCGTCGATAGCGACACCGTCTCCGCCCGCGGCTCCCGGCTCCGGCTCCCGGTTCTTCCGGAGGCGATCGGCCTTATCCTGCTTGCGGCGATCGCGGTTCGCCTCTCGCTCGCGTTTGCCTCCGGTGGTACCGCGGGTCATGAGCCTAAGCCCTTTCTCCTGGCAGCCGACTCCGCGACAGCTGCCCCAACCAACGTTACGCTCATCCGGCCCGATAACAAGGGCGAATGCGTTACAGCGAAGAGGCAGGATGGTCGCTCCAGCGACGGCGCACGACGGTACCGAGAACGGTCACACCGGAATGGCGGGCCACGGATCGTATCTGTCCCGCATCTCCTCGCGAACACCCGAGTGAAAGAACAACCGCGGCGCGCAACCAAGGGTGTGCTGGAACACCCGGTGACACTGCGAGTAACTGCCGAACCCCGCCTCCTCGGCGGCCGCGAGAAACCGTTGCCCGCGATCGACCAGATCGATGAAGCGCAACAATCGAAGCCGCGTGCGATACGTCGTCAACGTCAATCCGACGTCTTGACGGAAGTGCCGGCTCAACTCACTGACATTGCCGCGCACCAGCTGGGCCAGGTCGCTCCTCTTCAGATCCGGTCGAGCGAGCACCGACTCCAGCGTCCGGCGCGTCAGCAAGTGCCGGTCATGAGCCACGGCACGCAGCCGATGGGCTTCGCGCCAGAAGTCGCCCACTCGTCGCTCGACATCGGAGGTGGCGCCGAACGCGAGCGGCGCCGCGCATATCGCGGCGAGCTTGGCGAGATCGTCCCCTTCCAGCCGGAAGCGAGCCGCGCTGGCCGCCGCGGCGGTCGCCCCGTCCCCCAATGCTCGGTCGGAAAATCCCGGTGTGAGGCCAATGACGTAGAGATCGAAGTCGTCCGATGCATCCAGCAAGACGTGGTCCTGGCCGGGTGGCCACCACAGCAAATCGCCGGCCACCACGGCCATGACGGCCTGGCCCACGCCGAAGGTGGCCCGTCCGGCGGCGATCAGGTTCAGCTCGGGCTCGGCATGAAAATGTCGCGGCCGTCGGGTCTCGGGCACGTGATGCCAGATGTGACCACGGGCGGAGCCGGGCATCGGGAATGGTTGATAGAGCGCATCCACGACGTCTCGAACACTAGCAAACGCGGGTGGCGTCCGACACCGGGCGGGCGCGAAAACCAACCGGCGCCCCACAAAATGCGAAGTTTCTGCTCCCAAAACGCGGCGCCCTGCGCCATTCAGCGCCGCCGTGTGGGCCGGCCTTGTCACTCCAACCTCCGCCCCCACCAGCGCGGACCTCGACGGGACGCGGGGGCTAAAGCTGGAACGACCGATCGCGGCTCGGGCGTGAGATGAGCCCGAGGCGGACCAGCCGCGCTGGCGGCCCCGCGCCCGCGGGACCGGTCCCGTCGCGCCAGTCCAGCGCGGCCCGTGCCTCGGCGACGCTGATCGGCACGCCGTTCCCGGCGCACGCGCAGGGGACGACAGCCGCAGCGTCCGTCTCGATGATCAGCTCGAGCGCTCGTTCCACGGTCTCGCTCGCGATGCGCGCCAATCGGGGCGCTCGTGCGTTCGGCAATGTCTTCGCAAAGGGCATCAGGGCGCCGCTGGCAACCAGAAAGATCAGGTTCTGCTTGATCTCGACGACGCTTCTTCCCTGACCGCCGAGATGCCGAGCGATCTCGCCCAGACTAGCCGGACCGTCCGCCATGACGCTGCGGAGCGCGCGAATGAAATCGTCATTGAACGAGATCTTGCCGCGTGGGATCGCCACCTCGGCGGCGATCTGATCGGGCTCGTCGGCGCACCCAACGACGAATCGATCCAGGGTGTCCGCCGCTGAACGAGGGTCCGGCCGGGGCGCGCCCACGCTGACGAACACGTCCCGCCGGAACCGTTGATTGCATGCGTAGTCCGCAACCAGCTGTTGCAAACGAGGCCCCGGAAGCCCGGCAATGACCTCGGCGGCCCGTTTGTCGAGGGTCAGGACCGGATGATTGTGGGGAAGGCTGGCGCTGCCCACATAGCGCAATCCAGCGTCCGCCATGTCATCGGCCACGTCGACGGAGTAGTAGAGCGCCCAGGTGTCGTTCAAGTATTCGTGGGCGAGGTAGTCGCCGGAGGCTTCCGCGATTGATTTGATGGCGTCGTTGACGCTGGGATTTTCCTGTGCGTACTTGAACCCGCCGCCGGCGAACCGGCGCAAGACTCCGGCGGCATTCTTTGCCCGTTGATCGTGCGAACCATCCTCGGTCCGCGCCAATTCAACCAGCAGCTTGCGCAGCGGCGCTTCCGCCGACCACCCGGGAAGGCAGTTGTAACTCACGTAGACGATCCCGCCGTCCTTCAACCGCCGGGCGATGATCCGCCGGATCGCGGCGCGCGCCGCCGAATCGACCCAGCTGTAGACGCCGTGCAGGACGATGAAATCGAATCGCGGCAGGTCCTGGTCCAGCAGCTCTTCGAAGCGCGCCTGATGCAGGCGAAGGTTCGCGATGCCGAGTCGGGCCTGGTAGCGCTCCGCGGTCTGGATGTGCGTGGGATTGAAATCGCAGGCGTGGAACTCGGCCTGCGGGAACGCCGCCGCGTTGACGATCGTCGATCGTGTGAGACCGCTGCCCAGGTCGAGGTAGCTGAAGGGTTCGTCGATCCGTCGCGGCGCGGCGCCGCCCGTGACTGACGCGACGTAGTTCAGCCAGGCGGGTGACAGCTCCCGATGGAACCGATCGGGATAGGACGTGTCGGCCACGTAGCCGGTCGGGTGCTCCGGGGTTGCCATCGCCGCTGCCGCAGGATAGCAGGCCGACGCCTCCCCCGGAGGCCCCGCCGCCGGGTCCGACGGCCCCACACCGTTCTTCGATTCATTGATCGATTCCAGCGTGCTCGAGCATGGATCGCCGTGAAGTCACTTCTCTGGGTTACGACCGCCCTGTTCGTTCTCGCGCTCGGCTGCGGCGAGAGCTCCAGCCCCACCGAGCACGGCGGCAGCGGCGGCAGCAGTAGCGGCGGTACCACCGGAACGGCCGGCGCCGCGGGTGGTGAACCCGGTGGCATGGGCGGCGCGTCGGCGGGCGGGAGCCCGGGCACGGCCGGGACCGCTGGCGCGCGCGACGCCGGGACGGACGCGACCGCGCCACGCGACGCCGCGACGGGAACGGGCGGCGCGAACGGCGCGGGTGGTCTGACGGGAAGCGGCGGCGCAAGCGGCACCGGCGGCAAAACCACCGCGACCTGCACCGAGCCGCCGCCGGCCGGCCCTTTGCTCGGCTGGGCCTCGCGTCCCGGCGCGGGCGACGGCGGCACGTCGATCCCCACCACCACGGGTGGCGGCACTGCCGCGCCGGTCACGGTGACCACGCTGGCCGCGCTGAACAGCGTCGCCGGCGGTACGACGCCCGCGGTCATCTACGTCAAAGGCGTCCTGGCCGCGGGCAGCGTGAAGGTCGGCTCGAACAAGACCATCGCCGGCATCTGCGGCGCCGAGCTTCACGGCCACGTCGATATGAGCGGCTCGGTCAACGTCATCTTCCGCAACCTCAAGGTCATCGGCTACAACTGCAGCGACAGCCCGACCGAATGCAGGAGCGGCGCGGACGCCATCACGGTGGTGAGCGGAGCGCACCACATCTGGTTCGACCACGACGACATCTCCGACGGCTCCGACGGCAACCTCGACATCACCAACGGCTCGGACCTCGTGACCGTGTCCTGGACCAAGTTCTCGTACTCGACCAAGCGCACCGATCCGGTCACCGGCACGACCGGGCACCGCTTCTCGAACCTGATCGGTGCGGCCGACGGTCTGGCCGAAGACGTGGGCCACCTGAACATCACCTGGCACCACGACTGGTGGGCCGACAACGTCGCCGAGCGCATGCCACGCTCGCGCGACGGCAAGATTCACGTCGTCAACAACCTGTACACGGCGGCCGGCAACGACTACTGCACGAACTCGGGCAGCCTCTCGTCGTTGCTGGTCGAGAACAACGTCTACATCGGCGTGAACAATCCGCTGCAGGAAGACGCCAACGGGAACATGCTGTCGCGTAACAACGTCTTCACCAGCACCACGGGCTCGACGACCTCCGGGGGAACGGGCTTCGCGCCTCCCTACACGCTGGCGCCCGATCCGACGACCAACCTGGAAGCGACCATTCGCGCGCAGGCCGGCCCGCATTAGTGCACGAGCGAAAGTAGTGGGCGGTGGAGGGCAAAGCCTCTAGCCTGCGGCGGTGAGCTCGAATGGCCGCCGCGCGTGCCTCGTCGCTGGGACGGCCCTCGTCTGTTCCTGCGCGAGCCAGCGGATGGGCACTCGGGCACCGGCGCCCGCCGAGCACTGGGTCGGGACCTGGACCGCGGCGCCGCAGCTGACCGAACCCTCCAACCTGCCGCCAGCGCCGCTGTCGAACGCGGTGCTTCGCCAGGTGGTGCACGTTTCGCTCGGCGGCCGGCGCATCCGGGTGCGCTTTTCCAATGAATTTGGGGACGGGCCGCTGGGCATCACTCGGGCGCACGTGGCCGTCTGTCCCACGACGCCGGTCAACGGCACGATCGACCCGGCGACCGACACCTCGCTCTCGTTTGCCGGGAGCGCGGCAACAACGATGGCGCAGGGAACCGCCGTCTGGTCGGACCCGCTGGATTTCCCGCTGGCCCCGCTCGGCAACCTCTCCATCACCGTTTCGTTCGGCGGGGTCCCCAGCCACGTGACGGGCCACCCGGGCTCGAGGACGACGTCGTACGAGCTCGCGCGCGGCGGCGACGTGAGCGCTCCGACCCTGACTGCTGCGCAAACAACGGACCACTGGTACGTCGTCTCGGGCGTCGACGTCGCAGCAGCGGCCGCGGCCAGGGGCGTCGTGATCCTGGGTGACTCGATCAGCGACGGCCGCGGCTCGACCACCAACGGCAACGATCGCTGGCCCGACGATCTGGCGCGGCGGCTGCTGGGCAACCGACCGACGTCACAGGTTGCGATCATGAACCAGGGCATCGGCGGCAACAGCGTGACGACCGGCGGCCTCGGGCCAACCGCGTCGGCGCGTTTCAACCGCGACGTGCTCGGCGCGAGCGGCGTCACGTGGATCGTCGTCTTCGAAGGCGTGAACGACATCGGGAAAGACGTGTCCGCGCCGGCGTTGACGTCTGCGTTCGCGAGCCTGATCGAGCGGGCGCACGGGCGACATCTGCGCGTTTACGGCGCCACGATCACGCCGTTCGCAACGCACGCCTACTTCACGACGGCGCACGAGAGCACGCGCCAGGCGGTGAATGCCTATGTCCGGAGCGGCGCATTCGACGCGGTCATCGACCTCGACGCCGCCGTTCGCGATCCCTCGAATCCGTCCCGGCTGCAGGCGATCTACGACACCGGGGATGGACTCCACCTGAAGCCAGCCGGCTACCAGAAGCTCGCAGACGCGGTGGACCTGAGGCTGTTTGACAACTGACCCCCGCAATCCGCGGCCGCTCGCACTTTCCATGACAAAAGCGAACGTCCTCCGACAAGGCTTCAACAGCAACCATTCGTTTGGAACCCTCTTCGAGGGCGCCGTCACCATAGGCCGGCCACCGGACGCTACCGACGCCGCTGTCTTGGCGAACGTCCAGGCCGCTGGATACGGCAAATGACATGGGCCGCGACTCAGGAACACCCGGGCCCCGGCGTAGGAGCGGTCAGGGCCCGTAGGTGCGCGGATCGAGCAGCAGTTGCCACAGGCGCGCAGCCGCCAGCGGCGCAGCGATCTTCGTGACCACCCAGACGTTGCCATCGGCGGCGGGCACCAGCGGCGGGCCCTGCGCGGTCTGGAACGTCGTGGTCATATCGGGAGCCGCGCGCTCCACCTCGACCGCGAACGTCGGCAATCCAACCGCGAGCGCCGTGATCTGATCGGAAGCGGTCGGGATCTTGAAGATGTTGGGTTGCTTGCTGGCCATCCAGGTGCCGAGAGGATTCGACGGCAAGCTGGGAATCTCCGCAGTGGTGACGTCGGCGGTTTGATCGTAGTAGGCGCAGACCTGAACGTATCGAAAGTGCGTGGCAACGATCCAATCGGCCCACGGATCGAGATCGCCGTTGGGCCCGTTCATGTTGCCGTTGGGAGCCGAGTACGACCCGAGCGCCGCCACCACCACCACGCGATCGGCGACGGTGGGATCCAGCAGGTAGGCATCCGCGACGTCGGTGAGGGGCGCGTCGGCCAGCACCACCACGGGACGCGACGGCGTGCTCGACCGGCGCGACACATCGACGATCAGTTGCCCGCCCGCCGAATGATTGGGCACGGTTTCATCCATCTGTCCGTCGGCGGGCCGCACCAGCGGCGAGCCCGCGCTCATCGTGACGTCGGGGATGTTGCGCAATCCGCTCGACCGCGCGGCGGTCACGAGGCGCATCCAACCGCTCGCGGTGGAGGTCGCGTCCGGCCAGTACTTGCTCGGACTGGCGATGATCCCGACCAGCGGCGGACCACCGGCGTTCGCGAGCAGCGCCGCATATTCGCCGCTCCAGTTGTCGCTCCAGCCGTCGTTCTGCAGGATCACGGGATTGCGCTCGTCGACCGGCAACAGCCCGTGCGGCACGTCGCGGCCCGCGTCGAGATTTCCGCCACACCCAGCCGCGGCCAGCGTCACGCCCAGCGCCAGGCGACGCGCGAAACCCGAACGCGCCGCGATCACGGCGGCGACACCGGCATCCGATTGACTGCCGGCGAGAGCACGCTGTGCGGGAACCGTGCCTGGAACGAATCCGCCGCGCGCCGCGCCTCCGCGGAGCGACCGAGGCCCACCAGCGATTTCACCCTCAACGCCTCGCGCTCCTCGGTCAGCCGGCCGTTCTCGAAGCGGTGTGCATGCTCGGCGAGGGGCAACATCGCCGCCGCATAGTCCTCGCGCGCCACCGCGGCGCGCGCCGCGCGCAAGAGGCGCAGCTCGGCGCGCACCCCATCCGCGGGCGCCAGACGCGGCTTCGGGCCCGCGACGAGCACGTCACCCACAGGCCCGGCGGACACCTCCGCACGCTCGGCGGCGATATCGGTCTTCGAGGCTGCCGGCGTCGGCGCAACATGGCCCGGCGCGACGACCTCGACTGGCGGACGGTCCTCGGAACGCGCGCTCGGCGCCCCCTGCATACGGGCGCGGATCTCGTAGGCCGTCGCGCCGACGGCGGCGCTCGCCACGAACGCCAGCACCACGCCGGCCGCCCATCGCGTGCGCGCCGCCGGACGGACAGGCACCGGGACGCTCACGACGCCCGCTGCCAGCGCTGCGCGGGCACGGGCGATCGCGCGCGCGCGCAGGGTCGCCGGCGTCGGCGGGATCGCGCGCTCCCGGTCGAGCAGCGCGCGAATTTCCGGTGACATTGTCCTCCGCCAGCGAATCATCCTCCGTCCGTCTCCTTCAGCAATCGTCGAATGGCGATCTCGAACTCCCGGCGCGCTTTGCGTAACCGCGAATAGGCCGTGAAGAGCGGGATCGCGAGCACTTTGGCGACGGTTCCGACCGACACCTCGTCGAGATCATGCATCACCAACACCGCGCGCCTGGGCAGGGGAATCCGCTCGAGCGCCGCCAGCACGAGGGCGCGCATCTGCTTGGCCTGCAACGCATCGTCGGGCCCCGGCTTGCCGTCGCCGACCTCCACGACGCCGAACGCCACCTCGCGGCTTCGCTTCCGCTGGTGCGCCGAGGCGATGCGAAAAGCGATGCCGAACAGATAGGGCCGCAGCGGGCGCTCGCGATCGTACTCGGGCCAGCACCGGCGCAGGGCCAGGAACACCTCCTGCGCCAGGTCTTCGACCTCTGAAGGCGACGTGCCGAGGCGCCGCAAGGTTCGGAAGACATAGTCGAGCTCTCTCTGGAAGGCCTCCAGACACTCGTCTTCTGACGTCATCCGCAGCGCGGGCGTAGGTAAGAGGCGAAGATGGCTCACGGCGGTCGATCTTGAATTGTCGCGGGAGCGACGGTCTTGTCAGAAAAAGTGCGCGCCGAAGTCGATGCCCAGCACGCCGCCCACGCGGGGCGTCGTCCAGACCACGGTCTGGCTGAGCGTCACCGTCGACGACGACACCATGACCAGGCCATCGACGCGCCCGGCGATGAAATAACGGCCGGCGACGTCGTGCGTTGCCCGCAAGCGCGCGCCGACCTGCGAGAAGTAGCCGGCAGGCGAGGCCTGCTGATCCACGCCGAAGCCATGCGCCTCGAAGCGGCCCAACGTTCCCGTGACGCACGCGGCAACCACCCCGACGTGGCCGCACGCGGCCGCGGCGGCGGCGATTCGATCCAGCGAGAAACCCGCGCCGCCGGCGTCGTGCTGGGTCACGGGCAGCGCGGCGTCAGCAGCGAGCTCGAGCGAGAATCGGCCGGCGGCGCCGCTGACGAACAAGCGCCCGAGCCCGGTCGCTTGCGGCATCAGGCCGACCGCCACGGAGGGACCGATGCCCATCGACAGCCTCAGCCAGGGTTTGGGTCGCGGTGGTACGGGCGCTGAAACCCCGGCGGTGGCGTCGGGTTGCGGCGGTTTGGGCGCCGGTTGCTCGACCGCGGAAGGCGTCGCGCCCACGACCGGCGCCGCCACGAGCGCCGGCCCACGCGCCGGTGGCGACGACGGCGGCGGCGCGGCCGGCGCGATCTCGGCGAGCAGCTGGATCTGCACGGCCACGGCGAACGCGACGCTCGCCGCGATCCCACCGCACTCCGAGCGTCGCGACGACAGCCGGCGCTCGCCCACCCAACGTCCGCCGGCGTCGCTCCAGCGAATCCGGCCGTCGAAGCCGCCCTCCCTGCGCGCGATCTCGATCGCGACGTGGCGATCGGCGGTCGCGCGAAACGGATCGTAGCCGAGCTGGCGCTCGACGGTGGCGCGAAACTCCTCGACGGCGGGACACTCGACGGCAGCGGGCGCGATGTCGTAGTCGAGCGCGACGAAAACCGGCGCGGCCGCGCGCGCGGCGGCGTGCGACGGCGCGAGGAGCTGGGTCGCCACCAGCGCCACGGCGACGCCCCGCATCCGCCGCGCCGCGACACCGTGTCGATGGGCGCGAAGTCGCCCGGCTCGAGCTGCCAACACCGCATCGATTCTGGCACGTCCCCCGGGCGTTGGACATCGACGCTCACTCCTTTCGTGACAATAACGCCGCCCGACGACAAACCCCTTTTACGGTCAGTTGCAATCGCCCGGACCGACGAAAGGAACGTCAATGCATCGTCCTCGTTACGCCCTGCGGCTGAGTTGTCCGGTGGCGCTCGCGCTGACAACGATCGTTTTCGCGGCCTGCGGCAATAGCCAAGATAGTGGGAGCGACACTTCCGCCGGGAGCGGAGGCACGGGCCGCGCGACGTCGAGCGCGGGTGGGTCGATGGGAGCGGGTGGCGCGGTCGCTGGTAGCGGCGGCGCCGCGGCGGGCGGCAGCTCCGGCACCGGCGGCGCCGCGGCAGGCGGCGCGACCGGCGGCGGCGGTCGCGGCGGCGCGATCGGGACGGGCGGTGCGGATAGCGGCGGCGGCACGGGTGGACAGACCTGCGGCGGCGGCACGGCCATGAACGGCGACATCACCGTCAACCTGTCGGACCTGCATCAGAGAATCTCGGGATTCGGCGCATCGACGGCCTGGGGCTCGACCATGAGCGCCGCCGACGCCGCGACGCTCTGGTCGACGACCACCGGCGCCGGCCTGTCGCTGCACCGCATTCGCATCGACTACACCAACGGTCACACCAGCGAGCTCAACATCGCGAAGATGGCCGTCAGCTACGGCGTGACGGTCTGGGCGACGCCGTGGACGCCGCCCGGCGCAGACAAGACCGGCTGCAGCGGAACGAACTGCTCTGTCGAAGGGACGCTCTCGAACCCGCAGGCTTACGCGACGTTTCTGGTCGGTTTCATCAACTACATGAAGGGCCAGGGCGTCCCGATCTACGCGGTCTCCGCGCAGAACGAGCCCGATGCCAAGGTGACCTATGAATCGTGCGTCTACACACCGGCAACGATGGCGTCGTGGGTCGGCGGCACCATGGGGCCGATGCTGTCGTCGACGGGCGTGAAGATCATGTCCCCGGAGACGCAGAACTGGTGTGGCTTCCCAGGGTTCGAGACCGCGGTGCTCAACGACGCCAACGCCAAGATGTACACGTCGATCATCGCCACCCACGAATATGGCTGCTCGCCCAAGGCATACCCGGAGATTGCGCAGGCAGGCAAGGAGTTCTGGGAGACGGAGATCTACGACACCGTCAACACCACGCCCGACACCGGGATGGGGAGCGCGCTGCGCATCGCCAAGCTGATTCACGACGCGATGACGATCGCGAGCATGAACGCCTGGCATTTCTGGTGGGTCTATCCCGCGAGCGCCGACAACGGCGCCCTGTGGGACTTCACGACCAAGCAGGCAACCAAGCGCCTGTGGGTCGAGGGCAACTACGCGCGGTTTGTCCGCCCGGGTTTCATGCGCGTCGGAACGACAGGAATGGTGCCATCGGGCGTGCTGGTCAGCGCGTACACGAACCCGGCCGATGGAACGGTCGCGGTCGTCGCCATCAACAACAACACCAGCACGACGGCGCTGTCGCTCTTCCTCTCGGGCGCTGCGCCGTGCAGCCTGACGCCTTGGGTGACGTCGAGCACTGATACGCTCGCGGCGAAGACCGTCGCGTCGATCGCGAGCTCGCGCGTGTCGATCACGCTCGGCGCCCAGAGCGTCACCACGCTGGTGGGGAAGCCATGAGCGCCCGCAACTGGAGATTGGCCGGCGCCGTGGCGGCGGCGTTCTTGCTCGCAGCCTGCGCCAACAACGAAGCCGCTGACGACGACGCCGGGCGCACAGGCAATGGTGGTGCGGTCGGCACGGGAGGAAGCGGCGCCGGCGGCGTGGTCGGCGCTGGTGGCGCCAGCGGCAGCGGGGGCAACAACGAGACTGGCGGCGCCGGCGGCAGCGGCGGGCGCGCCGGGGCCAGCGGCAGCGGCGGACGCATGGGCACCGGCGGGACCACCGGCAGCGGCGGCGCGACCGCGGGCATGGGCGGCGCGCGAGCCACCGGCGGCGGCGGCGCGGCGGGCATCGGCGGCGCCGGCGGGATCAATAAGTTCGTCGGAAACATCAGCACCAACGGCGCGATCCGCACCGGGTTCGTGACTTACTGGAATCAGTTCTCGCCCGAAAACGAGGGAAAATGGGGCTCGGCGCAGCCGTCGCAGGGCACCTTCAACTGGGCCGCGCTCGACCGCGAGTACGCATACACCCAGAGCAACAACATCATTTTCAAGGAACACAACTTCATCTGGGGCAAGCAACAACCGACCTGGGTCAATGACACAAATGCGCAGAGCGCGGTGCAAACGTGGATGAACACGTTCTGCCAGCGCTATCCCAATACCAAGCTGATTGACGTCGTCAACGAGCCGCCTCCCCACACCACGCCGGCCTACATCAACGGCATGGGCGGCGCCGGCACGACCGGTTACGATTGGATCGTGAACGCGTTCAAGTGGGCGCGCGCCGCGTGCCCGAACGCGATCCTGATCTTGAACGACTTCAACACCATCGAGCAATCGGCCGACAACACGCGCATCATCAGCATCGTCAACACCATCAAGGCGGCCGGCGCTCCCATCGACGCCGTCGGCGCGCAGGGTCACGGCGCCTACACGACCGCGACCGCCACCGTGAAGGGCTTCATCGACAAGATCACCCAGCAGACCGGGCTGCCGGTCTACGTCACCGAGTACGACATCAACATCGCCGACGACACCCAGCAAAAGAACATCATGCAGGAGCAGTTCACGATGTTCTGGAACGACGCCAACGTTCACGGCATCACGCTGTGGGGCTACATCGTGGGGGCCACCTGGGAGACCAACACCGGCCTGCAACAGACGAGCGGCACCATGCGGCCAGCGATGACGTGGCTGATGAGCTTTCTCGGGCGGTAATCCGGACCCGGCAGTGATCCCGGCCCCACGGCGTGAAGATCCGTCGTGGCGCGCCCCTCCTGCATGCGAGAATGTGCGCGATGCAGTCAAGGATTCCGGGAGTCTGCGCGATGTTGCTGGCAGCCGGCGTGGCGGCCACCGACGGCTGCAAGGGCTCGCCCGCGTCGACGCCGCCCGTCGCCGACGCGGGCGGCGACGCCATCGACGCCGCCGATGCCGCCGATGCCGCAGGCGCCACCGACGCCTTCGACGCGGGGTTCGCCGGCTCACACCTCGAAGATCTGCAGCGCGCGCACGTTGAGCTGCGGTTCGGCATGTTCATTCACTTCGGCATCCTCACGTACACCGGCATGTGGGCGCAGCCGAACCTGGACATCACGCAGTTCAATCCGGCCAACCTCGACCCCAACCAGTGGGCCGACGCCGCCGTCGCCGCGCACATGACCTACGGCGTTCTCACCACGCGCCACCACGACGGGTTCGCGCTCTGGGACAGCCAGGCGGGCACTTTCGACGTCGGGAGCATCCCCTGGATGAACGGCCAGGGCGACGTGGTGCGCGCCTACGTCGACGCCTTTCGCGCGCACGGCCTCTTGCCCGGCCTCTATTATTCGATCTGGGACGCCACCGAAGGCGTCGGCAACATGGGCGCCAAGACGGCCGCCACGCCCGCGCAGATGGCGTACATCGAAACCCAGCTCACGGAGTTGCTCACCAACTACGGCCCGATCCCGCTGCTCGTCATCGACGGCTGGAGCTGGAAGATGGGGCATCGCAAGGTCGACTACGAAGAGATTCGCCGGCTGGTGAAGTCCCTGCAGCCGGATTGCCTGCTGGTGGACAACACCCATCTTTTCAACCCGTGGGAGAACGACCTGGTCGCCGACGAGGAGGCGGAGGGCAACATCTTCATCGCGCCCGACAACACCTACCCCGCGATGCAGATGCAGAAGATCAACGCCGGCGGCGGCAACGACTGGTTCTGGGCGCCCAACATCACCGATCTGCTGTCGACGACGTCGATCGTGAACGGCCACCTCAAGGTGCTCGAGCCGCGCTGGACAAACTTCCTGCTCAACTGTCCGCCCAACCGCGACGGCCTGCTCGACGACGCGATCGTCAGCCAGCTCGCCGACGTCGGCGCGAACTGGAGCCCCGACCCCACGCGCCCGCCGCTGCCGCCGCAGGGGCCGCAGATCCTGCACCCCTATGACCCGGCCGGCGCCACCGCGACCAGCGGGTTCGCGTACGGCGCGATCGACGGGATCAACGACTTCTACAACTACTCGACCTGGGAGAGCGTGGGTCCGCTGCCGCAGGCGATCACCATCGACCTCGGCGCGGTTCAATCGGACGTCAGCATCGTCAACTACGTGCCGCAGAACGTGGCCTACATGGGGCCGGTCGCCGACGGCGCCATCACGGCGTACGAGATCGCGACCAGCGTCGACGGCGCCGCGTTCACGACCGTGGCCAAGGGCGACTGGCCCGCTGACGGGAAGATGAAGACCGCCGCCTTCCCTCCCACGGTCGCTCGCTTCGTGCGCGTCACCGCCAATGCCGCCAACGGCCCCGACGCGGTCGCCACCGAGATCGCCGTCGGCTCGCGCCTCGAATGACCAGGGCAACGAAGGCGGCGGCGGCCCTGGCATCGCTCTTTCCCATCCGCGTCGTCGTCGAGGCCGAGCCGCCATTGCGTGCGTCCGAGCTCGATCTGTTCGGCGACCCCTACCCCGAGGAACGCCGATACATCGAAGCCGCCGCCGACAAGCGGCGCGCGGAGTTCGTGACCGGACGCGGCTGCGCGCGCCGCGCGCTCGCGCGCCTTGGCGTCGGCCCCTGCGCGGTGCCGCCGGGCGCGAATCGCGCGCCCATCTGGCCGGCCGGCATCGTCGGCAGCATCAGCCACACGGCGGATCTGTGCGTCGCCGCCGTCGCGCTGTCGTCCGACGTCGCGAGCATCGGCATCGACATCGAGGGAGCGGAGCCGCTGGGCGCGGATTTGCTGCCGGTGGTCTGCACGCCGCGCGAGCTCGCCTGGCTTGCGACGCTCTCCGACGACGAACGCGGGCGCTGGGCGAAGCGGCTCTTCGGCGCGAAGGAAGCGTTCTTCAAGTGCCAGTTCGCCCGCACGCAGGCGATGCTCGACTTCCAGGACGTCGAGATCGACGGGTCGGTGACGACGAACACCCTCGCGGCGCGGCTCTTGCCGCCCGCGCTGCAAGGGATGGACGACATGCGCGGCCTCTGGATCGAACAGGGGACGCATCTGCTGACCGCGGCCTGGCTGCCGCGCTGAGCGCCGGCCCTCAGCCCGCCGAAGGTTTCGCGTCGCGCGCCGGAGCCGGCTCGTAGCCGAGATTCGGCGCGAGCCACCGCTCGACCTCGTCGACGCTCATGCCCGTGCGCGCGTGGTAGTCGGCGACCTGATCGGCGCCGATCTTGCCGACCGCGAAATAGCGCGCCTGCGGGTGCGCGAAGTAGAGGCCGCTGACGCTCGAGCCCGGCATCATCGCGAACGACTCCGTCAGCTGGATGCCGGTGTTCCGCTCGGCGTCGAGCAACTTCCAGAGAATGCCCTTTTCGGTGTGGTCGGGGCAGGCGGCGTAGCCGGGCGCCGGCCGGATGCCGCGGTACTTCTCGTGGATCAGATCGTCGACGCTGAGATCCTCGCCGCGGCCGTAGCCCCACTCCTGGCGCACGCGCTGGTGCAGGCACTCGGCGAACGCCTCGGCCAGTCGATCGGCGAGCGCCTCGGCCATGATGGCGTTGTAGTCGTCGTGCGCGGCACGGAAACCCGCGCACACCTTCTGCAGCCCGACGCCGGTCGTGACCGCGAACGCCCCGATGTGGTCGGGCAGGCCCGCGGTCTTGGGCGCGATGAAGTCGGCGAGGCATCGGTACGACCCGGCTCTCTCGCTCTTGTCGCCGTCCTCGCGCGACGTCTGCTGGCGCAGGAAGTGCAACTCGGCCAGCGCGGCGCCGCGCTTGTCGTCGCGGTAGATTTCGACGTCGTCGCCGACGGCGTTGGCCGGAAAGAAGCCGTAGACGCCGCGCGCGCGCAGCAGCTTCTTGTCGATGATCGTGTCGAGCAGCGCGTTCGCCTCCGCCAGCAACTGGCGCGCCTGCGCTCCGTACTTCTCGTGGTCCAGGATGCGCGGATAGACGCCCTTGAGCTCCCAGGTGTGGAAGAACGGCGTCCAGTCGATGAACCCGCGAAGGGTTTCGAGGGGGAAATCGTCCAGTACGCGCACGCCGGTGAACGCCGGCGCGGGGATGTCCTCGGCACGCCAGGTGATCGGCGCGCGGTGCGCGCGCGCGTCGTCGAGCCGCGTGAGCGCGTGGCGCGGCGCCGCATGCATCTTGCGCAGGGCCTCGTAGTCGGCGCGGTGCTGCGCGATGAAAGCGTCGCGCCCCTCGTCGCTGAGCAGGCTGGTGGTCACCGGCACGGCTCGGCTGGCGTCGACGACGTGCACGACCGGCGCGCTGTAATGCGGCGCGATCTTGATCGCGGTGTGCGGCCGGCTGGTGGTGGCGCCGCCGATCAGCAGCGGCAGTCGGAAGCCCTGGCGCTCCATCTCGCGCGCGACGTGAGTCATCTCCTCCAGCGACGGCGTGATGAGCCCGCTGAGCCCGATCAGGTCGGCCTTTTCGGCCTTGGCGCGCTCGAGGATCTTTTCGCACGGCACCATCACGCCGAGATCGATGACCTCGTAGTTGTTGCACGCGAGCACGACGCCCACGATGTTCTTGCCGATGTCGTGCACGTCGCCCTTCACGGTGGCGAGCACGATCTTGCCCTGCGTGTGCACGGTCTGGCCCGCGGCCGCCAGCGCGAGCTTCTCCTTCTCCAAGAACGGCGTCAGGTAGGCGACCGCCTTCTTCATCACGCGCGCGGCCTTCACCACCTGCGGCAGGAACATCTTGCCGGCGCCGAACAGATCGCCGACCACGCCCATGCCGGCCATGAGCGGCCCCTCGATGACGGACAGCCCGTTGACGAGCTTGACGCGCGCCTCTTCGGTGTCGGCGTCGATATAGGTGTCGATGCCCTTCACCAGCGCGTGCGACAGCCGCTCCTCGACGGTGCCGCGGCGCCACTCCTCGGCCTGCTGCTTGCTCGTCACCGCCTGCCCGCTGCCCTCGGACTTCAGCTGTTCGCCGAAGGTGACCAGCCGCTCGGTCGCGTCGGGGCGGCGGTTCAGCAGCACGTCCTCGACCAACACGCGCAGGTTGGGATCGATCTCCTCGTAGACCTCGAGCATGCCGGCGTTGACGATGCCCATGTCCATGCCGGCCGCGATCGCGTGGTACAGGAACGCCGAGTGGATGGCCTCGCGCACGCGGTTGTTGCCGCGGAAGCTGAACGAGATGTTCGAGACGCCGCCGCTGACCTTGGCGTGCGGCAGGTTCTCCTTGATCCATCGCGTCGCGCGGATGAAGTCGACGGCGTAGTTGTTGTGCTCGTCCATGCCCGTGGCCACGGTGAGCACGTTGGGATCGAAGATGATGTCCTCGGGCGGAAAGCCGATCTCCTCGGTCAGGATGCGATACGCGCGCGCGCAGATCCGGATCTTCTCTTCGTAGCTGGCCGCCTGCCCTTGCTCGTCGAAGGCCATCACCACCACGGCGGCGCCGTACTTCAGCACGGTGCGCGCGCACTGCCGGAACTTGTCCTCGCCTTCCTTGAGCGAGATCGAATTGACGATGCCCTTGCCCTGCAGGAATTTGAGCCCGGCTTCGATCACCTCCCACTTGGAGGAGTCGACCATGAAGGGGACCTTGGCGACCTCGGGCTCGCTGGCCAGCAACCGCAGAAAGCGGTCCATCGCGGCGACGCCGTCGATCATGCCCTCGTCCATGCAGATGTCGATGATGTTGGCGCCGTTCTCCACCTGCTGGCGCG
>CAZNCQ010000020.1:0-48493 GCA_964571275.1 uncultured Myxococcales bacterium
GCCGGCCGGTCTTCCAGAAGACGTCCTGGAACTTCGCGGAGCGCGAGGCCGCGTTCGACAGGAAGATCGTCTTGGACCCGATCACGAACCAGGACGCGATCGACATCAGGATGAGCAAGCCGAGAACGCCTTTGACCACGGGCGACGCGTTCAGGATCAGGGATATGATGTCGAGGCGCGCTTCGCCGGCCCCAGACTGCAAGATCAGCGGTAGCATCGATTCTCCTTCCGCGCGGCAGTTTGACACGGTTGGTGACGATTCGTAGTTTCCCGTATCCAATGAGTACCAGAATCCGCCTCGCGGCGCTGTGTGGGCTGCTGGCGGCCGGGTGTGTTCGCATCGACGGTGGCGCCGTCGAGATCAGCTGGGTCGTGCGCTCGTTCGACGGGCGGGCCATCACCGACTGCGGATGTTCCGACCCGCAGATCGCCAAGGTGCGCCTCGACCTGGTGGGTGTGGGTGGCGACATCGACGGCACCACGCCGTGCGCGGGGCGTCCGGAGTGCGAGTTCCCTTGTCAACGTCAGACCGGATCCACACCTTTCGAAGTACCGCAGGGTCGAGCTGGGTCCGATGGCATTGCACCCCAATATCAAATCTCGGTCACGGCATTGGGGGCGGACGGGACCGCCCTGGCGGGCGTGCAGACGCCGGCCCCGATCTTGCGAAGCGTGGTGCGCGGGCAGCCCACCGAGGTCGAAGCGTTTCTCCTGGTCGCCCAATGCGCGGCGACGTGTTCGGGGATGAATACTTCGGGGGTCTGCACTCGTCCCTGACCCACTTCCAATGCCACAGGGCACATGCCACAGGGAGTCCACCATGAACGCGACCACGCGCACCGGGCTGTTTCTTTTGGGATTGGCCGCTCTGGCGCTTCCGGCGGCGGGCTGCGGCTCGAACTGCGCGGACAGCCGCTTTGCGACCGTGGCCTGGAGCATCGAGGATCTGAACTTCAATCCGCTGACCTGTGGGCAGGCCGGCGCGTCCGATGTCATTCTCAACTTCGGCAATTTTGGACCGTACGATTTTCCGTGCAACGCCTACACCGGCGCGACAAATTCAGCGCTGCCGGCCGGGGACTATGAGTTCTCGATGCAGCTGCTCGCTCCCGACGGCACGGTGCTTTCCGACACGACGGTGGGCAACCCGCCGGTGTCCTACCCGATCTACTCTTGCGCGCAGGATGACATTCCCAGCGTTATCTTCAGCGTTCAGTGAGCGGGCCACCAAGCTCGCGGTCGGGTGATATAAAGCCGCGCATGCCGAAGACCAGGTCGACGCGCGCTCGCATTCGCCGGTTGGCCAGCCTGCTGGTGGCCGGCGCGGGCGCCGTCCTGGGTGGCTGCAGCAACAGCGGCTCGTACACACTGAGGTGGCAGTTCGCCGATCAGTTCGAATCGGGCGACTGCGGCCGGGTCGGCGTGTCGGGGATCCAGATCGCGGCGACGCGGTCGGACGGTTCGCAGAGCACGATCGCGGTTCCGTGCGCGCTCGGCTTCTATGACGGCAGCCTCGACCAGGGAAGCTGGACCCTGAGCCTCGTGGCGCTGGACGCGAGCGGAAAGCCCAAGGAGCCGGCCCCGGGCTGCCAGCCAACCGTGCCGCCCGGCACCACCGTGCTGCGCGGGCAGACCGCGAGCCCGGTCGAGATTCACGCCGGCGAGCAGGCCGCCCCGATTCAACCTGTGTTCCTGCCGCCGCTGCCGCAGTGCTGCGACGGCGTCGACAACGACCGGGACGGCCGCGTCGATCTCGATGATTCGGACTGCGCGGACGATCCGAACGGGACCGCCGAATGTCTCCCGACCGATGGTGTGCTCTGTCCCGACACGAGTCTCTAGCGTCTTCCGCCGCGGGTCGAGATCGGCCGTGCTAAGCTCGAACCATGCGTGATTTGCCGCCCCGGCGGCGCGCCCCCGCCCCGGCCTGGACTCGGCCGATCACCGAGCGGCTGACTCCGACCATCAAGGCGCTGGTGGTGGTCGAGACGCTAGTCTACTTCTTCTACGTCTTCGTCGAGCGCGCGCAGCCGCTGTTCAAGACGCACCTGGCGCTCGGTCCCGGCATGATGCAGGGCGAGTTCTGGCAGCCGCTGACGGCGATGTTCGTCCACCTGAATGGGCTGACCTTCGTCTTCAACCTGATCGGCCTCTGGTTCGTCGGTGCATTCATCGAGCGCACCATCGGCATGCGCCGATTCCTGGTGCTGTTCTTTGCCTCGGGAATCCTCGGTATGGTGGCGATGGGGCTGGTGCTGCCGTTCAAACCCTTCTCGCTGGGTGAGGGTTGCACCTACGCCGTGCTCGCGCTGTTCGTCGCCTTCGGCCGCATGTACAACCGCGCGCCGGCACAGGTGCTGGGCGGTCTGGTGATGCAGGCGCGCCACCTGAGCATGATCCTCGTCGGTTTTTCGGTCGTGGTCGACCTGGCGCGCGGGGATCTGGCCTCGCTGGCGGCGACCCTCGTGGCCAGCCTCACCGGCTTCCTGCTGGCCGGCGGCAAGGGGTTCGGTGACATCGTGAGCCTGTGGCGTGCGCGCCGGCTCCGCCGGCGGTATCGCGTGCTCGACGGTGGCCAGAGCAAGGGCAAGAGCGGCTCGAGCGCCAAGCCCCGCGATCAGTATTGGAACTGAGGCGCACGGGGACCGAGCCGCGCGCAACGTCGAACGGCGTTTGCATTCCGGCTCAAGCGGGCTAAGGTCTGCAATCCCGATTCTATGGCTGGGGGAGCTGCTCTTGGCTGAGAGGCGCGTCCGCAATGGGCGCGCGACCCCTGAACCTGCTCCGGGTAATGCCGGCGAAGGGAAGCGAGGCGAGATGAGTCTGAACGGAAGCAACGGAAGCAACGGACGCGGAGCCAAGGACAACGGAGCCGAGGATCGCGAAGCCGAGGACCGCGGAGCCAAGGACCGCGGCAAGAAGCTGGGCCTCGCGCCCGCCGATCCCGTCGCCGGCCTCGCGCCGCTCGACGATTTTCCGGCGTCGACCCGCGTCTACCTCGAGGACGGCGACCTGCGCGTGCCGGTGAGGCGCATCGAGGTCGGCGGCGAGAAGCCGATCGACGTCTACGACACGTTCGGCCCGCGCGCGCTGGATCTGCACCAGGGGCTGCCCAAGCTGCGCCAGCCCTGGGTCGCGGCGCGCATCGCGCGCGGTGACACCAACTTCAGCCAGATGCACTACGCGCGTCGCGGCGAGATCACGCCGGAGATGCGGTTCGTGGCGCTGCGCGAACGCTGCACGCCCGAGCTCGTGCGCGACGAAGTCGCACGCGGCCGCGCGATCATCCCGTCGAACCGCAACCACCCGGAGAGCGAGCCGATGATCATCGGCCGCAACTTTCTGGTGAAGATCAACTCCAACATCGGCAACTCCGCGGTCAGCTCGTCGATCGCCGAGGAGGTCGACAAGCTGCGCTGGTCGGTGAAGTGGGGCGCCGACACCGTGATGGACCTGTCGACCGGCAAGAACATCCACGACACGCGCGAGTGGATCATCCGCAACTCGCCGGTGCCGATCGGCACGGTGCCGATCTACCAGGCGCTGGAGAAGGTCGACGGCAAGGCCGAGGACCTGAACATCGACATGTTCATCGACACGCTCGTCGAGCAGGCCGAGCAGGGCGTGGACTACTTCACGATCCACGCCGGCGTGCTGCTGCGCTACGTGCCGCTGACCGCGCGGCGCGTGACCGGCATCGTCTCGCGCGGCGGATCGATCATGGCCAAGTGGTGCCTGGCGCACCACCAGGAGAACTTTCTCTACACGCACTTCGAACGCATCTGCGAGGTCATGAAGAAGTACGACGTCGCCTTCAGCCTGGGCGACGGCTTGCGGCCGGGCTGCATCGCCGACGCGAACGACGAGGCGCAGTTCGGCGAGCTGCGCACGCTGGGCGAGCTGACCGAGATCGCCTGGAAGCACGACGTGCAGGTGATGATCGAAGGCCCCGGCCACGTGCCCATGCACAAGATCAAAGAGAACGTCGATCTGCAGATGCAGATCTGCCACGAGGCGCCGTTCTACACGCTGGGGCCGCTGGTCACCGACATCGCGCCCGGCTACGACCACATCACGTCGGCGATCGGCGCCGCGATGATCGGCTGGTACGGCACGGCGATGCTCTGCTACGTGACGCCGAAAGAGCACCTGGGCCTGCCGAATCGCAAAGACGTGAAGGACGGCGTGATCGCCTACAAGATCGCCGCGCACGCCGCCGATCTCGCCAAGGGGCACCCCGGCGCGCAGGAGCGCGACGACGCGCTGTCGCGCGCGCGCTTCGAGTTCCGCTGGCAGGACCAGTTCAACCTGTCGCTCGACCCCGACACCGCGCGCGACTTCCACGACGAGACGCTGCCCGCGCCGGCGGCCAAGGGCGCGCACTTCTGTTCCATGTGCGGGCCGCACTTCTGTTCGATGAAGATCACCCAGGACGTGCGCGACTACGCCAACGCGATCGGTGTGGCGCCCGAGCGGGCGCTGGCGCAAGGCATGGAAGAGAAGGCTGCCGAGTTCAAGGACCGCGGCCAGGCTCTGTACGTGCCGGCGGATGCGGGGGGCGGTGGCGAGTAGACTGGCGCGGGCGCTGGGCGCCGTTGTCCTGGGCGGCGTCGTGTCCGCCGGTGTGGCGGGCTGCACCAGCCCCGGCGATGATCCCGGCCTGCCGGTTGCGGTCGATCCGGCGGTGATCTATGCGCAGATGTGCGCGCGCTGTCACGGTATGGACGGCCGCGGTGACGCGCAGATCCGCCAGCAACTGCCCGTGCGCGACTTCTCGGACCCGGTGTTCCAGGCGCGCGCGAGCAACGAGGACGTCCAGCGCGTGATCATGGGCGGCAAGGGGCAAATGCCGTCATTCGGGGGCATGTTGAGCCAGCCCAAGATTCAGTCGCTGTCCGGATACGTGAGAAGACTGGGAAAAAAGGCCGCCCTCCACTAAAATCGCGGCTCCGATGAGAGCGGCGAAGGTGGCGATCCTGACGGTTTGCCTCTTGGCAGGAGCCGGCGCCGTTCCGGCGCACGCTGCGGGGCCGAACAAGAACGAGGCCGAGGGTCGCAGGCACGCGCGCAAGGCCAATCAGCTGGCCGACCTGAACAAGTGCAAGGCGGCGATCCCCGAGTACACCAGGGCCATCCGGCTGCTCAAGGATCCGACGCTGCTGTTCAACCGCGCTGAATGCTACCGGCGCACCGGAGAGGCGACGAAGGCCGTCGCCGACTACCGCAAGTTCCTGATCCAGCTGCCGAGCGCGCCCAATCGCGGGCAGGTCGAGAGCCAGATCGCGGCGCTCGACAAGAAGTCGGGGCGCGCGGCCACCGCCGCCACGGCGCCGGCAGCCCGGCCGGCGATTGCAAGTGCGCCCGCTCGTGCGCCGGCGCCTAGGCCCGCGGCGGTCGCGCCCGCCGCGGCGTCAAAGCCGACGCCGATGGCCGAGGACCGGGCCCCGGTCGAGCCATCGATCGACGAGCGCTCGGCCGAGTCGCCGCCGGCGACCCGCGCGCCACCCTCCGCGCCCGCGCTGGCCGAATCGCCCGGGCCAATGGCGTTGGTCGACACCCAGGCGTCGCCGGGCGCCGCCACCGGGGCGTCGTCGGGCTCCTCGTACTGGTGGATCTGGGTGCTGGGCGCGGTCGTGGTCGTGGGTGCCGGCGCCGGGACTTACTTCGCGATCAAGCAAGGGGCGACTGACATTCCGCCCTCCGCCCTCGGCAACTACCGATTCTGACCATGCGAACACATTCGGCCTTGCGGCACGCGGTTCGGCTCTGGGTATCTCTCACGCTGCTGGGCGGTGGATTGGTCGCGAGCTGCACCAAGCCAGACACCGTCCTGCTGGTCAACGTCGCCGACGACAGCGGCACGTTGACCGGCGTGACCCAGCTCAAGGTGCGCGTGCTGATTGGCGAGGCGGTGAGTCAGTTCAACGTGCCGACGACCGCCGCCGGACCGATCTCGTTTCCGACCACCTTCACCGTCGAGATCGCGCGCTCCAACAGCGGTGCGGTGAACGTGACCGTCAGCGCGATGGCCGGCGGTAAGTCGGCCACCGGCGCCGCGAGCCTGGACGCGATTAGCATCGGCAGCGAGAACGTCGTCACCGTGCACCTCGGCGTCTCGTCGCCGCCCGACGGCGGGTCCGACAGCGGCGGCACCGACGGTGGCGTCGACGCGGGCACCGACGCGCCCGGCGACACGGGATCGACCGACGTCAGCGTCGATCTTCCGTCCGATATGAGCAGCGACATGGGCGGCGACACCAGCGGCGCCGGCGGCATGAGCGGCGGCGATTCGGGAACAGGCGGCATGGGTATGGGTGGCGCCGGGATGGGCGGGATGGGCATGGGCGGTTCGGGCATGGGCGGCTCGGGCATGGGCGGTTCGGGCATGGGCGGCTCGGGCATGGGCGGCTCGGGCATGGGCGGTTCGGGGCTGGGCGGCTCGGGCATGGGCGGTTCGGGGCTGGGCGGCTCGGGCATGGGCGGCTCCGGCATGGGCGGCGATACCGGCACCGCCGGAGACAGCGGCACCGATGCGGGCGACGCCTCCGACGGCAACGACGGCAACGACGCCGATCCCGACGCTCCCGTGGACGCGTGAGCGCTGCGTCTGGCGCCGCGCGCCGCGCCGTCGAGGCCCCGCAGCGTCGGCGCGCACGATAGGGTAAAACACCCTGGCGATGACGATCTCCCTCCCGGTCTTCCCCTCCGACGCGGCGGTTCCCGCCAGCGACGTCGCCGAGGCCGACTCCGAGTCCTGGCGCTGGCAGCTGCGCCATCGCATCACGACCAAGGAGCAGATCGCGGCGCGCTTGCCGCTCACGCCCGACGAGGAGGCCGGGCTCGACGCTGCGCCCGGGCACTTCCGCGTCGCCGTGACGCCGTACTACTTCTCGCTCATCGACCGCGACCACACGGCCTGCCCCGTGCGCATGCAGGTGATCCCGCGCGCCAGCGAGCTGGTGAACGAGCCCGGCGACCTCGTCGATCCGCTCGGCGAGGACTCGCACTCGCCCGCGACCGGCATCTTCCACCGCTACCCGGACCGCGTGTTGTTGCTGGCGCTCGATCGCTGCGCGATCTACTGCCGGCACTGCAACCGGCGCCGGCTGGTCGGCCAGGAGGAGTCACCGATCTCGCGCCAGGACCTGGCGCAGGCGATTGCCTATATCCGCCGCACGCCCGCGATCCGCGACGTGCTGATCTCGGGCGGCGATCCCCTGACGCTGTCGACCGACCGCCTGGAGGAGATCGTCGCCGCCGTGCGCGCGATCCCGCACGTCGAGATCATCCGCATCGGCACGCGCGTCCCGGTCGTCCTGCCCATGCGCGTCGACGACGAGCTGTGCGCGATGCTGCGGCGCTATCACCCGCTGTTCATCAACACGCACTTCAATCATCCGAAAGAGCTGACGCCGCTGGCGCGCGCGGCGTGCGAGCGGCTCGCTGACGCCGGCATCCCGCTCGGCAACCAGACCGTGCTCTTGCGCGGCGTGAACTCGTCGGCGCGCGTGATACGCAAGCTGTTCACGGAGCTTCTGCGCTGCCGCGTGCGACCGTACTACCTGTTCCAGGGCGACGTCGCCGCCGGCACGTCGCACCTGCGCACCAGCGTCGAGACCGGCATCGAGATCATGCAGCAGCTGCGCGGCCACATCTCCGGTCTGGCGGTGCCGCACCTGGTGATCGACACGCCCGGCGGCATGGGCAAGGTCAGCATCGGTCCCGACTACGTGGTCGCGCGCGACGACGAGAAGTGGACGCTGCGCAACTACGAGGGGCGCCTGGTCGACTACCCGCAGCCGCGCGAGAAAGACGCCACCTGCGCGTACGACGCCGTCTACTTCGGCGACACCTGAGGACGGGGCAACGCGGGGATGTTCTTGGTGGTCGTGCGGGCGCTGGTCGAGGCCACTGCGGGCGCGCAGGCGGCGAACGTGACCGGCCTCAGCCCCGCGGATATCCGCCACCGCCTGCAGGGGGCGCTGCCGCGCGTGTTGATGAGCGACGCCGATGGCGATCGACTGACGGCGATCAGCGAGCGGCTCGACGAGCTCGGCTTCATCACCCTGGTGTGCGATCCGCGGCTGGCGCCGACCGATGCGGATCGCGTACTGGCGAAGTCATTCCGGCTCGAGCCCGACCAGCTGGTCGCGGTCGACGGCGGTGGCGACGAGCACGGCGTCTCCTGGACGGCGATCGAGGCGATCCAGCGCGGCAATCGCACGCACACGCACAAGATCGAGGAGAAGACCGTCACGCGCAAGTTCGACGCCACACGAGCGGTGCTGAGCGGCGGATTGATCCTCACGCGCAAGGAAGAGAAGATCACGGTCCGCCAAACCGAGACCGCCGAGCCGTTCGCGCTGGTGCAGCGGAGCGACGGCGAGCCCGACGTCATGCTCTACGAGAGGCGCATGGACTACCGTGCGCTCGGGCGCGACATGCAGCCGTCGAGCCGCGCCAACCTCGAAGCGCTGGTGCGCCGGCTGCGCGCCGCCGCGCCGGCCGCGATCTACGACGAGCGCGTCGCTCGGCCCGGCTTCCTCACCGCGCTGCCGTCGTCGTCCGTCGACCCGGTCGACGTCGGCCTGCACCTGGTGAGCCTGGCGCTGCGCCGCGGGGTGCGGTGACCGAGCGGTCGCCGGCGCTCACTCCTTGAGCTGCTCGGCCAGGTAGCGTTCCTTGCCGATGTCCGCGACGATCTTGAGCTGGGCCTCGAGCCATTCGATCGAGTCCTCTTCGCTCGTGAGCATCGACTCGAGGAGCTCGCGGGTTCCCGCGTCGGTCTTCGCCAGCGTCAGGGCGATGGCCTTGTTGAGCCGGGCGACCGCTTCGCGCTCGACGGCCAGATCGAGCTCATGCATTTCGATCGGGCTCTCCCCCACGCGCACCGGAAAAAGACGCTGCATGTTGGGGACTCCATCCAGATACAGGATGCGCTCGATGACGTCGTCGGCGTGCTTCATCTCCTCGATCGACTCTTCGCGTTTCTTTTTTGCGATGCGCAGATATCCCCAGTTCTCCAGCATCTTGTAGTGGATGAAGTACTGGTTGATGGCCGTCAATTCGGCCGTGAGGATGTCGTTCAACGCTTCGATGATCTCGGGGTCTCCGTGCACGATCGGGCTCCTCTGTCGGTCAGCGTAGTTTGTTCGGCTCGGCGTGTCACTCGGCCCGACATGCGGACCTTCGCTCTCGGGGCTGCTCGGGGCTGCTCGGGGCTGGTTTCTGTTGATATTGATAGTCGTTATCAGTATCATTTGTCCAGAGCGAGGACGCCCCCCATGCTCATCTGTCATTGCCTCCGTGTGTTCGACCGGACGATCCGCCAGTGCGTTCGCGAGGGCGCGGTCACGCCGGATGATGTCATCGCGGCGTGTGGCGCCGGCTCTCGCTGCGGAGGCTGCCGCGCCTCGATCGAGGCGATCGTCGAGCGAGAGGCCGACGACACCTCCTCGACGAAGACGTGCGTCGCAGCCTGAGAATCAGGCCACATCGAAGCGGACGTCGAAGCGGACGTCGAAGCGATCCAGGTTCATCACCTTGGTCCACGCGGCCACGAAGTCGTGGACGAGCTTCTCGCGCGCGTCGGAGCTGGCGTAGACCTCGGCCAGCGCGCGCAGCTCGGAGTTCGAGCCGAGGACCAGGTCGACGCGCGTGCCGGTCCACTTGAGCTCACCGGTCTTGCGATCGTGCCCCTCGAAGAGATCCTTTGCGCCCGAGGTCGGCCTCCACTCCGTGCCCATGTCGAGCAGGTTCACGAAGAAGTCGTTGGTCAGCGCCTCGGGCTTCTTCGTGAAGACGCCGTTCTTGGACTGTCCCAAGCCCGCGTCGACGCCGGCACCGAGGACGCGGAGGCCGCCGACCAGCACCGTCATCTCCGGCGCGGTCAGCGTCAGCAGCTGCGCCTTGTCGATGAGCAGCGCCTCGGCCGGGACACCCTGCTTGCTCTTGAGGTAGTTCCGGAAGCCGTCCGCGATCGGTTCCAGCACGGCGAAGGACGCGACGTCGGTCTGCGCCTGAGAGGCATCCATGCGCCCGGGCGTGAACGGCACGGTCACCTCCACGCCCGCGCTCCGCGCCGCCTGCTCGACGCCCGCGCTGCCGGCGAGCACGATGAGGTCGGCGAGCGAGATCGTCTTGCCCCCGATCTGCGCCTTGTTGAACTCGTCCTGAACGCCTTCGAGCGTCTTCAGCACCTTCGCGAGCCGCGCCGGCTGGTTGACCTCCCAATCTTTCTGCGGCGCCAGGCGAATGCGGGCGCCGTTCGCGCCGCCGCGCTTGTCGGATCCACGGAAAGTGGACGCCGACGCCCACGCCGTCGAGACCAGCTCCGAGACCGAGAGGCCCGACGCCAGAATCTTGCGCTTGAGCGCGGCGACGTCTCCCTCGTCGACGAGCTCGTGGTTCACCGCGGGGATCGGGTCCTGCCAGATGAGCTCCTCGGCGGGAACCTCGGGGCCGAGATAGCGCGCGCGCGGGCCCATGTCGCGGTGGGTGAGCTTGAACCAGGCGCGAGCGAAGGCGTCCGCGAATTCGGCGGGATGCTCGAGAAAACGCCGTGAGATCGTCTGGTACGCCGGATCGAGGCGCAGCGACAGGTCGGTGGTCAGCATGGTCGGCACGCGCGTCTTCGTGGGGTCGTGCGCGTCGGGGATCGTCGCCTCGGCGCCCTTGGCCACCCACTGATGCGCGCCCGCCGGGCTCTTGCTCGGCTCCCATTCGTTCTTGAACAGGTTCTCGAAGAAGGCGTTGCTCCACTTCGTCGGCGTCTGCGTCCAGGTGACCTCCAGGCCGCTCGTGATGGCATCCCCGGCCTTGCCGGTGCCGTAGCTGCTCTTCCAGCCGAGGCCCTGCAGCTCGACGCCGGCCGACTCCGGATCCGGCCCCACGAGCTTCGCGTCGCCGGCGCCGTGGGTCTTGCCGAACGAGTGGCCGCCGGCGATCAACGCGACCGTCTCCTCGTCGTTCATCGCCATGCGGCTGAAAGTCTCGCGGATGTCCCGGGCCGCGGCGATCGGGTCCGGAATGCCGTTCGGGCCCTCGGGGTTGACGTAGATCAATCCCATCTGCACGGCACCGAGGGGACTCTCGAGGTTGCGGTCGCCGGAGTAGCGCTTGTCCTCGAGCCACACCTTTTCAGCGCCCCAGTAGACGTCCTGGTCCGGCTCCCAGACATCCGCGCGCCCGCCGCCGAAGCCGAACGTCTTGAAACCCATGGTCTCGAGCGCGACGTTGCCGGTGAGGATGATCAGGTCGGCCCAGGAGATCTTGCGGCCGTACTTTTGTTTGATCGGCCAGAGCAGCCGGCGCGCCTTGTCCAGGTTCACGTTGTCCGGCCAGCTGCCGAGCGGGGCGAAACGCTGCTGGCCTCTGCCGCCGCCACCGCGGCCATCGCCGGTGCGGTACGTGCCGGCGCTGTGCCACGCCATGCGGATGAACAGACCGCCGTAGTGACCGAAGTCGGCCGGCCACCAATCTTGTGAGCTCGTCATCAGCGCCGCGAGCTCTCTCTTCAGCGCCGGGAAGTCGAGGCTCTTGAACTCCTTTGCGTAGTCGAAGTCCGCACCCATCGGATCGGATCGCGACGAATGCTGCCGCAGCAGGTCCAGGCGCAGCTGGCTCGGCCACCAGTCGCGGTTCGACGGGCCGCCGCCAGCGGTGTGAACGACCGGACACCTCGCTTCGGTTGTCATGGTGCTCTCCTTGGACGAGTCGCGCGCACTCTCGCCGCGCGATGCGCATCGTGACAATACGCGAGGATGAAACCTCCGGCCAGGACCCTTGATTCCAATTGACGAGCGACGAGCGGCTCGCGCGCGCGCGAGGCTCAGGAGTCGGTCAGCGGGAATACGGCCTCGACGGTGTGGCCGTCGTCGAGGATGCGGAGCTCGGCGCCGAGCTCGGTGACGAGCGGCAGACCGCGGCCCGATCGGGCCTTGGGATCGCGCACGGCGCGCAGCACGTCCTCGGAGACTCCCGGGCCGTCGTCGGAGATCCGGATCGTGGCCACTCGACGGCCCGGCGTGGGCAGCACCTCGAACACCACCGTGATCGATCCGCTGGTCAGCTCGCGCAACCCGGTCTCGCGGCGGCGGTAGTACTCCTCGAATCCGCCCGGCTGCGCCTTCATGGTCGAATCGAGGCGCAGAACACCGTGGTCGACGGCGTTCGCGAACAGCTCGCAGGCGATCGTGTACAGCTCGGCGGCGCAGCCGACCAGCGCGGGCGACGCTTCGATCAAGATGCGCAGCGGCGCCAGCGGATCGGGCTCCCGCAGCGCGGTGTGGTCGAAGCCGAGGCGGATCGAGATCAGGCTCTCGGCGCCGAGCCCGCCCGCGGGCGAGCGTGTCACCAGCGCCGCGCGCAACGCCTCGGTGTGGCGCAGGCCGACCAGGGTGATGTCGTCGCCCTGGGGATTGTCATCCTGGAAAACCTGGAAGGCCGACCAGAGCGACTCGAACCAGCTGTCGCCGGTCGGGTCGGAGAGCAGGCGCTCGAGCCGCTCGTCGCCGAACGCCTCGCCGCTCGGCGAACGCGCCTCGATGAGCCCGTCGGTGTACATGACCAGGCGGCCGCCCGGCGGAAACGGCAGCTCGGTGACGAGCGGGACGAGATCGCGCGCAGACTGCACGCCCAGCGCCAGGTGCCGCGACGGGGCGCGGCCGACGATGCGCCCGCTCGCGTCGAGAGCGAGCGACGTCGGGAGGCCGCCGTTCCATACCAGGGCCTTTTCCGCGACGGTGTCGATATCGGTGACCGACGCGGCCAGGAACTGGTGGCGCGGGAACATGCGATAGAGCTTGCCGCCGATCTCGCGCACCACCGCCTCGATCGGGAAGCGGCGCCGGGTCATCGCGTAGAACACGTCGGACACCGGCATCGCGCCCAGCGCGGCACCCAGCCCGTGGCCGGCGAAGTCGCCGACCAGCAGACGCAGGCGTCCCTTGCCCAGCGGCGCCGCCAGCACGATGTCGCCGTTGAACGCCTCCAGCGCCAGCGCGCGGATCTCGAGGTTCGGAAAGTCGAAGCGGCCGCGCTCGGCGATGTGCTCGAACAGCTTCTGCGCCACGCCGAAGTCCTGCTCGGCGCGCGCCCGCCAGCGGTTGAGCTCTTCGTTTCGCTCACGCTGCTCATGCAGGATCTCGACCACGCGCAGCAGCGCCTTGATCTTCGCCTCCAGCAGCGACGGCGTGATCGGCTTGGCCAGGAAGTCGTCGGCGCCGTCGGTCAGGCCGCGCGCGAACAGGTCCTCGTCGTTGCTGGCAGTCATGAGAACGACCGGCAGGAACATGCCCGGGTTCATCCACTTGATCTGCTGCGTGACCTCGAAGCCGTCCATGCCCGGCATGTGGATGTCGACGACGGCCAGGTCGATGCCGCCCGCTGCGACGCGCTCGATCGCCTCCGTTCCGTTGCCCGCCTCGACGACGTCGAAGTGCTTCTCCAGGCTGTGCGCGATCACCATGCGGCTCAGCCGCTCGTCATCGACGACCAGCACCGTGTGGCGCCGGCCCGGGCCCGCCAGCGAGTCGATCTTCAGCCCGCGCAGCATCAGTCGATCGAGAACAGCGTATTGAAGTTGGCGATCTGCAAAATTTTGCGTACCGCCGGGCGGCTGTTGGTGATGCGCACGGTGGCGCTGCCCGCCGACTCGCGCAGCACGAGGAGCATCCCCAGCGCGGCGCTGTCGATGTACTCGGTGCCGCGCAGATCGACGACGTACTCGTTGTGCGAGCCGGGCGAATTTTCGTACGCCCGCCGGAATTGCTGGTGGCAGTTGAAGTCGAAGCGTCCCTCGACATGGATGGTGAGGCAGCCTCCGAGGGTGCTGGTCCGTACCTGGTTCGAAGTGCCGGTATCGCGCGCGCTGGTCTTGCCAATCGGTTGAGACATCAGAAGAGCTCGACTTTCCCTGGAGTCATGTTGTGCTGTTGAACGGGTGCGTTGCCTGACGTTCGGCCGAATGCGCGCGAGGCGTCGAGCGGTTCGCCGCGCTCGCTCGCGATGCGCTCGGCGCGCTGGTGGATGCTGACCAGAAGCTGGTTGAGGATGTCCTCGAACTGAAGCGCGGTGACCGCCTGCGACGTGGAGTCGGCGATGCGCGACGTGGCGAGGCTGGCGCGGTCGACGTTCTCGGTCATGAAGCGCTCGAAGTCGGCCAGCTCCTTCATCATCAGCTCGATGCGCTCCTTGCCCGACAGCGCCACGTTGAGATCGCGCGACGCCATGGCCGCGATGATCTCGCGCACCTCGTTCACCGTCGTGCGCGCTTTGCCGATCTGCGTGCCGATCTGATCGTTGAACCGGCGTGTCTTCTTGCTCAGCTCGCGGATGTTCGACGCGATGACCGAGAAGCTGTGGCCGCTCTGCGTGCTCACGTCCTTGGTGCGCGCGGCCTCGATCGACGCGTTCACCGCCAGGATGAATGTCTCGTCGGCGATGCCGTTGATGCTGTTGATCAGGCTGAAGACCTCGTCGAGCTGATCGACCATGTCGTCGATGCGATAGACGGTTCGGATGCTCTGCTGGCTCACCGACGCCAGCAGGTCGGTGAACTGCGTGAGGAACGCGCCGGTCTCGATCGTGAACTCGCGGATGTTGATCTTGGCCTGGCCGGGCCGTTGCTCGGCGCCTCCGGTATCGGCCTCGCGCGACAGCGACGCGAGCAGCGACTGCATCATGTCCTTCTGGACCTTGGTCTCGGTCTCCATGGTCGCGAAGCTGCCGCTCAGCTTCGCGACTGCGTCGGCCAGGATCCCGCGCGCCTGGTCGACCTGCGCGCGCAGCGCATCGAGCTCGGTGTCGGTCAGCGTCGTACCTCGGGCCACAGTCCGGCCGGGCTCGACGTGAGGGGCGGCGCCCGCGCTGGTGGGCCGAAGCGGCTTCAACGCAGCTGTCTCCCTGACTTCCCCACGTGCGATCGCATCGTCGCTATGCCGATCAACTTGAGCGCGGCCGGAAACGACACAGGTATCGCGAGACGGTCGCGAAGTGTGATAACAATTCTGTTCCTTCCGGAGGGGGCGGACGGCTTGGGAGGTGCATGTTCAATCACGATGGAGAGGAAGGCTCCCCTCCGCAGCGGCAGTGGAGGCTGCTGGCGGTGGACGACGACGCCGATCACCGGCAACTCGTCGCTTCGACGTTTCGCAAGACGCCGATGATCGACGTGGCCACGGTCGCCGACGGTGAGACCGCGGTGGCGATCGCAGGCCGAGAGCCGCCCGACGTGGTGCTGCTGGATCTGTCACTGCCCGGCTTCGGTGGGCTCGAGCTGCTGCAAAAGCTGAAGGTGGTCGTTCCGCGGGTGCCGATCGTGGTCGTCACCAGCACCGGCGACGGTCGCGCCGCCGTCGAGGCTATCCGTTTGGGGGCGTACCAATTTCTGTCCAAGCCGGTCGATCCGCAAGAGTTGATGGTGATCGTGAAGCGGGCGATGGAGCGCACCGAGCTCATCGCCGAGATCGAGAGCCTGCGCCACCGCGCCGACGGCGACGATCCGCTGACGGCGCGCCTTGGCACCAGCCCGCCGATGCAGCTGGTGGCGCGGCAGATCCGCCAGGTCGCCGGCTCGCAGTTCACCGTGCTGGTGCAGGGGCAGACCGGCGTGGGCAAAGAGGTCGTCGCGCGCGCGATCCACGACCTGTCCCCGCGCGCGGACGGGCCGTTCGTCGCCATCGATTGCGGCGCGATTCCGGAGAACTTGCTCGAGTCCGAGCTGTTCGGCCACGAGAAGGGCGCGTTCTCTGGCGCCGACCGCCGCAAGGAGGGCCTGCTGCAGGTGGCGCATGCCGGCACGCTGCTGGTCGACGAGGTCGGCAACCTGCCACCGGGCACGCAGGCCAAGCTGCTGCGCGTGCTGCAGGAGCGCCAGGTGCTGCCGCTCGGGTCGACGATGCCGCGCAAGCTCGACGCGCGCTTCATCTTCGCGACCAACGTCTCGCTGGAAGAGGCGGCCAAGGAAGGCCGCTTCCGCGCCGACCTGTTCTATCGGCTGGCCGAGTTCACGATCACGGTGCCGCCGCTGCGCGAGCGCGGGCGCGACGTCCTGATGCTCGCGCGCCGGTTTCTCGACGAGGCCAACGTCGAGCTCCGGCGTGCGGTCGCGGGCTTCGAGGAAGAGGCCGCCGCCGAGATCCTGGTCCACAGCTGGCCCGGCAACGTGCGCGAGCTGCGCAACGTCGTGCGCCAGGCGGTGCTCTTGACCGAGGAGTTCACCATCACCGGCGCCGAGATGCGGGCGCTGCTCAAACACGCGCGCGCCGACGCGCCCGCCGAAACCCGCGCCTCTCCCACGACCCTGCGCGAGATTGCCGACGCTGCCGTCGAAGCGGCCGAGCGTCACGCGATCCTGCGCGCGTTGCAGTCGACGAACGGGAACAAGAGCCAGGCAGCGCGGCTGCTCCATGTCGACTTCAAGACGCTGCATCTGAAGATGCGCCGCTACGGCATCACGGTCAGCCACAACGCGGACGCGTGAGCATCATGGTGGTGCCGCTCTAGCGCGAGCGCCAGAGACTGTGGAGGCGACGCCATAGACAGCGTGAGAATTGCGGCCGGGTCGCGCGCATTTCCCGCGGATCGCGGGCTGACTTCAACTGGCATCGACTTCGCACTGCCTCCGTCACCCATGGCGATCGCAACTCTTCAGACCAGTCATTCCGTTCCCGTCGCCGGACTGCCGTCGAACCTCGACTTCGCGACCGCGAAGCGGCAGCTGACCGGTCACCGCGCCATCGTCGTCGAGGAGGAGAGCGAGTCTTTTGGCCGCATGTTCGTGAGTCTCTCGAGCGCGGGCTGTCCGTCGACGCTGGCGCGTCGCTGGGCGCAGGTCGAGCCGCTGGTGCGCCGGACCCAGCCGACGTTGATTCTGTTTTCGACGCAGCTCGCGGAGATGAGCGCGGCGGAGATCATCCGGCTCCTTCGTCAAGATCCAGGAACCAAGGGCGCTGTGGTCATCGCCGTCGCTGGCCGCGAATCAAAGAAGGAGCGGCGCAAGCTGCTCGACCTCGGTTGTGACGGCTACGTCTGGAAGCCGACCGATCGCTACATGTTCGCGATGGATCTGGTGGCGCGCACGCCTCGCCTGCTCGATGGCAACCGCGGCGCCTAGGGCGCCATTCGCGGGCCGCTCAAGTTTTCGCTGACCTCGGCGATGTGCCCCTGTGGAGGCACTCCGCCGGAAATGACCGACGATCGGACGGACACCCCTGCGCGTGCCACGAGTGGGCGCGTGATCGTGACGTGTGACGAGGTGCTCGACCTGACGGCTGCGGAGTCGCTACGAGGGCGCCTGCTGGAAGCGCTGGCGCGCGGTGGTGACGTCGAAGTCCAGGCCGGTGCCGTTCGCCAGATCGACACCGCCAATCTCCAGTTGTTGTGCGCGGCGGCGCGCGAGCTGCGCGCGCGCGGGAGCGGCATTCTGATCACCGCGCCAACCGCGCCGCTGCTGGCCGCGGCGCGACGGCTGGGCCTGACCGCGGTGCTCGGGCTCGAGGCGCCGCCTGCGGCGCAACCACCGCCCGCGCCCACTTCTTTTTGATCCCATCCGGCCACCAGGAGCGATTTCCCCGAAATGGCATACATCATGGCAGTCGATGACTCGGTCTCCTTGCGGCAGCTCCTGGTGAGGACGCTGATCGAGGGAGGCCACCGCGTGGTCGAAGCGAAGGACGGGCTGGCGGCGCTGGCGGCCGCGGCGACGCAGACGTTCCAGCTGGTGATCACCGACGTCAACATGCCCCAGATGGACGGCCTGACGCTGGTGAAGAAGCTGCGTGAGCTTCCGGCCTACAGGTACGTTCCGATCCTCGTGCTGACCACCGAGATGGATCCCAACAAGAAGAGGATCGCCAAGGAGGCGGGCGCGACCGGCTGGATCGTGAAGCCGTTCGAGCCGGTGCAGCTGCTGGCCACGATCCGCAAAGTGCTGGACTAGCCTGTCATGAGCTCGCTCGACGATCTCAAGAACCAGCTCCTGGGCACGTTCCTCGATGAGAGCACCGAGGCCGCCGAAGTGCTGGAGGCGGGGCTGCTGAAGCTGGAGGCGGGGGAAGGCGAGCTCGTCGTCGACGAGGTCTTCCGCGCGGCGCACTCGATCAAGGGCGGCGCCGGCACTTTCGGCTTCGCCGAGGTCGGCGCTCTCGCGCACGACATGGAGACGCTGCTCGACCAGATCCGCGCCGGCAAGCGGTCGCCGGCGCCCGAGACCGTGGCCCTGCTGCTGGAGGGAGTCGACGCGCTCCGCGGTCTGCTGGCGGCGCGGCGTGAGGGGCGCGAGGTCGCCGCCGACGCGCAGTCGGACGTGCGCCAGCGGCTACGGGCGATGAGCGCGAGTCCGGCGCCGCCCGCGCCCGTCGCGGCGGTGGTGGCGGCAGCGGGCCCGGCGCACGGGTGGCAGATCTGGTTTCGCCCGCGCGCGCACCTGCTGGAGTCGGGCAATGAGCCCTGGCGCCTGGTGCGCGAGCTCGAGGGGCTGGGGCAGGTGACCGTCGAGGCCGACCTCGGCGCGCTGCCATCGCTGCTGGAGATCGCGCCCTCGGCCTGCTACCTCGCGTGGCGGATCACGCTGATCGGCGACGCGCCACGCGCCGCGATCGACGACGTGTTCTCGTGGGTCGCCGAGGAGAGCGATCTGACAATTGAAGAGCTTCGCGCGCCCGAAGACCAGCGCGCGCCCGAAGAGCTTGGCGCGGTCGAAGAGCTTCGCGCGCCTGCCGTCGCGGCAGCGGCGGTTGCGTCGACGCCGCGGTCACCGCCGGGCTCGCCTTCGCCGTCGACGGGAACGTCCCCGGAGAGCGGCGGGCCCGCGGCGCCGCACCCGCGTCCCACGCCGTCGCCGCTGCCGGCGGCCGGCGCCGGGCAGCGCGATGACCACGACGCAACGCTCACCTCACTCCGCGTCGGCATCGACAAGGTCGATGCGCTCATGAACATGGTGGGCGAGCTGGTGATCACCCAGTCGATGCTGGGCGGCCTGGACGACGCGGGGCCGTTCGACGACGCGCGCCTCTCGCGCCTGCGCGAGGGACTGTCGCAACTGGCGCGCAACTCGCGCGCGCTGCAAGAGAGCGTGATGCGTCTGCGCAGCGTTCCGGTCAGCGTGGTGTTCAACCGCTTTCCTCGCGTGGTGCACGATCTGTCGCGGCAACTGGGCAAGCACGTCGAGCTGTCCATCAGCGGCCAGAACACCGAGCTCGACAAGACCGTGCTGGAGAAGCTGGGCGATCCGCTGGTGCATCTGATACGCAACAGCCTGGACCACGGCTTCGAGATGCCCGGCGAGCGCGCCGCCGCCGGCAAGCCGCCGTGCGGGCGCCTGTCCCTGTCGGCGTTCCACCGCGGCGGCGACCTCGTCGTCGAGGTCGAGGACGACGGCCGTGGGCTCGACGGTGATCGCATCCTCCGCAAGGCGCGCGAGCGCGGCATCGTGGCCGCCGATGTCACGCCGAGCCCGCGAGAGATCGCGGAGCTCATCTTTTCGCCCGGCTTCTCGACGGCCGAGGTGGTGACCGACGTGTCGGGGCGCGGCGTGGGCATGGACGTCGTGCGCCGCAACGTGCGTTCACTGGGCGGCGACATCGGCGTCGAAACAGTGCGCGGGCGCGGCACGAAGATCACGCTACGGGTACCGCTGACCCTGGCGATCATCGACGGCCAGCTGGTGCGCGTCGGCGAGTACGCCTACGTGGTGCCGCTCTTGACGATCGTCGAGTCGGTGCAGATCGCGGCCGGGCGGCTCAAGTCGCTGGCGGGCGGAGGTCTGGTCTATCGCGTGCGCGATCAGCTGGTGCCGGTCGCAGACCTGATCGGCATCCTCGGCGGTACGGCGTCGAGCGAACCGCTCGAGGGGCGGCTGCTGGTCCTGGTCGAGGCCGATGGGCGGCGCGTGGGCCTGGTGGTCGACGAGCTGCAAGGGCAGCAGCAGGTGGTGATCAAGAGCTTGGAGACGAATTGCGGGCGGATCGAGGGGTTGGCGGGGGCGACGATCCTGGGCGACGGCAGTGTGGCGTTCATTCTCGACATGGTGGGATTGGTCAGGCTGGCGCGGCAGGGCACGCGCGCGGCCCGCGACGGCGAGGGTGGCGGCGGTGCGATCGACAGCGACGCACACGAGGGCGGGCGGACGGCGCGGACTGCGCGCGGGGCATCGCACGCAGCGGCTTCATGAGCATCGGGGGCGCGCCGAAGCGGACCCCCGAGGAGCTGCCGACGTTCCCGGGCTTCGAACGCATCAACCGCTACTTCGAGGCCAGCACCGGGTACTGGATCGCGCAGATCCTACCGGGCGACTTCTACATCACGCAGGACGACGAGATCGTGTCGACCGTGCTGGGCTCGTGCGTGTCGACGTGCATGCGCGACCCCAAGCGCGGAATCGGCGGCATGAACCACTTCATGTTGCCCGAGGATCCTGGCGGACGGGAGGGCGCGTCAGCGCGCTACGGCCTGTTCGCGATGGAGCAGCTCATCAACGCGTTCCTCACGCGCGGCGTGCGGCGCGAGGCGCTGGAGGTCAAGGTCGTCGGTGGCGGCCGCGTGATTTCCGGGATGAGCGACGTCGGCCGATCCAACGTCGACTTCGTGCGCCAGTTCCTGGACGCCGAGCGTATGCCGGTCCTGGTCGAGGACGTCGGGCTCGAGGTCGCGCGGCGCGTGCGGTACCGCGTGAAGACCGGCCAGATGCGCGTGCTACACCTGCCGGTCTCGCAGAATACCAAGATCGCCCAGCGCGAGTCGGAGCTGGCCTCACGCATCCGCGCCGGCGTCAAGCGCCGTGCGTCTGTCGAGCTCTTCTGATGGACGCGCGGCCGGTGAAAGTTCTGGTGATCGACGACTCGGCGCTGATGCGCAAGCTATTGCGCGCTCTGCTCGAGCGCGACGGCGGCATCGAAGTGGTTGGCACGGCGCAAGATCCGTTCGACGCGCGCGAGAAGATCAAGCAGCTCTGTCCCGACGTGCTCACGCTGGACATCGAGATGCCGAAGATGGACGGCCTGACGTTCCTGCGGAATCTGATGCGGCTGCGCCCGATGCCGGTGGTGATGGTGTCGTCTCTGACCCAGCGGGGCGCCGACGCGACGCTGGCGGCGCTGCAGCTGGGCGCGTTCGACTTCGTCCCCAAGCCCAAGATCGACATCCAGGAGGGGCTCGAGGAGCTGGCCGCGGTGCTGGCCGAGAAGGTCAAGGCGGCGTCGACGTGGCGGCCGGCCGTGCGCTCGGAGGAGTCGCTGGCGCGCGCAGGCGCGGCGCGCGCCGCGCGCACGATCACGGAGCTGGGCACGACCGATCGCCTGATCGCGATCGGCTCGTCGACAGGCGGCACCGAGGCGGTGGCGCAGATCCTCGCGGCGCTGCCGCCCGACGCGCCCGGCGTGGTCATCGCGCAGCACATACCGGAAGTCTTCAGCCAGCGCTGGGCGGAGCGCATGGACAGCGAGTCGGCGATCGCGGTCGCCGAAGCCAAGGACGGCGCTCCGATCCTGATCGGCCACGCGTACGTCGCGCCCGGTGGCCGTCACCTGCGCGTCGAGCGCAGCGGCGCGAAGTATTTCTGCCGCATCGGTCTCGATCCGCCGGTCAATCGCCATCGCCCGTCGGTCGACGTGCTCTTTCGATCGGTCGCGGCCGAGGTCGGCCACAACGCCGTCGGACTGATCCTGACCGGCATGGGTAGCGACGGCGCCGACGGTCTCGGCGAAATGTTGCGGCGGGGGAGCCCGACCATCGCGCAGGACCGTGCGACCAGTGTCGTCTGGGGGATGCCCGGCGAAGCGATCAAGCGCGGCAATGCCGCCGAGGTGTTGCCGCTGGATCAGATCGCGTCGCGCGCGCTGGCGCTGGCGCGTGGTCACTAGCCCCGGGGCGGAAGACCGATGGCCGTCGTGCTCAAGTTCCCATCTCAACTCACGATACGGATGCGGGAGGCGTCGCCGTGTCCCGGCGCGGGCCATCCAGAGCGGCGGCAGGCGCGCCGGCAAGCGCGGCGGCCATAGCGGCGGCGGAACGAAAGGAACGACATGGAAGAGCCCAGCAAGGAGCGCGTCGAGAAACAGGGCGGCGCGACCGAGCAGTTGTTGACGTTCATCGTCGACACCGAGGAGTACGGCGTCGAGATCCTGCGTGTGCAAGAGATCCGTGGCTGGAGCCGGCCGATGCCGATCCCCAACACGCCATCGTACGTGCTGGGCGTGATCAACATCCGCGGCGACATCGTGCCGATCGCCGACTTGCGCGAGCGCCTGGGTCTGCAGCGGCAGCCGAATGGACCGACGACTGCCGTGGTCGTGCTACGCGTGTCGCAGGAAGGCCGCCAGCGCATCATGGGTGTCGTCGTCGACGCCATGTCCGACGTGACTGACGTCGCACAGCACCAGATCAAGCCGCCGCCGGACTTCGGCGACGCCGGCGATCTCGGCCTCACCAAGGGCATCGCCACGCTCGCGGACAAGATGGTGACGATCCTCGATGTAGACCGCATTTTTCCGACGATGAGCACCGCCAGCGTGGCGAGCGTGAAGGCCGCTTGAGTTGCGGGACGAGTATCAAAGGAGACCGACCATGAAGGGAACGAAGGCAAAGCAACAGGAGACCACCCGCGCTCGCAGCGCCAAGACGGCGCCACGCGCACGCAGCACGTCGAGCCGCGGGACGCTCGATCGCGATGGGTTGCTGGCGGCGCTGGATCGCGCGCAGGCCACGATCGAGTTCAGCCTCGACGGGACCATTCAGACGGCGAACGACAACTTCCTCCGGCTGCTGGGCTACACGCTCGACGAGGTGCGCGGAAAGCACCACCGGATCTTCTGTGATCCGACCTATGTCGCCAGCCCCGCGTATGAAGAGTTCTGGGCCAAGCTTCGGCGCGGCGAGTACGAGAGCGGCGTCTTCCGGCGGATCGGCAAGAACGACCGGGAGGTCTGGATCCTCGGGTCGTACAACCCGGTGCTGGACGCCGATGGCCGCCCGTACAAGGTCGTGAAGATCGCGAGCGACATGACCGAGCAGCGCAATCGCACAGCGGAGTTCGAGGGCCGCATGAACGCCATCGACAAGTCGCAGGCGACCATCGAGTTCGGCCTCGACGGCACGGTGCTGACGGCGAACGAGAACTTCTTGCGGCTGCTGGGCTACACGCTCGACGAGCTCCGGGGGCGGCATCACCGCACACTTTGCGAGCCTTCGTACGTGTCCAGCCCCGAATACGAGGCGTTCTGGAGCAAGCTCCGACGCGGCGAATACGACAGCGGCGTCTACCGCCGCCTCGGCAAGGGTCAGAAAGAGGTGTGGATCCAGGCGTCGTACAACCCGATCATGACCGCGGCCGGCAAGCCGTACAAGGTGGTGAAGTTCGCCACCGACATCACCAACCAGCGGCACTCGCAGGAAGAGCTCGGCCACCTGATGGATGAAGTGCAGAGCGTGATGGGCGGCGTCGCGACCGGTGACTTGACGCGGCTCGTGTCGGGGCAGTACGCGGACGCCCTCGAGAAGATCAAGCTCAGCATCAACACCGCCGTCGAGCGGCTGCGTGAGCTGGTGACCCAGATCAACGAGTCGACGGGCACGATCTCGTCGGCGGCGTCGGACATCTCCGAGGGCAACGCCAACCTGAGCAAGCGCACGCAGGAGCAGTCGTCGGCGCTGGAGGAGACGGCGTCGAGCCTGGAGGAAATGACCGCGACGGTGAAGCAGAACGCCAACAACGCCACGCAGGCCAACCAGCTGGCGGCGGGCGCGCGCGACTCGGCAGAGAAGGGCGGCCAGGTGGTCGGCGACGCGGTCCACGCGATGGGCGCGATCACCGAATCCTCGAAGAAGGTCGCCGACATCATCGGCGTGATCGAGCAGATCGCGTTCCAGACCAACATGCTCGCGCTGAACGCCGCGGTCGAGGCCGCGCGCGCCGGCGATCAGGGGCGGGGCTTCGCGGTGGTCGCGGCCGAGGTGCGCAACCTGGCGCAGCGGAGCGCGGCCGCTGCAAAAGAGATCAAGGGCCTGATCCAGGACAGCGCCGAGAAGGTGAAACAGGGCGAGCGCCTGGTGAACAACTCGGGTGAGACGTTGCAGGAGATCGTCGCGGGTGTGAAGAAGGTCTCCGACATCATCGCCGAGATCAACGCCGCCAGCGAGGAGCAGGCGTCGGGGATCGACCAGATCAACTCGGCGGTCGCGCAGATGGACAAGGCCACGCAGCAAAACGCCGCGATGGTCGAGGAAGCGGCGGCGGCGGCCGAATCGATGAACGAGCAGGCGCGATCGATGGGCGAGCTGGTGGGGTTCTTCCGCGTCGCCGCGGGCGGTGGCGATAGCCCGCCGCCGACCGCGCGCGCGACGCGCAGCCGCGTGCCAACGCGCCCGCACGCCGTGTCCGACGGACGGACCGTCGCGGCGCCTGCGCGCTCGCTCAAGGCCGCCAACGGCGAATCGTCGACGGCTGCCGCGTCGTCGGGCGCCGCGAACAGCAATGGCAAGCACGACGCCGACTGGAAGGAGTTCTGATCGTTTGAGGGGGCGTCGCTTCCCTGCCGTTCGGGACGGCGTATGAACAACGAGCCGCTCCGCGAGTTCGAGCTGTCGGCGGGCGACTTCCGTCGCGTGCAGGCCATGATCAAGGCGCGCGTCGGCATCGACCTCGGCAGCAACAAGCAGTCGCTGGTTTATGGCCGGCTCGCGCGGCGGCTGCGCGCGCTGGGCCTGAGCGATTTCGCCGACTACCTGGCGATGGTCGAGGACCCCGCGTCGGACGAGGCCGAGCGCTTCGTCAACGCCATCACCACCAACGTCACC
Organism: uncultured Myxococcales bacterium; assembly: GCA_964571275.1. Lineage (GTDB taxonomy): Bacteria > Myxococcota_A > Polyangia > Fen-1088 > Fen-1088 > DASRQZ01. The sequence goes on from CAZNCQ010000020.1 coordinate 24,793, forward strand.
GAGTTCTTTCGGGAGAACCACCACTTCGAGTTCCTGGCGCGCACGGTGCTGCCCGCGATCTGGTCCCGCGTCGGGGCCGGCGCGCATCGCGTGCGCTTCTGGTCGGCCGGCTGCTCGACCGGCGAGGAACCGTACTCGCTGGCGATGATCCTGCGCGAGAACCCACCGCCGGCGTCAAACGCGGGCTCGTGGGACATCAAGATCCTCGCGACGGATCTCGACACCGACGTGCTGGCGCACGCGAGCGCGGGCATCTACCCCGCCGAGCGCGTCGAGAAGATGTCGGCCGGGCGGTTGAAGCGCTTCTTCACGGGCAGCCGCGCCGGCGGCGGCTATCAGGCGGGCGCCGAGATACGGTCTCTGATCACGTTCAAGCAGCTGAACCTGATGGATCCGTGGCCGATGCAAGGACCGTTCGACGTGATCTTTTGCCGGAACGTCGTGATCTACTTCGACGACACGACCAAGCGCGCTCTGGTCCAGCGCTACCGGCAGATCCTCGGCGTCGGCGGCCATCTTTTTATGGGCCACTCCGAATCGATGGTCGCCTCGGCGTCGGGCTTCGAGCCGTGCGGCCGAACCGTCTACCGCCGCGGCGCGCGCTAGTGCGCTAGGCCTGAACGCGCGGCGCATCGTCGCGCGCGATCGCGCGGACTCGCGCAACCTGGCGCTCTCAGTTTCGCTTGCTGCCAGCCAGAACCGGGTGCGGCTCGACGGGCCGCGTGCTCTGGTACTGCTGCAGCTTGTACTGGACCTTGCGCACGCTGATGCCCAGGACCTCTGCGGCGCGTGTCGTCGAGCCGCCGGTCGCCTCGAGCGTGCGCAGGATGGCGTAGCGCTCGATCGCGTCGAGCGTCGAACCCGGGATCGGAACCGCGGCGCGCGCGGTGGTGGCTCGCAGGCTGGGCGGCAGGTCGGCGGCCGTGATGCGCGGTCCGCGGCAGGCGCCCACCGCGCGCTCGATGACGTCCTCGAGCTCGCGCACGTTCCCGGGCCAGGCATAGCCGCCCAGCCGTTCGAACGCCTCGTCATCGAACCCCGCGATCGCGTGACCGCGCGCTCCGGCGAATCGCTGCAGAAAGTACTGCGCCAGCGGCGGCACGTCGGACGGCCGATCGCGCAGCGCCGGCATGTCGATGTGGACCGCGGCGAGCCGCCGGAACAGATCCTCGCGCAGCTGCCCGTCAGCGACCAGCTGCGGCAGGTCGCGCGCGCTGGCCGCGATCACGCGTACATCGGCGGAGATCGGCTGGTCGCCCTCCGCGCGTTCGAAGCGGCCGCTCTCGAGGAACCGGCGCAATTTGACCTGCAGCACGGCCGGCAGGGCGTCGATCTCCTCGACGAAGAGCGTGCCGCCCTGCGCTTGCACCAGCCGGCCCTCGCGCCCGGTACCGGCGGCCGACGCGTGTTCGTGGCCGAAGAGCTCGCTGTCGAGCATCGATTCGGCGTGCCCGCGGCAGCTGAACCGCACGAACGGCGCGTGCGCGCGCGGGCTCTTCGCGTGGATCGCGGCGGCGATCAGCGCCTTGCCGGTCCCCGCCTCGCCGGTCAGCAGCACGCTGGCGCGCCCCACGGCCACCTGCGCGACGGTCTTGAACACGGCCTGCATCGGCGCCGAGCTGCCGACGATGTTCTCGAAGCGATAGCGCTCCGTCAGCCGCGCGCGCAGCTGCGTCGCGTCCGCGCGCAAGCGGCGCCGCGCGAGCTCGCGCTCCACGATCAGCGCAAGCTCCGTGCCGTTGATGGGCTTGGTCAGATAGTGGCTCGCTCCGGCGACCAGCGCGCCGAAGCCGGCCTCGACATCGCCCGCGGCGACCATCGCCACCACGCCGACGTCGGCGTCCTGCTCGATCAGACGGGCGATCAGCGCCAGGCCGTGGTGGCCGCCGCCGTCGCCCGAAGCCGCCGATTCGACGTCGACCAGCACCAGATCGGGCGCGAGGTCGCCGAGCCGCGCCAGCACCTTGCCGGCGGCGGCCACGCTCTCGACCGTGTGGCCCTGTTTGCGCAGCGGCTCGCCCATCGCGGCGCGAACCCCCGCTTCACCCGCCACGATCAGGATACGCGCTCTGGTGTCCGTTCCGTCCACGCCACCTCCTAGCTAGCGGCCCGTTGGCGCGCTGTTTAGCGAACCTGGATCCCCTGTTCCTCGCGCAGGCTGTCGATCTTCGACTGGCACTGTGCGCGTATGTTGGCGCGCATCGTCGGCCCCTCCTCCTGCGATTCGCGCAGCACGACGTCGTAGCTGCGGCACTGCACGCCGGCGGGGTCCGTCTTGCACAAGTAGTCGCGGACCCGCTGGCACGGGTTCCGGCGGCTATCGACCAGAATCATTCCCAGCCAGGTCAGCCCTGCCAGCGCCGCGCCCACCAAGATCGCCTTCAGCGTGCGAAAGCGCCGGCGATACTGGTGAATGTCGATCTGATCGGCCTCGCGGCGAATCTGCTCCAGCTCTTCCGGCGTTTCATCCATGACTTGCACGTCAGTTTATCGCCGTTCGCTCGGAGAGCGAGAGCTCGAGACCCACGACCTGGACCGGCAGCGCCGCGACCGCGGCCGGCAAGTAGCCTTCGGGGGAGCCGCGCCAGGCGAGGGTGATCGCCGTCGGGGTGGCGCGGCGGGGCAGCGGCAGCGCCAGACTCACCGTCTCTTCGTCGCGGACGAGCTCCGCGCGCGTGATCGCCGCAGGTCCCGTCGCGGACCAAGAGGACGCGCCCATGCCCGCGACCGCCGCCGTGATGCGAATCGGCAGGTTGCGGAAGCCGGCGGTCGTACGCGCCTTCAGGTGGATCGTGAGCACGGTGTCGGGCAAGTCAGCCTCGGCGCGGAAGCGCGCGTCGGCGGCCAGGCAGAGCAGACCGCCCTCGGCCGGGACCAGTCCGTGCTCGTTGCGGATGAGGGGAAACATCGCGTGCGTCTCCTGCAGGATCTTCTGTGCGCCGCGAGGATCGCCCGACGCTTGCAGGAGGCGCGCGACCAGCAGATGTGCAGGCTGGTGATGCGGCGTCGTGCGCGTCACCGTGGTCGCCATGTCGAGCGCGCCAGGGAGATCGCCGGCCGCGAACCGCAGCTCTGCCAGCCGCACCATCAACTCCGCGTCCCGCGCCGCCAGGCCCCCCGCCTCGCCGAGCAACGCGCCGATCTCGGCGAGCAGCTCCCCGCTGCGACCGGCCCGCGCGCGTTCTTGCGCTCGCTCGATGCGTTGGCGCAGGGGCGTCGGCCACCACGAGATCGTCTGCAGCGGTTGCGCGTCGAGCGACGCGATCTCGCCTGGCCGGTAGAGCCCGAGCTCGGCGGCGGCGGCCGCCGCACGCTTCCACGCGATCCTCGCCAGGCGCAGCACGCCGCGATCCTGGCTGGTCTGCTGCGGGTGGCGGCGGAAGCGGCTCAACGTCTCTGTCAGATAGATCAGATCGCCCTGCGCGAGCAGGTTGGTCCAGATCGTGACGTCGCCGTTGCCCGCGAAGTCGGTCCCGCCCAGCGACCAGAAGTTGGGCGCCGCCGCTTCGGCGTCGAGCTTGCGGAACATGACCGTGCTCGGCTCGCCGATGAAGTTCGTCTCGTGCGCGAGCACACGTGCGATCGCCGATCGGCCGCTGACGACCGCGTTGCGGCCCACGGGGCGCTCCGAGAACTTTTGCGGCGGGAGCACGTTCCCGCCGGTGTCGACGATCTCCCGGTGCGAGGTCACGAGCGTGACGTCGGGGTGGTCGCGCAGGCAGGTGGCCATGATCTCGAGGCAGCGCGGAGCCAGCAGGTCGTCATCGTTGAGGAACTTGATGTACGCGCCGCCGGCCTTCTCGAAGCAGGCGACGTAGTTGTAGGCCTCGCCGAGGCGCGTACCGTTGTGAAAGTAGCGGATGCGGCCTGCGCGCGGGTGCTGCGCGAACCCGCGCAGGACGGCGTCGGCGGCGCCGGGCGGCCCGTCGTCGCAGATCACCACTTCGAAGTTGTCGTAGGTCTGATCGAGCGCGCTCGCGATGGTCTCTGCGAGATAGGTCGGCCGATAGAGCGGGATCAGCACGCTGACCATCGGCCGCTCGCCCTCGAGGCGGCGCGGCTTTTCGAGCTCGACGATGAGGTCGATCTCGCTCGGGCTCTCGCGTCCCGCGAGCCGCGGATCCGCGCTCTCTCGCGGACGGTAGCGCATCGGCTGGCGCAGGCCCATCGTCGTGCCGACGCGCGAGACCTCGATCTCGTCGTACAGCCAGCGCCGTCCCGGCGCGCGAAAGGCGCGGTTCAGCATCGACGCGCGCTGCTGGCGCCAGTCGTGACCGTTCTCGTGCCAGCCACCGGCGGCCCAGGCGTCGGACGACGCATGCTCAGCGAGGATGCGCTCGAGGTCGTCGGTGACCACGCGCGCGCGGCCCCCGCGCACCAGGACGCGTCGCAGCTCTTGCAGAAGGCGTGCGCCGTCGGCCAGATCCAGCCGCTCCAGGACGTGATCGACGTAGGCGCCGGCGACGCTGTCCTCGGCGAACGGCAGCCGGAATCCGACGGCCGCCAGCGCCTCGGCACGGCCGTCGACAGCGGTGAAACCGTCCCAGCGCGCTCCGTCCGCGGCGACGCGGATATAGATGGGCGCGCCGGCGTCGGTGCTCATCGCGCTTTTCAACTCGGCACTGCGAACAGCACCGTCTCGTTGAGATAGATCGTGTGGTGGTCCAGGTAGTACGAGTAACCGAGGTTGAGGGACTCGAGATAGCGCGGGATGGTGATGAAATCGCTGAGCTGGTGGTAGAGGCTTATCGCCAGCTTGGGCCGATGCGCGCGCAGCGTGCGCTCGCCACCCTTGAGGGCGGGCAGCTCCGCGCCCTCGATGTCCATCTTGATGAAATCGACGCGCGGAACCCGGCGCGTGCTGACCGCTTCGTCGATCGACACCGTCGAACAACGGCCGCCTCCAGGGTAGCGCGACGGATCCGGGCTGACGCGGCTGCCCGGGCCCCAGTCGACGTAGTACAGCGTGTGGCCGGACGTCGACCACAGCGGGTTCTCGACGACGTCGACGCGGCCGGCGAGCGGTAGGTTCGCCTCCAGGTTGCGGCGCAGGACGGCCAGGTTGGTTGGGATGAACTCGAACGACAGCACGCGGCCCTGCGCGCCGACCTCGTGCGCGAAGTAGACCGTGGTCTCGCCCCAGCACGCACCGGCGTCGATGGCGACGTCACCAGGTTCGGCTTTGCAGACGACGCCGCCGCGGTGGTACTCGTACTGCTTCTGCACGAACGTGCACGCGAGCCCTGCGGCGGTGCCGTAGATCTGCAGATCGTAGGCGAAACGATGCAGGTCGTGGCGCGCCAGCCGCAGGTCCATGTACGCGATCGGGATCGGCGGTGACGTGGTCGCGGTGCTGCGCACCGCCTGGATGTCGTCCCAGTATCGCTCGGTGTTGCGCGGCAGCTTGACCTTGCGGTAGCCGAGCGTGCGGTACGCGAACAGCTTGATCAGCAGATCGCGCGATTCTTGATCGGCCAATATGCCGTGCAGGAAGCCGACGTCGGCGAATTGCGACAGGCGCGACGCCAGCTCGTGCGGTGCGCCGTCGTCCGGGCGTTCGACCTTCGGCCCGACGAGATCCTCGCGGTGCTTTTCGCCCCGATACGGTCCGAGCTGCGAGACGTCGTAGTTGTCGAGGTGGAGGTTTTCCCGACTTCGCTCCACTTCGGCGGCGAGCGTGCTGAGAAAAGTGGCGTCTGACGGAGGCATGGCTTCTGCCCGGAGCCATCGACGCAAGAGGCAATGAACTTGAGCGGTTGGCGTCAGAAATCCGCCTCGACGCCAGGGGTCTGACGCGCGCGTCGCGAACGCGCGGGCGCGCCGCCGCCGCAAGATGTGGCCCGCGCGTGGGTTTGTGGCGCGCGCGCGTCCGATGCCGTGGCGCGTTTGTTGCTCCGCAGTGCGGGCATGACCGCAAACCCCGCGTTGTTGCCGTTGCCCGCCCACGCACCGGCCCGCAGCTATCCGCCCGGTACCCAGCTCAACTGGCTCGTGCGCTACGTTCCGATCAAGCAGTACCTGACCGGTCCAGCGCTCGCGAGCCTGATCGAGGTCGGTTCGGGCGCGCGTGGCCTGGCGACCATCATCGACGACTCGTTCGTCGGCATCGACGTGCGCATCGACGGCGAGCCCGCGCCGAGCATGTACCCGTTCTCGTACGACGGCGGCCGGGTCCCCTTCAAGACCGGATCGTTTCACACCGTCGTCAGCATGGACACGCTCGAGCACGTGCCGCCCGCGAACCGCATCGACTTCCTGCACGAGCTGCTGCGCATCTCCGCGTCGCGCGTGATCCTGGGCTTTCCCTCGCACAACGGCACCGCGAAGGGTGAGGACTTCATGCGGAGTCTCTTCATGAAGCTGGGCATGGGCGCGCCGGCGTGGCTCAACGAGCACGACGAGTTCGGCTTGCCGCCCGCGCGCGAGGTGGAGGCGATCCTCAACCAGATGGACGCCTGGTCGTGGCGGCCGCTGCCGACCGCGGGCGACTTCGTGAACCTGTTGGCGGCGCTGGCCGACGTCATCCCCGGCACGGCGCCGACGCTCCGTCCCGTGCTCGAGAAGAACGCCGCCGAGGTCGAGGCCTGGGTGATGGCGGGCGCGTTCGGTCCTGCCAATCGCAAGGTCTACTCGATAGAGCGGCGCGCGCCGCTGGCTCCGTTGGTCGATCTCAACAACCCGGCGACGCTGATCAATGCGATCACCTGTCCCAACTGCGACGGACAGACCGAGATCGTGGCGCCCGGCGTGCGCTGCGCTGGCTGCGGCGGCGCGTTCACGCCCGACGGGCGCGGCATCTTTCGCCTGCACCGCACGGCGATGGCCACGCGTCCGACTGCGGCCGCGGGCGTGACCTTCGCGCTGGCGCCCAACTGGTCGGGCAACGAATGGTTGACCGCGGTGCACAACTATCTGCACGCGTTCGGCGGCGGCGACCCGCACAAGCTCTGGATCACGGCCGAGCCGCGCCAGATGAGCCTGGGCGTGGTGCTCGAGCGGCTGCGGCCGTTGTTGCTGCCGTTCGGCGATCTCGCCTTCGCGGAGATCTTCCTCAGCGAGACGCCGCCTCCGGCGGGCGCGGCGATTCCGCTGTCGTCGGACCGCGGCCGCGTTGACGACTACAGCTCCGAATGGTTCCGCACGCAGGCGCAGGCGGTGTCGGCGCCGCAGCGGCGCGACCCGAGCGGCGCCAAGGTCTACTGGTAGTAGACGCGGCCGCGCCGCGGCACGTTGGTGATATAACCACGCGCATGCCAGGCGCGCAGGTCAAAGCCAAACGAGTCGCCGCGTCTCCGGCGCGCCGCGCGCGCGTCAAGACTCCCAAGATCATCACCAAGGCGAACCGCAAGCCGACGCGGGCGAAGTGGCCGCCGGATCCGGCGCGCGTGGAGGCGATCCTCGACGGGCTCGAGACGCTCTATCCCGACGTCGACTGCGAGCTCGACCGCGAGACGCCGTTCCAGCTGCTGTGCGCGACGATCCTGTCGGCGCAGTGCACCGACGATCGCGTCAACAAGGTCACGCCGGAGCTCTTCCGCCGCTTTCCCGATGCGGAGCGCATGGCGGCGGCGCCGCTCGACGAGCTCGAAGAGATCATCCGCTCGACCGGCTTTTTTCGACAGAAAGCGAAGAGCTTGAAGGGAACGGCGTCGCTGGTCGCGGAGCTGGGTGGCGAGCTACCGCGCAGCATCGCGGAGCTGACGCGGATGCCCGGCGTCGCGCGCAAGACCGCGAACGTCGTGCTGGGCACGGCGTTCGGGATCGCGGAGGGCGTGGTCGTCGACACGCACGTGCAGCGGCTGAGCTTGCGCCTGGCGCTGACGCGCAAGACCGATCCCAAGGGGATCGAGCAAGATCTCATGCGCGTGCTGCCTGCGCATCGCTGGATCCGCTTCTCACACCAGCTGATCTGGCACGGCCGGAGGGTGTGCTTCGCGCGCAAGCCGAACTGCGACGAATGCCTGCTCGCGCCGCATTGTCCGAGCGCCGGCCGCGAACGTTGATCTCGACGCGGCGCGATCTCGCCAGGGCGCGGCGGTGCTGGGCTCGGTCTTGGGCGCGCGGAGAGCGCCCGCGCGTCGGAGTTCTTGAGTAAGCTGTGACCGTGTCCGAGAACCGGCAGCTCGCCGAGCCGCGCGTCAGATCCTGGGCGCGCGTGTTGATGTTCCTGCTCGCCTGGGCGTTCCTCGATTGCGTCTTCAACTGGCGCTTCCCCGGCAACGAGCCGGCGGGATGGTATCCGCTGCCGTCGATCGACGTGGCGGTGCTGCTGGCGATCTTCTGGCTCGTGCGTGCCCGTGGCCATCGCGTGCCGAGCTGGCTGCGTTTCGCGCTGGTTCTGATGGCGCTCGCCACGCGGATCTTCCGCTTCGCCGAGGGCATCGTCGAACGCCACTTTCACCGCGCGCTCAGCCTGTACCTGGACGTGCCGCTGGTGCCGAACCTGGTGGCGTTGATGCGCTCGACGGTCTCGGCGCCGCGGCTGCTGTTCTGGTTGGCGCTGATCGCCATCGGGATCGCCGTCGTGAGCGTCAGCGCCTGGTGGGCGCTGGTGGCAACCGAACGCGCGATGGGCTTCGCCGGCCCGCGCTGCCTGTTCGTGATCGGCCTGGCCCTGTGCGTGGTGCTCTCGCCGCTCTGGGCGAAGCGCCGGCACCCGGAGGTTCACATCGGTCTGTTCGGCCGCAGCATCGTTTCGCGCGTCGCCGGCGAGGTGTCGTTTCTGCGCCACGCCGCGGAGTACCGGCAGCAGAAATACGCATCGATCGCGCGCACGCGCGAGACGCTGCGCGCGATGCCGAACAAGCTCGAGCGCCTGCACCACGCCGACGTGCTGGTCATCGTGATCGAGTCCTACGGCCAGACGGTGATCGAGCAGCCGGACTACGCGCGGCGGCTGGCGCCGATCTACGCCGCGTTCGACGCGGAGCTGCGCCAGCACGGGTTCACGACCGCGTCGAGCCTGTTGTCTTCATCGACCTACGGCGGGCGATCGTGGCTCGCTCACGCGAGCCTGCGCACGGGCGTACGCACGGAGGATGGGCTCGCCTACGCGGTCATGCTCGACGCGCGGCCGCCGCCGCAGACCATGGCCGACTTCTTCCGCGTGGCGGGCTACCGCACGGTGCTGGTGCAGCCGGGCACGACGGCTCGCAAGCCCGAGGGTGTGGTCGCCGGGTTCGATGAGAAGTACGACGCGATGGATCTTGACTACCATGGCCCCGCGTTCAAGTGGGCCACGATGCCGGACCAGTACGTCATCGACTTCGTCCATCGACGCGAGGTCGCGCGCGTGCCGGAGATCGCTCGACCACCGCTGTTCGTCGAATACGATCTCGTCTCCAGCCACAGCCCGTGGAGCCTGCAGCCCCGCCTGGTCGATGACTGGCGGAAGCTGGCCGACGGTGGTCGCATCTTCAACCAGCTCCCGCCGGTGCGCTACGAGATCGGCTGGGCGAACCTGGCCAGCGCCGGCGAGGCCTACCTCACGTCGGTCATCTACGACCTGGACGTGGTGCGGCGCTACCTGGCCGAACGGATCGACGACGACGCGCTGGTGATCGTGCTCGGCGACCACCAGCCTTCGGCCGACGTCACGCGCAACAGCCCTTCGTACGACGTGCCGATCCACGTCGTCAGCCGTGATCGATCGTTCATCGATCGCTTCGTCGCCGCCGGGTACGTCCCCGGCATGCACCTCGGCCGCGAGCACGCGGCGCTGCCGATGGAGACGTTCTTGCCGCAGTTCGTGCGGATGTTCTCCAACCCGCGCGTGGCCGCGTCCGAAGGCGCTCAGGGCGCGACGAGATAGGCGTAGCGCAGCCGCTTCTTGGTGAAGAGGCGGAGGCTGAAGTAGTCGAGGCGGCGGCGGTCGAGCGCGCGCAGGGTCGCGCGCCGATAACCGGGGACGTGCATGTCGTCGATGACGATGAGGCCGCCGGGGCGGCAGAGATCGATCACGCGATCGAGCATGGCGCGACGAGCGTCGAGCGTGGCGAAGTCTTGCAGGATGAGGTCGAACGGCGCGGGCGCGGTCGCCGTGAACTCGTCCCAGGTCGCGAGGTGCGGGGCGTCGGCGTCGTGTTGCTGGAGGAACGCGCGCGTCTTGTCGAGCCACGGGCGCGACTCGTCGATCGACCAGACCGCGCCGGCGCTGTCGTCGCGGGCGCGGGCGTGAGCGCGAAAGACGTAGGAGCTGAAGCCCGAGCCGAGATCGAGGATGCGCCGCGGGCGTAGCTGGTCACGCAGGACGCCGAGGAAGACCGCGAGCGGCAGCGCGATCGCGATCGGATCCGGCGACACGTGGCCGACGTAGTCGGCGTAGGCCGGCGCGAGCTGGCGCGCGATGGGTGCGCTCAGCTCGGGATAGGACGCCAGGAACGGAAAGCGCCGCCGCAGCTCGGCCGCGTCGCGCTCGGCGATGCGCCGCGCGCGCCCCGCGGTCGCGAGCTCCCAGACGGCATTGTACGAGTGCGCGGCGGCATAAAGGTAAGGCCCGGCGCGCAGGAGCGGGTTCACGACGCCAGCCTAGATCAAATGCGCCGCAAAGATGCGGCCCGCGTCGCGATCGCCGCGTTCTACTTGTAAAGCGACGCCACCTGCTCTCGCGAGGGGAAGTCCTTCACCATCAGCTCGCGCTCGATGGTGCGCTTGTACGCGCAGGGATAGTTGCGCTCGACGAACGTCGGCTCGGCGGAGTTTTCGTAGCGCGTGCTCGATGCGATGCGCAGCCCGCGGCAATCGCGCAGCGCCGTGCGGTGCACCGTGAAGCCGCTGAAGATCACCACGTCGCCGCGCGCGACCGGGATGGCGACAAAGTCGCTCTCGACGAAGCCCTTGCGGATCTCGAGCGCGTTGTCGGCGATCTCGCCCTCCCACAAGCCGCGCAGGTGGCTGCCGGGGATGACCTCGATCGGAAAGCGCGCGCTGTCGACGTCGAGCAGCGGAACCCACATCGTGATCGTGTCGAGCCCGCCCTGGATCGACGGCCAGTCCTGGTGCGGCGCGATGCCGAAGTAGCCGCCCGGGATCTGCAGTGTTTCGCACATGATGTGCACGACCGGCATGCTCGGGATCGTCGGCGTGGTGATGCCGAACGCCTCGACGAGCGCGGTGATCGCCGGGCTCGCCACCAGCCGCTGCAAGGAGACCAGCTTCGCCGCGTGGCGCGCGGCCGCCAGGTACGCCTTCACGTCGGCGTCCAGCAGCGCCTCCATGTTGGCGCGCACGGAGGCTTCGCCTTGATAGCCCGCTGGCCGCCGCCCCAGCCGACGCAGTTGCAGCGCGAACAGCTGGTCCATCTCCTTGAGCACCGCCTCGACCTCTTCGCGGGGGAGCACCTCCGGGACCGCGCAGTAGCCGTCCCGGTGATAGCTGGCAATCAGGGCATCACGCGCCTCCTCGGGCCACGAGGGAGCGGCATCGCTCTTGGTCTTCATCGCCGCTCCGCTCACTTGATGGTCACGATCGCCTTGGAGGGGTAGTAGCGCGATTTCTCGATCTTGTAGCTCGAGCCGCCCAGCACCTCCTTGAAGGCGATCGCCTCGCCGGGCGCCCCCGGCCAGGTCAGCTCGTCGAAGACCAGCACGCTGCCGGGGACCAGCGCCGGCATGATCGCCTCCAGCGCGGCCTTGGTTGGCCGATACACGCCGATATCGAAGAACGCCATGGCGACGATCGTCTCGGGGTGGTCCTTGAAGTAGCGCGGCACGGTGACCTCGGCGTCGCCGTCGATCAACCGGTGATTGCCGCGCACGTGGCCGAATGCGTTGCTCCCCTCGTGCACGGCGAGCAGATTCGCCAGGTACTCGCGATAGCCGCCGGGCGTGACGTAGGTCTTGTCGACCATCACGTCGGTCTTGACGTCCTTCTCCGAGAAGTTGTTGTACCCGGCGAAGGTGTCGAACCCGACGATGATCCGCTGCTTGTTGAACGGTTCGTGGATCGCGCGCAGGTTCTCGAGCAACACCAGGTTCTGTCCCCACCACACCCCGAACTCCAGCAGGGCGCCGGGGATGTCCTTGATGCGCTCGTAGATGTCGTTCATCACCAGGAACTTCACGAGCAGCGAGCTGCGCGTGTACATCCCCAGGTTGAACAGCAGATCCTCGCGCGGGAGCGGGCTGTCGACGAACAGCTTCTCCATCTGCTTGCGGAAGCCGAGCTGGGTCGCGTCCGCCGTCGTTCCCTCGCTGCTGGTGCCGCTTCCGATCGTGTTGGCGTTGCCATTTGCGCTCATGATCATTCCTCCAGGACGGCCCAGCCAATGCCGGTTTGGCCAAAGCTATTGCCGTTGTAAAACATCAAGGTCCGTCCATCGACGCGCACGACGAACGGGTAACAGAGCATCTTTGCGTCCCAGCCGCTCTCCGACACGGTGATGCCGACTTCGTCGTCGCGCCGTTCGAACGCGCAGCCGTCGCGCGACGTCGCATAGCCCATGCGATAGCTGCCGCGCCCGTCGCGGTAGTCCTCGCTGTCGCGGAAGCAGTACCACATGCGATAGAGGCCGCCGTCCTTGAGCACGCACGGGTGCGAGAACGCCTCGGCGTCATGGCGCGGCGCCACCGCCAGGATGTTGGGGCGATCCCAGCGGATGCCGTCGCGCGACTCGGCGTACTTGATGACGTAGACCGGCTCGAGCTTCTCGCCGACCGGCCTCCAGTCGGTGCCCGAGACGTACCACATCTGCCAGCGCTCGCCCTCCTTCAGCACCGACGGCGTGACCGCGAGGAACGGCTCCAGCGGCACGCGATCCAGCACCGGTCCCTCGAACATGCGGGTGAAGGTGTCGCCGCCGTCCTCGCTGACCGCGACGCCGGTCGCATTGTGATACGGCACGGTCACGCGCCGGTTCCAGCCGCTGTAGTAGAGCAGGATGCTCCCGCGGTGCTCGATCGCATACGCGGGCATCATGCCGTCGTCGTCGAAGGTCCCGCGGCGCCCGAGGGGCAGCAGCGGCTTGCGGTGGTGGTAAACCACGCGCCCCGGATCGCCGCGGTCGACGTCGAGGTAGGTCGTGAAGCTGCGCCCGTCGCGGTCGCGATCGGCGTAGTAGATGCGCAGCACGCGCTCCTTCACCAGCACCGTCGGCACCTGGGCGTGCGTGCCGGCCCAATCGCGGTGCTCGCGCGGGTCGAAGATGTTCCCCTTCTTGTGCCAGCGCATGCGCGTCTTTCGCCGTGTCGTCTTCGCTGCGCCGCCGCGGTGGCTACGCGACCTCGTCCTCGACCGACGGCTCGCTCGACGCCAGCAGCGCGACGTCGTCGTCGGGCGCATCCGGCGGGCCCAGGCGCGCGGCGATCTCGCGGCCGTGCGCGATCGCGAAACGCACGATCGCGCACACCTGCGCGATGGTGTCGTGGTTGACGGCCGTGCCGGTCGGCAGCGACAGCACCCGTTCACTGACCCGCTGCGTTTGTGGCAGCAACATCTCGGCGTTGGGGAAGTACGAACGATACGGTTCCATGCGGTGCACGCCGGGGTAGAAATAGCGGCGCGCGAGCACGCGCTCGGCGTGCAGGACCTTCTGCAGCTGGTCGCGGCTGATGCCGGTCTCCGCGGTCTCGATCTCGGTGACCACGTACTGGTAGCTGCTCTTCTCGCGCTCGTCGTATCCGATGACGCGCAACCCGGGCACGCCGCGCAGCTCGTCGCAGTAGCGCCGGTAGTTGGCGGCGTTGATCGCGATGAACTCGTCCATGCTCTCCATCGACGTCAAGCCCATCGCCGCCGACGCTTCTGTCATCTTGCCGTTGATGCCGATGTAGCCGACGTCGTCGTAGGCCCGGAAGCCGAAGTTCTTCATCAGGCGGATCTTGCGCGCCAGCTCGTCGTCGTTGGTGACCACCGCGCCGCCCTCGAAGCTGTTCAGGAACTTGGTGGCGTGAAAGCTGAAGACCTCGGCGTCGCCAAAGCTGCCGATCATCCGGCCCTTGTGCGTGCAGCCGAACGCGTGCGCGGCATCGAACAGCAAACGGAGGCCGCGCCGCCGCGCGATCGCCGCCAGCGCCTCGACGTCGCAGCCGCGGCCCCACAGGTGCACGCCCAGGATGCCGGTCGTACGCGGCGTGATCATCCGTTCGACCTTGGCCGGATCGATCGTGTGCGTGTCCGGATCGATGTCGCAGAAGACCGGCGTGATCTTCTGCCACTGCAGCGCGTGCGCCGTCGCGACGAACGTGAACGACGGCAGGATGACCTCGCCTTTCAGGCCGAGGGCGCGCGTGACGATCTCCAGCGCGACCGTCGCGTTGCACATCACCACGCAGTGCTTGACGCCTACCATGTCGGCGATGCGCTGCTCGAACTCGCGCACGAACGGCCCGGCGTTGGAGAGCCAGCGCGTGTCGAGCATCTGGTTGAACCGCTCCATCAACCGCTCGCGGTTGCCGATGTTGGGGCGACCGACGTGGAGATCTTCGGGGAAGATCGGGGCGCCGCCGAAGATCGCGAGATCGTCGACGGTCAGGCGCGCGATCGAAGGCTCGGCGCCGCCGCCGTGCGCGGGGCCAATCTCTGGTTTCGCGGTCCCCGCCCTTTCCTCCTCCGTGCCCGGCGGCGGAAAGCCCTTGAACGTTCCCGTCGGCCCGGTGAACGGCACCAACGCCCCGGTCTTCATCGACTGCCTGCTTCCACGCTCATCCGAGCTCGCCTTGGCGATAAGCTGGGAAATAGCGGCTGCCTTCGAACCCGCGTTCGCGCGCGAGCGCACGATAGCTGTCGGGGCGGAAGATTCGTCCGCCGAGGTAGGTCGTTCGGGTTCCTGTCGACCATCCCTTCTTGAATCGGACGAGGCCGTCAGTTCCTTGACTCGCGGCTGATTCAGGCGAGCTTCGCGCGGGAGACGACGACGACAGTGACGGGCCGGCGCCGAGGCTCGCCCAGGCGACGCCGCCAGCAGCCAGGTGCTCGAACGCCAGCCAGAACAGCGGAAACGAGGCGCGCTGGCGATAACCCTCGTCGCTGTAGGCCGCCAGGTGGTAGTAAGCCACGTCACTCTGGCGATACCAGAGCACCATGCCCATCGTCTCGGCGCCGGCCGATGCACGGAACGCGATCAATCCGGGCACCGCCAGCTGGCGGTGAAACGCCGCGCGTGACAGGGCGGGGATGCCGCGGATCTCGTGGCGCGCGCACAAGTTCTGGTAGAGGACGCACCAATCGTCGAGCCAGCGCAGCGGATCGGTGCACACCTCGACCGCCAGCTTGTCCCGGCGCGCGTAGCGCCGGTGGTGGGCGCTCACGAACGATTCCAGCGGGCGCGACAGATCGGCGACGAAGTGCTCCTTGAACGCGACCGCTCGATCGGGGAACGCCGCCGCCAGCCGCGCCGGATCGCAATCCGCGAACGGGTCGGTCACGACGACGGCGCTGATCGGTGCGTCGCCCGCGCCGTGGCCGCGCGTGCCCGCGGCCGCCAGTTCGTCGAGATCGGCGGCGAGCGCGCGCCAGTCACGGCAGCAAAACAGAGGGTAGGGCCCCATGACGTCCGTGAGGCCGGGCGCGACCGTCCGGCGCAGCAGCCAGGATCCACTGCGCGGCAGCGCGAGCGGCGACCCGAACTCGGCGAGTGATTCGGTGTAGGGAGCGCTGAGATATCCGGTCGCGCCGCCGTCGGCGAGCAGGGGATCGGACGATCGCATTTGAGCTGAAGTGAGCACGAGCGACGCTTTTTCCCGAGCAACGAGCAAGGAACAGGCCACGCGTCGTCGTCGCTGCCGGCGTCGTTGCCCGCGCCGATGCGGGCGATCGCCTGCCGGCACCGCGCGCGCGCACGTCACTTTTGTGACGCTGACCAGGTTTCTGACGCCGTTGCCCGCGGATCTGCGGTCGATTGCGCGCCGCGGGCGCTCCGGACCCGTGGCACACGCTTTGCGAAGGGCTGGGCGCACGTGATCCCCGCGACGACAGCTCCCACGGTTTCAATCGTCATTCCCGTCTTCAACAAGTGGGAGCTGACCTGGAAGTGCCTGATGGCGATCGCCGAGAACACGCCGGAGGTCGCCCACGAGGTCATCGTCATCGACAACGCCTCCAGCGACGAGACCGCGCAGGCGTTGCCCCTGCTGGACAACATCCGCTTTGCGCGCAACGCCGCCAACCTGGGCTTTGCCCGGGCGTCGAACCAGGGCGCGGCGATAGCGCGCGGCAAGTACCTGCTATTCCTCAACAACGACACCGAGCCGACGCCCGACTGGTTGAGGCCGATGGTTGCCGAGCTCGAAGCGGATGCGGCGGTGGCGATCGTCGGCAGCAAGCTGCTCTACCCCGACGGCACGGTCCAGCACGGCGGCGTGGTCTTCGCTTACGCGGGGCCGGAGCCGATCGCGCCGCTGCACCTGCACGCGCGCCAGCCGGCCAGCGCCAGTCACCGCCGCCTGGAGCTGCGCGCGGTCACTGCGGCCTGCATGTTGATTCGCCCCGAGGTCTTCCGCGAGCACGGCGGCTTCGACGAGGCCTTCGTCAACGGCGGCGAGGACGTCGACCTGTGCCTCAAGGTGTCTCGGTCCGGACGCAAGATCGTCTTCACGCCGGCGAGCGTCGTCGTGCACCACGAGTCGGCCACGGACGGGCGGTTTCGCTTCGCCGCCGCCAACGCCGATCGCTTGAACAACTTGTGGCTGGATCGCTTCGACGCCTTCGACATCGACTTTCGCCCGCTAGCGCGGCCGATCGCCGCCGATCTCGCACGTCCGGGCGTCAGCATCGTCGTGGTGGTGCACGACGCGCTCTGGACGGTCGCGCCCTGCCTGGAGAACATCCGCTATACCATCGGAGCGCAGGACGAGCTCATCATCGTCGACGATGCCTCGCGCGGCGCCTCGGCGCGCTTCGTGGCGCAGTTCGCGGCGCGCCACACGCCGCGCGTGCGCCTGGTGCGCAACGATCGGGCGCTCGGCTTCTCGCGCGCGGCCGGTCGCGGGCTGGCGACCGCGACCCGGCCATTCGCCGCCGTGCTCGGCAGCAACATGCGCGTCGTCGGCGACTGGATCGATCGCATGCTCTGCCACCTGGCGATACGCTCCGACATCGGCGCGCTCAGCGCGTCGCTCGGCGACAGCAGCCAGCTGGCGGCGGCGGATCTCCTCTATCCGAACTTGGCGGGAGGCGCCGGCCTACCGGAGCCGACCGGCACGCCCGACGGAGCTCGCGCCAGCAGCCTGGCGCCGGCGCGACTGCCGGCGGGCGACGTCGACCCGATCCGCTTCCCGTGCAGCGTTTCGTTGTTCGGGCGGCGCGAGCGGCTCGCGGAGATGGGGCACCTGGATCCCGACGTGTTCTTCGCCGAGGATCTGGGCGCGCTCGCGGATCTCTTTGCCTCGTACGGACTGACACTGGCGCGCGCCAAGGACGTCGTCTTCTACAAGTTCAACCAGAACGCGCCCAACCCCGATCCGTCGCTGTATGACCGCTACCTGGCCGCGCAGTCCGCGTCGGTCAAAGGGCTGACCACGATCATCGTGCGGCTGGCGCGCGGCGCCGATCGCGAACAGGCGCGCCCGTGCGTCGACGCGATCACGCGCAACGCCGACCGCGAGCTGGAGATCAAGGTCGTCGCCGACGGCGACCCGCGCAGCGGCGCCGAGCTGTCGTCGGAGCGCGCGGGCTACGTCGCCGTGCTGGGGCACGACGCGATCGTCACGCCCGGCTGGCTGGTGCCGCAGGTGGCGCTGCTGGCCGTCGATCCGAGCCTGAGCGTCGTCGGTCCCGCGATGAACGAGTCGACGGGACCGCAGCGCATCGGCATGGTGACCTACCGGCGCCTCGACGAGCTGCCGGCGTTCGCCGCCTGCTGGGCGGTCGCGCATCGGGGCGAGCACGCCGTCTTTCCGTTGTCGACGCCGGGCGGCCTCGACCCGCTCTGCCGGGTCATGTCGCGCCGGAGCTTCGTCGACGATCTGAACGCGCAGATCGGGCGAGCGCCGCTCAGGGCCGGCATCGCCTTCGGCGCCTTCGTCCACCGCCAAGCCCAACCCTGACAGGAGACACACGTGGCCAAAATCGTCATCTTCGGAACCGGACAGCTCGCCGACCTGGCGCAGTTCTATCTGACCCACGACTCGCCGCACGACGCGGTGGCGTTCACTGTCGACCGCGACTACATCGATGGGCCGACCCACCGCGATCTGCCGGTCGTGCCGTTCGAAGACGTCGTGCGCATCTACCCGCCGGCCGACTTCAAGATGTTCATCCCGATGAGCTTCAAGAAGATGAGCCACGTGCGCGCCGATCGCTATCGCCTGGCCAAGGAGATGGGCTACGAGCTCATCAGCTATGTCAGCTCGAAGGCGACGGTGTGGCCAGGCTTCAAGCCCGGCGACAATTGCTTCATCTTCGAGGACAACACCATCCAGCCGTTCGTGACGATCGGCAACGACTGCGTGCTCTGGAGCGGGAACCACATCGGCCACCACACGGTCATCAAGGATCACGTGTTCATCACGTCACACGTGGTGATCAGCGGCGCCTGCACCATCGAGGACTACACCTTCTTCGGCGTCAACTGCACGGTGCGCGACGAGACCGTGATCGCACGTGAGACGCTGGTCGGCGCCGGCACGATCATCCTCAAGGACACGCAGCCGTTCGAGGTCTACAAGGCCAAGGGCACCGAGCCCGCCGGCTTCCGCAGCGACGAGATCCGCAGCCTGTCGCACAAGACGAAAGGGTAGGAGCTAAGTCGACAGGAAGATCTTCCCGGGGTTCAGCAGATCCGCCGGATCCCACATCCGCTTCAGCCGCTTCTGCCAGAAGATCACCTCGCCCGACTGCTCCCACGACAGGTACTTCGCCTTGGCGACGCCGATGCCGTGCTCGCCAGACAGGGTTCCCTTGAGATCCAGCGTGGCGCTGAAGATGTCGCCGAGCGCGGCGTCGATGCGCGCGGCGACGGCGGGCACGCGGTGGTTCTCGTCGCTGAGCACGTTGATGTGCAGGTTGCCGTCGCCGGCGTGACCGAAGGTCGCCATCATCAGATCGTGGCGCGCGCCGATGGCGTCGATGCGGCGGAGCATCTCGGGGATCGATCCCGGCGGCACGACCACGTCCTCGGACAGCTTGTAGGCATGCGCCTCGCGCAGCGATCGCGAGCAGAGCCGGCGCGTCCGCCACAGCCGATCGCGCTCGGCGTTGTCGCGCGCGATGATGACCTCGCGGGCGCCCTCGGCCTCGAATACCGAGCCGCAGCGCGCGAGGCTGAGCGGAACGGCGTCGGCTTCACCGTCGAGCTCCAGCAGCACGATCGCGCCCGCGTCCGCCGGTAGCGCGAACGGCGCGCGCGGGCGGACGTGATCCAGCGACGCGCGATCCATCAGCTCCAGCGCGCGCGGATGATAACCTTGGCGGATCACCGCGCTCACCGCCTTGCCGGCCGACACCGCGTCGGGCATCACGGCGATCAGCGTGCCCACCGCCTCGGGCAGGCCGATCAAGCGCACGGCGATCTCCGTGGTGACGCCGAACGTCCCCTCGCTGCCCACGAACAGCGCCGTCAGGTCGTAGCCGGTGACGCCCTTGGGCGTGCGGCGCCCCAGGCGCAGGCTTTCGCCACCCATCAGCGTGACCTCGAGGCCGAGCGTCCAGTCGCGGGTGACGCCGTACTTGAACGCGCGCGGGCCGCCGGCGTTCTCGGCGACGTTGCCGCCCATCGAGCAGAAATCCAGGCTCGCGGGATCGGGCGCGTAGAACAGCTTCTGCGCCTCCGCGGCCGCCTGAAGCTCGGCGTTGATCACGCCGGGCTCGATCACCGCGATGCGATCCTCGGGATCGATCGAGACGATGCGCTTCATTTCTTCGGTCGACAGCACGATGCCGCCGCGGATCGGCAGCGCGCCGCCGGTCATGCCGCTGCCGGCGCCGCGTGGCGTGACCGGGATGTGATGCTCCGCCGCGAAGCGCAGCACCAGCTCTACCTCTTCACGCGACCGGCAAAGCACAGCCGCGTCGGGCGGGTAGACGCCCAGGCCCGACTCATCGCGAGCATACGGAGCGACGGCTTCCGACTCCCGAAGCACCCGATCCGCCCCGAGCTCGCGGATCAGAGCTTCGTAGACGTCCATCGCCCCAGTTTAACGCGCTCCTGGCGCGCTATTCCCAGCGGGACGAACAGTCCAGGGGTGGACCCGATGACGAGCTCGTCCGAATCGGGCGGACGCGGGAACACGTCCGAGGGTTCGGTGCCAGATGGAGGTTCGGAACCCTTCGAGGGTTCTGAATTAGACGCTAAACGAGCTGCCGCAGCCGCAGGTCGACTTCACGTTCGGGTTGTTGAACTTGAAGCCGGCGCCGTGCAAGCCCTCGACGTAGTCGATCTCGGTGCCCATCAGATACATCAAGCTCATCTGGTCGCAGATCAGCTTGACGCCCTTGACGTCAAAGGTCTGGTCCGTCTCCTGAGACTGGTCGAAGTACAGGTCGTACGAGAACCCCGAGCAACCGCCACCCTGGACCTTCAGGCGCAGAGCGTAGCCCTCTTCGATGTTCTCCTCGCCGCGGATCTCCTTGACCTTCTCGGCGGCCTTGTCCGACAGCGCGACCATGGCGGGCGCTTCGTCGGCAGGCTGATCCTGACGCGTCTCTGTCAGCTTCTCTTCGGTCACGGCTACAGACATCGTGTCTCCTTGTGGTGCTGGGAATATAGACGATACGTGGCCGGGATGCCACGGTCGGTGCTGTGCTGCAGTCTAGCCTTGATTCCCCGCGTCTGTTTTCGTAGAAATGCCGAGCTTTTGATGGAGGCGGTCCCCGGGTTCTTGCGACCCCGGCCCGCCTTCGGTCATCAGAGGGGCAGTCGAAAGCACCCAGGAGTGACCCGATGAGCTTTGGAAAATACCTGAAAGACGTGAAGGCCCAGATTCGCGAAGTCGACCTCGAGACCGTGCGCAAGGCGGTCGAGGCGCGCAAGGGCAAGAGCGGCGACGGCAACGGCGCCGGCCCGATCCTGGTCGATGTCCGTGAAAAGGACGAGTGGACCGAGGGTTACATCCCCGGTGCGCAGTGGATCCCGCGCGGCTTCCTGGAGCTGCGCGTCGAGGACCAGATCCCGGAGCGGTCGTCCGAAGTCATCCTTTACTGCGCGGGCGGCACGCGCTCGGCGCTGGCGGCGCGCTCGCTCGCCGAGCTCGGCTACACCAACGTCAAGTCGATGGCGGGCGGCTTCAGCGCGTGGAAGCGGGCCGGCCTGCCGTACGACCGCCCCTTCATCATGACCCAGGAGCAGTCGCTGCGGTACGCGCGGCACACCATGCTGCCCGAGGTCGGTGAGAAGGGGCAGGTCAAGCTGCTCCAGTCCAAGGTGCTGTGCCTGGGGGCGGGCGGCCTCGGGTCGCCGTCGGGCCTTTACCTGGCGGCCGCCGGCGTGGGCACCATCGGCTTCGTGGACGACGACGTGGTCGACCAATCAAATTTGCAGCGCCAGATCCTGCACGCGACCGACCGCGTCGGCCTGCCCAAGGTCGAATCGGCGAGCATCGCCATCGGCAAGCTCAACCCCGACGTCAAGGTCATCCAGCACCAGACGCGCCTGTCGTCGGACAACGTCCTCGACATCATCAAGGACTACGACCTGATCGTCGACGGCGCCGACAATTTCCCGACGCGCTACTTGCTCAACGACGCCGCGCTCAAGCTCAATAAGCCGGTCGTGCACGCGAGCATCTATCGCTTCGAGGGTCAGGTGACCACGTTCTTGCCGTATGAGGGCCCGTGCTACCGCTGCCTTTATCCGTCGCCGCCGCCGCCCGACATGGCGCCGTCGTGCCAGGAGGCGGGCGTGCTCGGCGTGCTCTGCGGCGTCATCGGGTCGCTGCAGGCCAACGAGGCGATCAAGATCCTGCTGGGCATCGGCAAACCGCTGGCGGGGCGCCTGCTGATGTTCGACGCGCTGGGAACCAAGTTCCGCGAGCTCAAGCTGCGCCGCGACCCGACCTGCCCGACCTGCGGTGAAGGGGTCAAGCCGGAGAACATTCAGCTGATCGATTACCAGGAGTTCTGCAACGTCCGTTTATAAGAATAGAGCGGGATCCTCCTTCGCTGGCTCTTTCGCCTTCTCTGGAGGCGCTGGAACGGCCCCACCGAGCACCGACCGTAACTTTTCCCTCGGCCTCGAGGGGGTGCGGTACGCCGATCTTCACGATCCGGCGTCGCTGGCGGTGCTCGACACACGCTTTCGCGCTGCGCTGGCCGCGCAGGATCCGCCGCTGGCCGAGAGGTTCGAAGCCTATCGCGCCGGTGCGGAGCTGCGTCCGCCCGACGAATCCGAACTGCTCATCGCCGTCGCGCGCCCGCTGTCGGAGTTCGTGGCGCGGCTGTTTCGCGTCGAGCGCGGGCGGCAGGTGCTGCTCGACTTTGCGGCGCGCGAGCAGGCGGTCTTTCGGCTGAAGGAATTCATCGCGCGGCGTGCGGCGAAGAAATACCCCGCGGGCGTCGTGCTCGCCGGCGAGGCGCCGGGGCTGCGCGTCGAGGTCGTCGTGCTCGCGGCGCTCGTGCTCGGCGAGGCGCTCTCGTCGGAGTCGAACGGCGTCGCGAAGGGCGCTGCGGCCGAAGTCCTCCTGGACGAAGAGCTGTTGATCGGCCGCGCCGTCGCGGCCCTGCTCGACATCGAAGATCCCTACCGCCGCGTCGCCGAGGGTCAGACCACGGACGCAGTCCCAGCCGGGGCCGCCGAGCAGCTGGCGGCGATCTGCGCACGCTTGCCCGAGCGGCCCGCGCCGGACCTCGCGGCCGTGCGCGCGTTGCTGGATCGCTTCGAGCGCTGGGCCGCCGTGCACCGCCACGACGCGATGGTGAAGCATGCCGTCGCGGGCTGGGTCTCGTTTCACATCCCGCACCACGTCGACCACGAGCACCTGGTGCCGCTGCGCCGGCCCGACCCGCAGTTGCCCAACGTCGTGGAGGGCCTGCCCGAGCACCGGCGGCGCCGCGACGGCTTCACGCTCACCGACGCGCGCATGCCCCCGCGCGAGATCCTCAACGAGGTCGACTACTGCCTCTACTGCCACGATCGCGAGAAGGATTCGTGCTCGACCGGCCTGCATGACAAGCAGGGCGCCGTCAAAAAGAACCCCCTCGGCATCGCGCTCAACGGCTGCCCGCTCGACGAGCGCATCAGCGAGATGCACGTCTTGAAGAAGGGCGGCGATTCGCTGGCGGCGCTGGCGATGATCACCATCGACAACCCGATGCTGCCCGGCACCGGCCACCGCATCTGCAACGACTGCATGAAGGCGTGCGTCTACCAGAAGCAGGAGCCGGTCAATATTCCGCAGATCGAGACCGGGATCCTGACCGACGTGCTGAAGCTGCCCTGGGGCTTCGAGATCTACTCGTTCCTCACACGGTGGAATCCGCTCAACCGCCGCCGTCCGTACGCGCTGCCGTACAACGGCAAGAACGTGCTGGTCGTCGGGCTCGGGCCGGCGGGGTACACGCTGTCGCATCACCTGGCCAACGAAGGCTTCGGCGTCGTCGGCGTCGACGGACTCAAGATCGAGCCGCTGGCGGCGGATCTGCTGGGCGCCGATGTCTGGCCGCCGCGCGCGATCGAGAGCTTCAGCGAGATCGAGAGCGATCTCGCGAAGCGCATCTCCGGTGGCCTGGGCGGCGTCGCCGAGTACGGAATCACCGTGCGCTGGGACAAGAACTTCCTGACGACGATCCACCTGGCGCTGGCGCGGCGGCCCAACTTCCGCGCCTACGGCGG
>CAZNCQ010000021.1:0-47989 GCA_964571275.1 uncultured Myxococcales bacterium
AGGGGTCGGGGTGAGGAGGTCCGTCCAACTCGCGATGCGAGCGGCTCTGGCCGCCCGGATCCCCCTCACCCACACCCTCTCCCCTGCAGACGGGGAGAGGGCTTTCGGAGTCTCGCGACGGCACCGTAACCTCGATCGGCAGCGCCGACGTCAGCTGCACGCTTTTCGCCGACAGGGCTTCCGGAGTCTTACGACGGCGCCGTAACCTCGATCGGCCGCGCCGAGGCCGGCTTCACGCTTCTCGCCGACTCGATCCAGCGCTTGTGCCACAGGTTCAGCATCAGCACGGTCCACAGGCGCGTGCTGTGGTCGGGGACGCCGGTGCGGTGGTCTCGCAACAGCTCCGCGAGCGGCGCGCGCTGCAGGAAGCCGAGCTTGGTCAATCCGCCGTTCAGCAGCATGTCCTCGCCCCAGTCGCCGAGCTTGCCAGCGAACAGCTCGACGACCGGCGCACGGAAGCCCTGCTTGGGCCGGTAGATGATCGAGTCGGGGAGGATCCCGCTGATCGCCTTCTTGAAGAAGTACTTCACCGTTCCGTTGCGCTGCTTGAACTTCGCCGGGATGTTGTAGACGAAGTGCGCATACTCCGCTTCCGCGTACGGGCAGCGCGCGTCGAGCCCCAGCTGGCCCGCGAGCACGTCGAGCTTGCCCAGCATCAAGTTGCCGAAGTAGTAGTCCTGCATCATCCGGTAGATGATGTGATTGAGGTAGTCGCGGCTCCCGTGCGCGCTCTGCTTCAACCGTTGCACGTCGCGCCGAACCACCGCGCCGACGCTGACGCCGATGGTCGCGCGCAACGCGTCCGGCGACAGGATCGTCCCCTTCTCCGACTCCGGCCAGGCGATCTCATAGTTCCAGAAGTACTCGTCGCCCGCCGCCGCGCGCCGCAGGATGTCGGTCCGCTTGGGAGACAGCTTGGGGGCCGCGATCGCCGCCAGCTTCAGGAGCGTCTTCGGCAGCATCGAGAACGGCTTCCACTTGCGGTAGTACCCCTCGCGGATCCGGATCATCTCTCCGTGACCGCACGACAGCTCGTCGTTGGCCTCGCCCAGCACCACGGTGCCCAGGCCCTGGTCCTTGGCCATCTTCAGCGCGTGGTGCAGGAAGATCGACGACGGCTCGGACACGAGGTCGTCGAACGCCTCGATCGTCGTCGGGATGGTCTCGACGAACTCCTCGGCGCTCACCAGCTTCTCGTGGTGGTTCGAGCCGATGTAGTCGGCCACCTGCTTGGCGTAGACGAGGTCGTTGTACTTCGGGTTGCCCTCCAGCTCCTTGAGCCCGACGGTGAACGTGTGCAGCGTCGTCTTGGGGTCGCCGCCCGCCTCGCGGATCTTGCGCGCCATGATCGACGCGTTGGCGCTGGAGTCGTTCCCGCCGCTGACCAGCGCCGCGACCGGCCCTTCGATCATGCGCCGGGTCACCGACGCGTCATGAAGCTGTCGCACGCGATTGACGTAGAAGCTCTCGTCGTCGACCTCCGGGACCGGATCCCAGAGCAAGTCCCAGTACGGCTGCACGTCCGGCTCGCCGCCGGCGCCGAACGTCGCGGTCGAGCCCGCCGCCAGCTTGCTGATCCCGCGAAACAGCGTGCGCGGCCCGGGCACGGTCAGGAACGTCAGATAGTGCGAGACGCCCACTTCGTCGATCTCCGCGGCGACATCGGGCACCGCGAGCAGCGCCTTGATCTCGGACGCGAAGATCACGCCGCCCGGCGTGGCCCGGTAGTAGAGCGCACGCACGCCCAGGTTGTCGCGCGCGAGCGTCAGCGTCTGCCGCCGCCCCTCCCAGATCGCCAGGGCGAATTGCCCGTCGACGCGGCGGAAGCCCTTGGCCCCCTCCATCTCGTACAGGTGCAGCAGCAGCTCACCGTCGGTGTCGCCGCGCAGGTTACGACCTGCGCCCTTGAGATAGCTGCGCAGCTCGGCGGCGTTGAAGATCGTGCCGTCGTAGATGAGCAGGTTGGCCGGGTCGTCGCCACGCCCGACCACCGGCTGCCCACCGCCCTTTCCCACCTGCCGCATACCGAACGCCAGCGGCCGGCCGCCGTCGGACTGCTCATGGATGATGGCGGTCTCCGGCCCGCGTGGCCGCAGCACCTCCAACATGATCGACACGTCTCGACGGCCGCGACCACCCGTCGCGCTTTCGCCTACGATCCCGCAAATTGCTGACATGGTCCTTTGCTCCGCTTTTTGGTGGCGCTCGTTTTAGGGCAATGTTTAACGACTACTGCTGAATCAATACGCAAGCCCCGCCCGGAGATTCCCGGTGACCAGACCGCGCAGCTCATCATAAAGCTGCTCATAGGAATTCACGAAACCCTTCAAGCTGTGTCTCGTCCGGGCCTCCTGGGCGGCGCGCGCCCCCAGGGCGGCGCGGCCGGGCTGGTCTGCCGCGAGCTCGACGAGAACGTCGGCCATGGTCGCGGGGTTGCCCGCCGGCACCATCCGGCCCAGGGTCCCCTCGCCCAGGATCTCCGGGACCTCGTTGACCCGCGTGGCGACGACCGCGGCGCCCGCCGCCTTCGCCTCCAGCAGCGCCACCCCGTACGACTCGAACTTCGACGCCTGCACGAAGATGTCGAGCGATCGCAGCGCCACCGGCACCTCGTTGGAGTGCCCGGTGAACCGCACGCGCGCGGCGATGCCCAGCGTGCGCGCCAGCTCCTCCAGCGACGCACGCAGCGGGCCGTCGCCGACGATCAACATGAAGAGCTCGGGCACGCGTGCCGCTGCCAGCGCGAACGCGCGCAGCTGGGTGTCGTAGTCCTTGACCTCGATCAGGCGCGCGACGCTGCCGACGACGACCGCGCCCGCGGGCACCTCGTGGCGCGCGCGAAAGGCGGCGATGGCGTCGGGCGTGACCCGATCGAACCGTTCGAGGTCGACGCCGTAAGGGATCACGCGCATGCGTGAGGGATTCACGCCGTTGTAGCGGCAGAACCGCTGCCCCAGCTTGGGCGCCACCGCCACCACCCGACCCATGAGCGCGCAGGCCGCGCGCGTGCGCAGCCGGTTGCGCCGCGACGACGACAGGAGCTCCTGCGGCAGGTAGGTGAAGTCGTCGTCGGGCGTGGTGCAGGCGAACGCGCTCAGCGTGCCCACCGCGCCCGGTACGCCGAGGAGCCGGGCCGTCAGTCCGCCATACAGCATCGCGCGGGGATTGTAACAGTGGATGACCGCCGGGCGCAGCCTCCGCACCACCTTGCCCAGGCGCATGACGATGCGGGCATTGAGGCCGTCGGGGCACGGGACCTCCTGCGGCTCGACGCCCAGGCTGCGCAGCCGGCCCTCGAGCACGCTCGCCTCGGGCTTGAAGTAGACCACGTGCGCCGCATAGCGGTCGGGATCCAGCCCCGCGATCAGATCGACCATCGCCTTGCTCTTGCCTGAGAGGCCGAGGCTGTCGATCACGTACAGGACGGGCGCGGCGCTCATCGGGCGATCAGGCGGCCTTCCGCCCCTCGATCCAGCGGTCGTACCACGCCCCCAGGTTCACCAGGCACCACAGGTCGAAGCTCTGATCCTGGACGCCGCTCAGGTGGCGGTTCCAGAGGTTGTCGATGTAGCCGCGATTGAAGAACCCGCGGGACGCGAGCGGGCTCTCGAAGATCTGGTGCTTGGCCCAGCTGGCGAGCGGCCCGCGCAGCCAGTCGGGCATCGGCACGCGGAAGCCCTGCTTCGGGCGATCCAGCACCTCGTCGGGCAGCACGCCGCGCAACGATTCCTTGAGCACACGCTTGGTGAGCTTGCCGTCGATCTTGAGCTTCTGCGGCAGCGACAGCCCGTACGACACCAGCGTGTGGTCCAGGAACGGCGCGCGCGCCTCGATCGAGTGCGCCATCGACATCTTGTCGACGCGCATGAGCAACAGCTCCGGCAGCCGGTTGGAGAGCTCCAGCACCGACATCTGCTGCAGCAGATCGGCGTTGGGCTGGCGCGACTTCAAGTCGGCGTAGATGTTCTCGACCAGCGCGCCGCTGTGCGAGCGCTGATCCTCGCCGAGCAGGCGCCGCATCTCCGGCGTGTAGAGCTCTTCCTTCTCGTTGTCCCAGAAGACGACGTCCAGGCCCCAGTAAAGCGGCTGGCCGTCGCGCGCGCGACGGAGGACGTCGGTGCGGCCCGCCGGCGCCTTCATCAGGCGGCTCGCCTCGTGCAGCCCCGCGCGCACCAGCCAGGGCAGACGGCGCAGGCGCTCCCAGCGCGGCGAGGCGCGATTGACCATGCGCACCATGTCGGTATAGCCGCCGAACACCTCGTCGCTGCCCTCACCGACCAGGATCACGATGTTGCCGTCCTTGCGCGCGGCACGCGACAGGAAGTGCATCGGCAGGCACGCCGGATCGCCGAGCGGCTCGTCCTGCTGGTAGACCAGCTCCGGCATGAAGTCGCGGCACTCGTTGGCGGTGACGTGAATCTCGTGGTGGTCGCAGTTGAACTTCTTGGCGACCAGGCGCGCGAACGGCAGGTCCTGAAAGTCCGGCGAATCATCGGTGCCGGTGAACCCGACCGAGTACGTCTGCAGCGGCCGATCGACGAGCGCGCTCATCAGCGCGACGTTGGCGCTGGAGTCGACGCCGCCCGAGAGAAACGCGCCGACCGGCACGTCGGCCATCATGCGCTTCTTCACCGCCTCGCCGAGGAGCTTGCGCACCTGGGCCGTCGCCTCGCGCTCGTCGACGTGCGTCGGCCAGGGCTGCTCGGGGATCGGCGACCAGTAGCGCTCGATGCGCAGGTTGCCGAAGCGATCGCAGATCAGGAAGTGGCCGCCGGGGATCTTCTTGATCCCGGCGAACAACGTGTACGGCGGCGGGACGTTGGTGAAGGTCAGATAGAGGTCCAGCGCCTCGACGTCGATGTCGCGCGTGACGTCGGGGTGGGCGAGCAGGCCTTTGATCTCCGACGCGAACAGCAGCTTGCCGCGGACGATCGTGTAATAGAGCGGCTTTTTCCCCAGGCGATCGCGCGCGAGGATCAGCCGATCGCGCGCGCTGTCCCAGATGCCGAGCGCGAACATTCCGTCGAGCTTGTTCAGGCAGTCCGGCCCGTCGACCTCGTACTGGTGGATGATCGCCTCGGTGTCGGTGCGCGAGCGGAAGCGGTGGCCGGCGGCCTCGAGATCCGGGCGCAGGTCGGCGTGGTTGTAGATCTCGCCGTTGAAGGTGATCCAGACCGTGTCGTCCTCGTTGGCCATCGGCTGGTGCCCCGCCGCCGACAGGTCGACGATCGACAGCCGCCGGTGCGCCAGGACCACGCGGCGGTCAGCTGACTCCCACAGACCGGCGTCGTCGGGACCGCGATGGATCATCGCGTCTCGCATGGCCGTCACGGCGCCGCGCTCGTCGCGCGGCGTGCTCCCGAAGTTGAAAAGCCCGGCTATCCCGCACATGGCTCGCTCACATTCATGCTGTTCCCAACATTTCTCCGACGGATACGGTTCGCCATCCTTCGGCCGCCAGCTTGCCGAGGATGTCGGGCAGAGCCTCCAGCGTCCAGCTCTGCCCTTCGTGAAGCAGCACGATCTCGCCCGGCGTCAGGCTCGCGGGCGCGACGCGCGCCGCGACCTCGGCGGCGTCCGAGGTCCGGCAGTCGTCGGAGTCGCGCGACCACAGCACCGTGGTGTACCCGGCGCGCGCCGTCACCATCAGGGAGCGCAGCGACGTCGCGCCGTGCGGCGGCCGCACCAGCGGGCGTGCCGTCGGCGCCGGCGGCAGCAGCGCCGACGTGCGCTGGAGCTCGTCGCGAAGCGCGTCGCCATCCAGCTTGGTGAACGACTTGTGCGTGAAGCCGTGCCCGGCCAACTCGTGCCCGCGCGCGGCGATGCGCGCGACGGCGTCCTGGTATCTGGCGCAGGCTTTACCCAAGACGAAGAACGTCGCACGGGCTTCGAACTTGTCAAGGATGTCCAGGTACGCATCGGTCATCTCATCGGGACCGTCATCGAACGTCAGCGCGACGCGCTTTTCCTTGCCCGAACCGCGGCGCACGATCACGGAGGCCGGCAGCACCTCGGCGACCATCACCTTCACTCGGCTGGTCAGCGTGGGCGTCACGACGGGCGCCGCCATGCGGGGCGGCGGCGGCAAGGCGCTGCGGCGGTACTCGCCGTCGGGCTCGGCGCTGGAGCCATCGTTGCTGGTCCCGTTCACGGCCGCCGCCGCCGATATCGCCGACGCGCCGTTGGCCGTCCCGTTGCGGACGGCTTGGTTGGGCCCGCTTCCGGCGTGTGCGCCCTTGGCGTGCGCGATCGCTCGCGCCAGCGTTTCGTGGAGACGGCCCGCGCTCTCGTCCCAGCCGCCGCGCGAACCGAGCGCCGCGACCGCGGCGCCGTCGTAATCGATCGCGAGCGCCGCGAGCAGCGCCTGCGCCAGCGCAGCCGGGTCGCTGGCCGGCACGAGCGCGCCCAGCTCGTCGCGATGGACGACGTCGGGAATGCCGCCCACGCGCGTGGCCACCACGCGTCGGCCGCACGCCAGCGCCTCGAGCAGCACATTGGGCGTCCCCTCGTGATGGCTCGGCAGCGTCAGGAGGTCGCACGCGCCCATCCACACCGGGACCTCCGCCAGTGGGCGCGCGCCCAGGAACAGCACACGGTCACCGAGCGGCTTCAGCGCTTCCTCGGCCGCCGCGCGGGCCTTGCCGTCACCGATCAGCACCAGCACCGCATCGGCGCGCGCAGCCGCGACCTGCTGGAACGCCGTCGCCAGATCCAGCACGCCCTTGTCGGCCTCGAGGCGTCCGACGTAGAGGATCCACTTGCGCGCGTCGCCCGCGTGACCGAGCTCGGCGCGCGCGGCCGCGCGATCGCGCGGATGAAAGAGCTCGCCATCGACACCGTTGCCGATGACGTCGATGCGGTCGTCGGCGACCCCCAGCGCGCGCGCTGCCGCCGCCAGCGAACGGCTGACCGCGACCACGCGGCCGGCGCGCGGCAACGTCAGCTGCATCTGGCGCCGCAGCGAAGGCCGCTGAGCCAGGACGTCCATGTCCGACCCATGCAGCTTCACCACGGTGGGCGTGCCCAGCAACTGGCCGAGCGCGACCACCGCAGCGCCGTCGGGGTAGGCCCAGGTCCCCAGGATCACGTCGAACTGGCCGCGCCGCTGCAGCAGGTCGGGCAGCACCGACGCGGCGTAGAGCGCGCCCGACAGCGCATGACCGAACCGCGGCAGATAGGGCACGCGCGGGTGCGCCACCGCCAGCCCGTCGATCCAGTCGTGACGGGGAACGGCGCTGAGCCGCCCGGCCGACGACCAGCGCGACAAGGCGCCCGCGCCGGGGAACCAGGGGATGGTCGCCAAAACCTCGACGTCGCAGCGCCGGCCCAGCGCCGCCAGTTGCTGCCGGTTGAACGGCGCCGATAGCGGCTCGACCGCGTTGGGAAAGATCTTGGTGACCGCAAGGACCCGCATGGGAGGCTCGACCCCGCGTAAGGATGCAGAAGGGTCCGCGAAACTGCAATGTCTAGTGGCGTAGCGCGGCGTCGGTGCCGACCCAGGCCCACAGCTGGCCAGATGGGAAACCGCCATGGCGCCGGGCCCGCCAAGATCCGGACGATCGCAAAGCTCCGGACCTGGCGTCTGCGGGCGCCTTGGCGGTCATGTGACCGGCATGAGACCCAGGTCCCGGTCTCGTCACGGCGTCGGCCTACTGCGCCGTGATCTGGATCTGCGGCGTCCCCGAGGCGGTCTGGAACGTGAGCACACCGCTCGAGTCGCTGGTCGCGGTCTGGTTGGTGCCCCCGACGCTGACCTGGAACATCGTCGACGCCGGCAGGTCACCGATGACGTGCGTGCACGGACAGGCGTTGGGAACGCTGTAGCTCAGCGTCCCGCCGGTCAGTTGCGGTGCCGACACCGAGAACAGCACGATCCACTTCTGCGAGCCCATGGTGACCTCGGCCCCCTGCGCGCGCCCGTCACTGGTCTTGAAGTACGTCGACGCGTCCATGGTCGCCGTCCCCGAGTCCGTGAGCTGGAACAGGTTCAGGAAGCTGTCGACGGTTTGCCCGGTGGTCATGATCTGAAGGTTCGACCCGAGCAGCGCGTGCGCCGAGCCGTACGAATCGTTGGCCATCGTTCCCTGCGGCAAGATCGTCGGCGTCGGATTCGCCGGCACGAGCGTCCGCATGAAGACCCGGCTCGACCCGGTGACGCCCGAAGAGATGTCACCGTTGCGCACGATGCTGGCCGTGTTGAAGTTCACGTTGAAGTACTTCTTCGTTGCGGCGTTCACCACCTGCGCCTGGTCGTGAATGAACACCACGTCGGGACGGATGAACACCATGGTGCGCACCGCGCGCGTGACGGCGTTGGTGGTCATGTCGGTATTGGCGTACTGGGCGCCGAAGTCCTCCTGCCCGTAGACGAAGCCGTCGTGATCCTGGTACTTCGGCGGCACGGTCTTCGTCGGGTCGGCCCACAGCCCCTGCCCCGGCGGATAGACGATGTTGTTGCCGGCGCCCCTGTCGTCGAAGCCCAGCGTGTTGTGCCACGGCAGCGTGTTGGTGATGCCATAGCCGCCAGCGTTCATGATGAGGTAGTCCTTGCCGCGCTGGAACGTGATGTGCGCGCGGTCGTAGTGCTCGTGCCCCGGCTCGAAGATCGGTCCGGTCGCCAGGCTCACCCAGTTCGCCGTCGCGCTCCAGTCGCTGCGCGCATAGAGCGCGCCGGTCCCCTTCGCCAGGTACGACAGCGGGAACGCGTTGGCGCCGGTCTTGTACGGCGACGCGGTGCCGGCAATCGGCGATGGCGCGCCCAGATCCGCCAGCAACTGACGCGCAAACGGCGTCATCCGGTGATTGGGCTGGAATTGAACGAACGACTGCAACATCGTCGTGGGCGGAATCCCCGGCAGCGTGCTCCAGTCACCGCCGTCGTAGTACGTCAGATCCGGCTTGGTGGCGTGGATTGTCGCGGGAATCAGGTTCGACGTCCAATCGGTCATCGAGGCGAGATCGGTGCCTTGCTGGTTCGCCCAGATATTGAAGAGACGCAGCTCGTCGCTGTTGGTGCCGCTCTCATAGCTGCCCTCGGGGCCGTAACCACCTGGTATGTACTTGCCGAGGCTGTTGAAGGTCCTCATGAGCAGCATCTGCGCCAGCGGCTTGAGATCGCCGCCCGCCTTCGCGCGCGGGTTGTCGTCATCGGTCGCGAACGCGGTGAACACCGTACCGCTCAGGTGGCCGCGCACGAAGTAGTTGCTGAGCTCGCCGTCGTTGTACGGGTTGGTCTTGACGTAGTTCTGGTACCAATCGACCTGGCCATTGAGCACCGTGTAGAACTCTTGCCGGAGGTCGCCGGTGAAGTCGGTGGACTCGCGAACCGCATCGTAGCCCTCGGCGAGACCGACGTTCACGCTACGCATTGCGTAGCCGCTGTCCGGTTTGACCGACTCGACGCCGCCCAGATAGTTGCCGGTCTGCTCGTAGTCGGGCCCCATGTACTCCACGAAGATCCCCTGCCCCGCCGCGGGCGCCGTCGCGAACGTCAGCGTGCTGCCGCTGATCGTCGCGCCCGTCGCCAGGGTGAAGGTGCCGTTGGCGACGGTCGCATAGAACGTGGCCCCCGACGCCGGGTGTTTGCCCGCGGCCGTCCAGTCGAGCTCGCCCGGATAGGCGACGATGTAGTCCGTGCTGCGCGTGTAGCTGGCAGCGCCGCCGGACGCGTCGCTCACCTTGATCACCGGGTAGAAGCCGGGCAGCGTGGTCGTCGCCCCCGAGTTGGTGAGGGTGAGCTCAGCCAGAGTCGTCAGGTAGGTGTTGGCCGTCCCCGACGCCAGCGGGATCCGCAGCGCGAACGACTTCTTCGATCCGTCGCCCACGGCCAGGAATTCCTGCGTGGGGTTCGGCGTGCCGTAGAAATGATGGCGCGCGAGCACCTTCATCGTGGCGATGGTCTTCTTCGCGTAGTTGGAGACCGTGGTCGCATCGAGGTTCAGGAACTTCGCGACCTGATAGCACATGCCGTAGGTCTCGGCGGCCGCGCGCCAACCGAGGCCGGCGTAGTCGGGGCCGACGAACTTGGTCATGCCGCTGTCGCACGACGCCTTCTGCGTCGCCCACGCGGTCGCGTCGGCGGCGATGCGTTGAACCTCGAGCTGGGAGAGTAGCTTTGTCGGGCCGGGATCGGTCACGACCCCGCCGCCGCCGCCGTAGCCACCGAAGGCGCCGTTCCCGGTGCCGCCGTTCCCGGTGCCGCCGTTTCCGTTGTTGCCGCCACCACCGTTGTTGCTGCCGCCACCGCTCGCACCGCCGACGGTATCGCCGCCGCCGCCATTGTCACCAGCGCCATTGCCGCCGTTGCCTCGATCGTCCGAAATACTCCCCGAGCATCCACCGAGGAGCGCGAAGGAAACGGCCGCGACGCTGACAAATCCTCGGAGAACCTTCATGCGCATGACATCTCGCACGTCACCACCATGCCACCTGGCGGAAAACCCGTAAAGCTGATTCAACCCGGACCCCTTGTTTGCTGCTTGGAACACATCTGTCTTCGGATCGTCAGCGATCGCGATTCACCTTAGCGAGAACGGTGATCGACCAAGCTTTTGCCGTTCGCGATGCCCCGCCGGCCGCTCCCGACGCCCGGCGAGCCGATCGCGATCGCGGTCGCGCTTCGTTTTCGCGATCACACGCGTGTGCGTGGCTCGCACAGCACGCACGTGCAGGAATCCTCGACAAATCAAGCCCACGCGGCGCAAATAAAGTTCGACAGACCCCGATCCGGCGTGCGACATTTCCGAACCCCGTTGCAGCTCCGTTTTGGATCTCCGTCGCGGTCGCGCTTCGTTTCGATTGACCGACGTGTTCGCGGCGATCTCGCTCCGCTCGGAGCTCGATCGCGCACTCGATGTGGGCCCTTGTGCTCCGTTCATCCCGTCGGCGAAGCGCGAGCCCGGCTCGGGGAAACCTCGACCCGAACTTTTGCCAGTACGGCTTTGTGTGTCCCGTGTAAAGATCGTGTCGAGCGAGACGATAGGCTCGTACCACGGGTCTAGAAGATCTGATCCCGTCGCGGCGGCGCAGATCGAAGCATTCAGGAGGTAGTAATGAATCGCGCTCTTTCGCTCTCGGTGTCCTCGATCGGCGCGCTCGCCCTATCGATGGCGCTTTCCTCTTCGGCCGAGGCACACAAGTCCGGCTTCAAGAGCCCCACGCCTGGCATGCACTTCACCCAGGGGCAGCCGCTGGTGGTCTATGCCGATCTTCTCGACGACCGCGAATTCAAGGGCCTCATCGTGTGCCCGAACGGTCAAACCGTGTCCAACAAGGATCCGCCGCCCGATTACAGCGCGCCTCGGGTTGCGCAATGCTCGGGCGGCGGCACGCCAACCGGTTGGCCGCAATTCCAGCTGCTGGTCGATGGTGTTCCCCAGACCGACACGTTCACCGGCCAAATGACGGTGACGAACACGATCTCGTTCGATCACAACGGCAATGACTCGCCGATCGATTTGTTCCCGTTCAGCGTGAAGGGCATCCCCGCGGGAACGCACCAGGCGGTGATCCGCGGCTTCTTCTCGGCGGACGCAGTGACGATCGCGACCGTCGACAGCCCGCCCTTGACCGTGGTCATCGATGCGGCTCCCGCCAAGACCGTGGTCCAGCTGAACGCGACCAACTCCAAGGGGACAATCAACTGGAACAACGTGATTGTCGTGGGCAACGGCAATGCGGTGACCGCGAGCGGCGCGTTCGTCATCAAGAACAGCCTCGTGACCGGCGTCAGCGGGTTCACCGGCACGGTCAGCAGCATCGACATCGAGGGGTCGACCTTCGAAGACGACGGCAACATGACGCTCACGGTCGGATCGGGCGCCGCCACCATCGCCAACAACGAATGGCGCGCCAACAACCGTCTCACGTTCGTGCCCGATGATCCGTCGGTGCCGTTCATCTTCACCTTCAACGGCAGCGGCACGACTCAGAAGACCTTTCAGGGCAACCGCGTCGGCGCCGGCCAGCTGGGCTTCACCGGCTCGAACTGGCTCATCGGCGGTGACACGGACGCGACCGGCAACGTCTTCATCGGGCCGCGCAGCGTGCTCAATGTCGGCGCGTCGAATACCGTCGTACGCGGCAACTTCAGCCACCACGTGTACGCGCCAGAGATGTGGAGCCAGGGCTACAACTTCTCCTTCGTCAATGCGGGCGCCAACGTACTCATCGAGCACAACTTCATCCGAGACGGGTCCTGGCCGTTGCAGAACCTGGTGGGCGAGTTCCGCTACAACGTCGTGTTCGGCTACGGCCACACCTGGTTGCGCACGGCGGCGTCAGGGACCAGCCTTCACCACAACCTGTTCGTTCCCGGCGGCACCGACGAGGTCTTCAACGGCTTTCAGGACTACCTGGGAGAGACCGGCCTCACCGTCTACAACAACACATTCGACGGTGGCGGCGCGGCCATGGGCACGTTCGACGGCCCCTTCCTCGCCATGACGGGTGGGTCGCAGGTGTTGAGCTTCCGCAACAACCTCGTGACCTATTCATCCAACATGCTCAACAGCAATCCCGGCGTGACCCAAATCCAGGGTGGCGCGTCGTCGTACTTGTACGCCGATTACAACTCGTTCTACTCGCCCGACAACGCGACCAAGATCAATTACGACTTCAGCCCGGCCGGCGCGCACGACGTGAGCGGCACCGGGATGCTGGGTGCGGCCAACGGTCAGCTGGCCGCCGCTCCGTTCTCGGGCGCGCGGCTCACGGTCGATTTCAGCAAGAACATCGAGGGGACCATCGATGGCGTGATCGACGAGAGCGCGGTCTGGCAGGGCGTGCAGGGGATCTCGCGCGTGCTGGCGATCTTTCGCGAGCGCTACATGCCCAAGGCGGGTAGCCCCATCATCGACGCGGGCGATCCGCAGGACAACGACTCCCAGGGCCGCAAGGCCGACATAGGAGCCATCGACAGCAACGGCCACGATCAGGACAAGCTCGGCAAGTTTGGAATGCCGCCGTCCGAGACCGTGCCGCCCACGGTGACGCTCACGGCGCCCAGCGCCGGCGCGACGCTGACCGGGACGGCGACCGTCTCGGCGACCGCGATGGACAATGCCGGCGGCAGCGGCGTCGTCCTGGTGCAGTTCCTGGTCGACGGCGGCGTGGTCGCGCAGAGCTCGACCAGCCCCTACTCGGCGACGTTCAACAGCGCCGGGTTCGTCAACGGCAGCCACGCCTTTTCGGCGCGCGCCTGGGACGCCGCCGGCAACACCGCGCTCTCGGGGCCCGTGATGGCCACGACCATGAACATGACGATGGTCACCCTTCCGCCCACCGGCGTGGGCGGCGCGGGGGGACAGACCTCGATGCCTGGCTCCGGCGGCTCGGGCGGAGTCACCGGCGGCGCGACCGGCGGCGCGACAGGCGGCGCGACCGGCGGAACCTCGGGTGGAGCCACCGGCGGAACTGCCGGCGGCAGCGCCGGCGCCAAGGGCCAGATGCCGGGCGCCGGTGGCAACGGTACGCCCGGCGAGAAGGCAGGCGCCGTGGCGGGCGGCTGCCGCTGCTCGTCGAGCCAGGCGCCGGCCAGCGCCTCCGCATCGGCCTTGTCGCTGGCGGTGTTGCTGGGACTGGTGATTCGCCGGCGCTCACGACGCGGCCGGTAGGCGCCCATACGGGAAGGGCGCGATGACGCCGAGCTCCAGACTCCTGAAGGGTCCGGACTTGGCGCCCCGGCGTCTTGGCGTCACCTCACCAACATCGGGATCAGACGCGCCGCCGCCTGCTTCGCAGCACCACCGCACCTGCGAGTGCAACGAGCGCCAGCTCGCCCAGGTCTGCACCCAGCGGCCGCGCCGGGTCGATCGCGCACACGCACGCGAAGCCGTGGTCGACGCTCGCGCCTCCGGTCCCGCCGGCGCCAGTGCCGCCAGAGCCGGTCCCGCCACCGCCGCCAGCGCCTGTTCCACCCGCGCCGCCCGTGCCCGGCGTCGTCACGTCGGGGCAGGTGTAGACATCGGCTGCGGTGTCGGGCTGGCCGATGTCCGTCGGGTCGCACAGCTTGCCGAACAGATCGGTCGCCTCGCCGGCACCGATGGCGCCGATGTTGTTGCCCGCGCCATCGGCGGGGTCGCCGGTGCCCAGCAGCGGGCTCCCGGACCCGGGCGTGTAGATCTGGCGGTAATAGGCCAGCACCTGGCAGACCGTCGTGGTGCGCGCGATGATGTCGCTCTCCTTGAACGGAAACGTGCGCGGCGGCATCGCGACCGCGAACTTCGGGTCGACCTGTTGATTGGCCGCGCCGCCCGGCATGGCGTCGTTGTAGCCAAACCCCGGGTCGGTCCGCGCGGTCTTGCCTTGCACACCGGTGCCGTAAATGATCGTGACCGGCGAGTCCGGGTTGTAGAAGAGGTTGTAGTCGCTGTAGCCGAGCCCGGGCGCGAGCGGCGGCGTCAGCGACGTGCTGGCGCCGTGCACGAGCGCGTTGGCGTCGCCGCCGCTCGCGACGCGCGCGCCGACGAATGCGTTGCTGCGCAGGCTGCTCAGGAACGAGCCGTGCAGCACCACCGCACCATCGATCGGCAGGTTGCACTTCCCCGCACCGTCGAACGTGTTGTTGTAGACCGGCAGGATCTGCGGCGTGGTCATGTCAGCCCCCGTCTCGACCACGATCGCGCCCGTGGGCTGGTAACCATTGTCGCGCGTCGAGACCATCACGTTGTGGTGGATGCTCGCGACCGCGTCATCCCAGACCAGCACCCAACCGCGCTCGACGTTGTCGAGCAGCAAGTTATAGCGGATCTCGGCGCCGCCCTTGATCTCGAGCAACCAGTTGAGGCCCCAGAACACGTTGTGCTCGACGAGGACGTTGGTGGCCTCGATGATCGACAGGTTCTTCACCTGGTTCCAGTCGACGTTCTCGCGCATGGTGTGGCTGTAGTTGCCGCGCACCTGGATGTCGCTGACGCGCGCGAGATCGAATCCGGCGCGCAGGCCGACCAGGATGTTCCCCTGCCCGGGCTGATCGCCGCCGACCAGCCACCCGCCGGTGATCGCGAACGAGGCGCGCGATTTGAGCAAGACGTTGCCCTGGAACACCTTCGTCCCCGTCGAGGGCCCCTGAAACGCGAAGGCCGGCTGTGACTCCGGCTGCAGGGTCACGGCCGGCACCAGGCTGTCGGCGGTGACCGTGTTGTTCTGCACCGTGACCGTCGACGTATCCGACGCGGTGATGTCGACGCGCCCGCTGGTCGAGAAGGTCGAACCCTGGATGGTGACGGCGGCCGTGCCGCCGATGCTGACCAGGATCCCGGCGGTGTTGGCGTCACCCAGCCCGTCGACGTCGCAGTTGCGAATGATCATCGAGCCGGTCCAACCGGCCGCGCTGCTGATCGCGAAGCCGGCACCGTGCAGCTTGCAGCGCGCGCCGGTCATGCCGCCGGCCGTGAAGTTGTCGGCGCCCCCGAGCATCAATGGCGCGGGCAGGGTGAAATCCTGACCCGCCGCGATGGTCGTGTCCGCGGCGCGCGCAGCGCCGGAGATCATGAGCCCTGCGAGCGCGATCGCCGCGCATACTTCAACTTTCACGATGCCCATCCGCTTTCCGACAAGAGTCTAACGTGAAAAACGTGGGGTCAGAGGTTTCTTCCGGGAAACCGGCAGGATCAGGTAACGGCGCCGGCACCCATCTCGGCGTAGAGCGTGAGATATCGGTGGACCATCTGATCGCGCGAATAGCGCGCGCGAGCGAGCGCACGCCCGCGCTGCCCCACAGCGCGCGCGAGCGCGGGATCGGCGCGCAGCGCGCGCAACCGGTCACGCATCGCGTTCTCGTCACCGGGCGGCACCAGGAATCCGGTCTGGCCGTCATCAATCAGGTTGGGTAGGCCGCCCACCGCCGTGGCCACCACGGGTAGCCCGGCGGCCATCGCCTCCAGCACTGCGAGCGGCAAGCCTTCCATGCTCGACGACAGCGCGAAGACATCCATGGCCGCCACGTAGCGCGGGACGTCGTTGCGCGCGCCGGGAAGCAGCACGAACGGCTCGACCTGGTGCTGGCTCACCTGGGCGCGGACCGCCGCCTCCTGCGCGCCGCCGCCCACGATGACCAGGCGCACGTCGGGCCCCAGCAGCGGCGCCGACGTCCGCACCAGCCAGGGGAATTCCTTTTCCGGCGACAGGCGTCCCACGGCGCCGATCACGAACGCATCCTGCGGCAGGCCGAGGGCCTCGCGCGCGGCGCGCCGCGCATCGGGGCTGGTATCGAAGCGGTCGACGTCGATGCCGTTCTCGATCACGCGCAGCTTCGCCGGATTGCACGCACGCAGCGCCTTCGCCAGATCCAGCAGCTCGGGCGACACCGCGACGTACGCGTGCAAGAGCCGGCCCGCGCCACGCCAGAGCACGCGCTGGCCGGTGGTGCCCCGCCCCGGCCCGTGCCGGGTGTGGATCACGACCGCGCCCGCCATGCGTCCCGCGGCCGCGCCGTAGACCAGCGGCAAGCGATTGTGCGTATGCACGACGCGCACGCCTTCGCGCCGGAACAGCGCTGCCAGCCGCAGCGCCAGCGTCGGGTCGAGGCCGGGACGCTTCGCGACCCGCCGTACGGGAACGCCGCGCGCGTCGAACGCCTCACCCAGGGGGCCGTCGGGCCCATCGGGAGCGAGGCTGACCACGATCACCCGATGACTCGCGTCGGTCTGTCCGCCCGCGAGCTCGAGCGCGACGCGCTCCCCTCCCCCGATGGCCAGCGACGAGAGGACGTGAGCGACGACCATCGGCGAATGTCGAAGAAATGTCGAAGATCAGTGCGACAGCAGCAACACCGCGTCGCCCGTGAAAGGCGGGGTGAACGAGACGCTGCCGGTGGCGACGGACAGGGTGCCCGTCAGGGCGACGGCGCCCGTCTGCGGGTTGTACCACTCGTAGTTGTAGTTGCCGGCGACCATGGTGACGGTGAACGCTCCCGACGACGGTTGATATACCAGATACTGCGTCCCCGGGTTGGCCAAGCAATACCCTGTCGAGCACAGGCTCCCCGACGGGACGTCGTGCGCGAGATCGATCTTGTCGGCGTAGCGGCGCGTGTTGCCGAGCGCGTCGCGCAGCACGTTCCACATCGGGTCCGGCGTGTTGCCGCTGGGGCTGTTGCGCGGCGGCCAGACTTCCAGGTACGGGTCCATGAACAACGGCGACGCGCCCAGGGTCAGTGTCTCCCAGGCCCAGGCGCGCTGAGCGCCGGGCCCGTTCGACTCGAGCGTCGTCCAGTAGTACGAGTGGTCGGTGTCGTTGAGCACCACCTTGGTGCCGTCGCTGAGCATGAGGGGGTTCACCGGTGAGATCCAGTCGGCGTGGCTGGCGATGATCGACGGATCGTCGCCGCCGCCCGGCGTGGTCATGCCGACCGGGTGCTGGAAGGGCTTGCCCGCCTCGTACTGCTTGACGAGATCGATCATGTGGTACTGCCACGGCTCGGCGCCGCCGGTGGTCTCGTTGGCGATCTCGTAGAGCACGTTGTCGAGATCGTTGACGGTGTCGATCACCTTCTTGACGTAGGTGTCCTGAATCTGCGTCACAGCGGGAATCGCCAGCGTTTGGATATCGGTACAGGAGGTGGCGGAGCTGCCGACGGAGATGCCGTTGACGTTGTTGCCGGCGCCGTAGGGGAAGCCGCCGTCGGTGGGGTTGCAAGCATTGGCGACGTCCCAGCCGTCGAACAGCATCACCGACACGTAGACGCCGCGCGCGGCCGCCGACGTCACGCGCGCGCGCATCCGATCAAAGAAAGATTGATCGAACTTGGTGAAATCGAATTGCGGCTTGCCGTCCGTCGCCGTGCCCGGTCCGGTGCGCTGCCAGGGAAACGGCGTGAAGTAACGCTTGAGCTGGTCGAGGTTGTTGTTCCAGCTGTGCGGTTGCTCCCAGGCCCACAAACGGATGAAGTTGTGATTGTGCGACGCGAGGAAATCGAGGTAGAGGCCGAAATCGAACGGCGCGGGCGGATCGGTGAGCCCGCGATCGCGGAAGTTTCCCCACGTGTGCGAGCCGGTGAGATAGACGATCTTGTTGTTGCGATCGGCGAAGTACCGCGGATTGACCGTGCTCACGTGCAGGGGGCCCTGAGTGGTCGCGGGCCCGGTTCCGCCGCTGCCGCCCAGACTGGACGTCATGCCGCCCGCGCCGCTCGTCATGCCGCCGGCGCCGCTCGCCAGTCCGCCGGCGCCCGACTTCATTCCGCCCGAACCGGACGAGGTCATTCCGCCGCTGCCGTTGCCGCCCACGCCCGTGTGGCCGGCGGCGCCGCCGCTGCCGCTGGCGCCCGCTCTCCCGCCCGCGCCGCCGCTGCCGGCGTCCTGGCCACCCACGCCCGTGCCGGCGCTGCCGCCCGAGCCGGCATCGCCGGCGTCGGGGGTTTCCCGCACCGCGCCACCCGCGCCGTCACCTCCGTCACGTGAGGCGCCGGCGCTGCCGTTGCAACCACTCGCGCCGCAGGCCGCAGCCAACAACGTCGTTACGAGCCCGGCCGTGCCCCTTCGCATCGGAACTCCTTGAGCGAGGGGCGATTGTATCAGAAGCGCGTGGTCGCAGCGATCGACGGCACCCCGTTGCTGTCCACGATGAACAGCATGTAATAACCGGGCGGCGCGAGATTGCCGTTTGCGGGCGCAGTGACCGTCAACGAACCGCTTCCGGCCGCAAACGTCAGGGGCAGGAACACCTGAGCCATGTTGATCGAGTGGGTCACGGCCCCATATCGGATCAACGAGACCGACGCGATCCGCGCGGCGTCCGGCGTCTGCACCGTGAACACCTGGCCATACGTCAGCGTCGCCGGCGCCGACGTGATGGACGGCCGCGGTCCCTTGAACAGGTATGGCGGCGAGTAGAACTCGGCGTTCAGCTGATTGGTCGGCTCATTGATACCGTTGAAGCGGCCGCCGCCCATCACCAGCACGCGCGCGTCGGGCATGAGCAGAGCTTCCGAGTGGTAGAGGCGCGGAGCCGCCTCCGCTGCCACGGTCGTCCAGGTCTCGGTGGTCGGCGACCAGATCTCGGCCGCGAGGACCGCGTTGCCGATGTCGGTCGCGGCGGTGGTCGGGCCGCCGCCCGTGCACAGCACGTTGCCGTCCGGGAGCATGGTCAGCGTGTGGTAGGTGCGCTTGAACGCCATCGACTGCACCTGCCGCCAGGTCGCCGACGGTTGCGTCGTGTCGAGCACGTACGCCGTCGAGACCGACGGCACCACCGGATCGTCGGGGTCGACCGACTTGCCGGTCTTGAGCACCTTGCCGGGCCGGTACATCGCCGACGAGCCGCCGTCGACCG
Source organism: uncultured Myxococcales bacterium (assembly GCA_964571275.1). GTDB lineage: Bacteria > Myxococcota_A > Polyangia > Fen-1088 > Fen-1088 > DASRQZ01. The sequence continues at coordinate 19,273 of CAZNCQ010000021.1, forward strand.
CGGGACCACCGATCGGCGTCCAGGTCTGCGCGTTCACGTCGAGGATCTGGCTGACGATCGGCGTCTCGGTGGTGTTCGACACCAGCATGCGGCCGTCGGGCAGCAAGTACATGTGCGGGTAGTACGTGAACGTGAACTGCGCGTTGTTGAGCGCCGACCAGGCGTTGGTCGCCGGGTTGTAGATCTCCGGCGTCGGAACGTCACACTCGTCGCACGTGCTCTCGCCCGACACGACGATGATGCGCCCGTCGGGCAGCGTCATCGTGCCCGGATACCAGCGGCCATTCTGCATGCTCGGCCCCAGCGTCCACTTCTTGGTCGCCGGGTCGAAGATGTTCAGGTCGGGCAAGCCGATGTGCGTGTCGATGTGGCCGCCCACGACCGCGATCCGGCCGTCGGGCAGCTGACTGGGACCCGCGCAGAAGAGGTTGGCGGGCGCCGTGATCGCCGTGAACGCCTGCGTGGTCGGGTTCCACACGCCGGTGCTGGCCCCGAGCTCCTGGCCGTCCCACATCAACACCTCACCGGTGTGCATCAACGCCGAGTGAACCGGCACGATCGGCAGCTGCACCACGCTCGACCACTGCCCGCCCTGTCCCAGGCTGTTCGAGAAGGTGACCGAGACCGCGGTCGCATTGCCGACGTTGTTGGCAAAGTCGATCGCATAGGCGCCGATCGAGTGCACGTCGTTGGTGAACTGCGTGGTGTCGAGCGTGATCGCGAACGGCCCGATCGTATCGGGCGAGCCGACCGGTGAGCCATCAACCAGCAGCTGAACGCTGGCGACGCCCGAGCCGGTGTCGACCGCGTCGACGTTGACGCTGACCAGACCGCTCAGCGTCGCGCCCGACGCCGGGCTGGTGATCGTCACCGTCGGCGGCGTGGTGTCGGGCGGCGCTCCGCCCGCCGCGCGGAACGCGACCATCTGCATGATCCAGGGCCCCGAGCTCGACAGCGACTCCGTCGCGTCGTAAGAGCCGACGGCCGACACCACACGCTCCTCGACCGAATCGCCGTCGGGCGTGGTCACGATGCGCTGGGTGAAGCCCGTGCCGGGAGCGACGCTCGCCGTGTAGACCATGTTCGCGGCGACGAGCAGGTCGTTGGCGTTGGACGTCTGCAGCGGGCCGCTGTCGCTGACCGAGGTGCTGCCGGTGGCCGCGGCCACGCGGTCGACGGCGATCGACGTATCGATGCCCGCGTACTCGAGGATGCGTACATCGGGGAACGCCGCCGCGCCGGTGAACTTCACCGTGACGACGTTGCCAGCGGCCGCGGCCGCGATGTTCTTCGCGTAGTAGATCCCCTGCGACAGGAAGCCGGTCAGCGCCGTCGGCCCGACGGCCAGCGTGTACGAGTTGCCGGCCGCGTCGGTGATCGCGTTGACCGTGGAGGCCGTGTCATTCCAACCGACGATGACGACGTTGAGGTCGCCGGCGGTCTGCGCCTTGGTGAAGGTCGCGGTCACCGTCGACGACGGCGCCTGCGGATCGGAGAACGCGCTCTGCACGAAGGTCGGGTTCGGCGGCGGCGGGGGCGCCGCCGGCGTGGTGGCGCTGGCGGTGCCGGAGTACGGACCCAGGTTGTTGGCCGCGTCGCTCGCGCGCACCCGGTAGCTGTAGCTGGTCTGCGCGGTCAAGCCGGTGTTGCTGAAGGCCGTGGTCGCCGTGGTCCCGATCTGCGCGAAGCTCGAGCAACCGGCGCCCGAGCAGCGCTCGATCAGATAAGAGGTGACCGCGACGTTGTCGGTCGCGGCGGTCCACGACAGCGCAATCGCGCTGCTGGAGGTGGCCGTCGCGGTCAGGTTCGACGGCGCCGTCGGTGGCTGCGTGTCGACGAACGGCGTCGACGCGGTGGCGGTGTTCGAGTACGGCCCCAGATTGCTTGCCGCGTCGGTGGCACGCACCCGATAGCTGTAGCTGGTCTGCGCGGTGAGGCCCGTGTCGCTGAACGCGGTCGCCGGCGCCGTCGCGATCTGCGCGAAGTTGCTGCAGCCGGCGCCCTGGCAGCGCTCGATCAAGTAGCTGGTGACGCCGACGTTGTCTGTGGCGGCGGTCCAGGCGAGGTTGATCTGCGTCGCCGAGGTCGGCGTCGCAGTCAGGTTCGCGGGCGCCGTCGGCGCCTGGGTGTCGGACAGCGTCGTGGCGCTCGCCACGTTCGAATACGGCCCCAGGTTACTGGCCGCGTCGCTCGCGCGCACCCGATAGCTGTAGCTGGTCTGCGGCAAGAGGCCGGTGCTGTTGAACGTGGTGGTCGCCGAGGTCCCGATCTGCGCGAAGTTCGAGCAACCGGCGCCCGCGCAACGCTCGACGAGATAGCTGGTGACGGCGACGTTGTCGGTGGCGGCGGTCCAGGACAGATTGATCTGGGTCATCGACGCGGCGGTCGCGACCAGGTTCGCGGGCGCGGTCGGCGCCTGCGTGTCACCGCTGAGCACGGCTGCCTTGAAAGCCGCCAGCTGCATGACCCACGCGCCCGCGCCCGAGAGCGGCGCCGTCGCGGTCTGCGAGCCCGCGGCCGTGACCACGCGGTCCTCATAGATGTCGCCGTCAGGGGTGGTGATGCGCCGGCTGGTGAAGCCGGTGCCCGCGCCGATCGTCGACGTGAACACCATGTTGGCGCCCACGATCAGATCGCTGGCGTTGGTCGTGGTGACCGCGCCGCTGCTGCTGCTGTTGGTGGTGCCGGTGGCGCCAATGGCCACGTCGAGCGGGTTCGTGGTGTCGATGCCGCTGTACTCCGCGGTGCGGACGTCGGCAAAGCTGGCCGCGACGCTGAAATTGACGGTGATCGAGTTCATTCCGCCCACGATGTTCTTGGCGTAATAGATCGATTGCGTGAGCAGCGTGGTGCGTTTGGTCGGACCGACCGCCAGCTGGTAAACGTTGCCGCCGGTGTCGACAACGGAATTGACCACGGCTTTGGTGTCGTTCCATCCAACGACCACCACATTGAGGTTCCCGGCGCCTTGCGCCGCGCCGAACGGCACGGTGACCGCCGTCTGCGCCGTCTGCGGATCGGCGAAATTGCCCTGGACGAAGGCAATCGGAGCCGTCACGGCGCGTTGAACGTCGACGAGGTTACCCGCGTTCTCCCCGTCGGGGGAACGGCAACCAAGCAACGGAAGAGCGGAGACCGAAAACAAGAATGCGAGCGTTGTGGCCGCTGCGCCTCGCCAAGCAATCCGATTCACAATGCGCCGTTCGCTCAGACCTGTAGCCATATGGATGACACCCCCCTGCAGCTCTACGGTTATCACACCACCCATCTAAACGTCTAGCAAATGAAAGATTCCCCACAATCTAATAACGATTTTGAAGCGGGTTCCCAACCCGCGGAGATTCAAAGCGTCCAGGGCGGTGGACGAGCAAGCACCGCATCAATCGTGGTGCCGAGGCGCGTTGCGCGGCGCAATTGCCGGGTGCGCCAAATCGTGTAAAGCACCGGTAATACTTCCAGAGTCAGGAAAGCGCTGCTGGTGACGCCGCCCACCATCGGCGCGGCGACGCGGCGCATGATCTCCGCGCCCGCGCCCTCGGCCCACAGCAGCGGCAGCAGGCTGACCGCCATCGTCGTGATCGTCATCAACTTTGGCCGCAAGCGTTGGACGGTCCCCTCGGCGTGCGCGGCGACGATGTCGTCTCGGGTGCGCAACTGTCCGTCCCGCACCCGGCGATAGAACGCGCCATCGATATAGACCACCATGACCACGCCGGTCTGCATGGCGAGCCCCACGACGGAGAGCAGCCCGACCCACACCGGCGCCGACAGCGCGTACCCGAGCAGAAACAGCGTCCAGAAGCTCCCGACCAGCGCGAACGGCACCGACGCGAGGACGATCAGCGCGCCGACCACGCTGCGAAACTGCAGGAACAGCAGCACCATCATCGAGATCGCGACCGCCGGAACGATCCATCGCAGCCGGCGCGCGCCCGCGGCGAGTAATTGATACTGCCCGGCCCACTCGACCCGCTCACCGGGCCCGAGCGCGACGCGGCCGGCCGCGAGCTGGTCGTCGAGCGCACGCTGGGCGCCCTCGACGTAGCTCTGCGGATCGACGCCAGACGCGAGATCGACATAGACGTACGCGCACGGCTCGCCGCGCTCGGTGCGTATCATCGCCGGGCGGATCACGTGGCGCGCGTGCCCGACGAGCGCCAGCGGTACCGGCTGCGACGGCACGTCCGCGGACGGCGACGATCGTACGGTCGCGTCGCGGATCTGGTCGGCCGGCCCCTCGACGTTCTCGTCGGGGATCACGCGCACGGGCACGGCCTGGCCGTTCTCGAGCAGTTGCCCGATCTCCCCGCCCGCCAGCAGATGATCCGCGATCGATCGCGCGACCGCACCGTCGACTCGGTGGAGGCGCAGCGCCGCCGGATCGATCTCGAACGCCAGCCCCGGCTCGCCGCCCAGCGACTCGAAGACCGCGCTGCGCGTCCCGGGAAGCGCCGCCGCGAGCGACTGCAGCTGCGCGCCCAGCGCATCCAGCCGCGCGACGTCGCGCGCGACGATCCGGATGCCGACGGGCGTGCGCACGCCGGTCGCCATCATGTCCATGCGCGCTCGGATGGGCGCGGTCCAGGCCCCGGCCCAGCCCGGGAGCCGCGTCGCGCGATCCATCATTTCGATCAGCTCGCTCGTCGTGGGCGGCGTCTCGTCGGGCCAGACGATCGCCAGCGCGCGGCGCAACGGTGCCGGCGCCCAGCTGCTGTACCAGCGCTGGCGCGCCACGGTCGGCCACGCGGCGCGCGGCAACAGGTGGATCGTGGTCTCGATCATCGAGACCGGCGCGGGATCGGTGGCGGTGTCGGAGCGCCCGAGCTTTCCCATCACGCTGCCGGCCTCCTTGAACGCCGCCAGCGCACGATCCTGGCGGCGCAGATCGTGCTCGGCGCGGTGAGGCGAGACGCCCGGCAGCGTCGTCGGCATGAACAGCAAGTCGCCCTCGTCGATGCGCGGCAGAAACTCTCCCCCCAGGCGAGACAGCAGCGGCAGGCACGACACCACGGCCAGGAGCGCGGTCACCAGCGTCAGCGCCGGCCGCGCCAGCGCGAAATGCACGAACGGGCGATAGATCCGCACCAGCCCGCGCGTGAGCGGGTTGGCCATCTCCGGCGTCACGCGGCCGCGTAACAGCCGATCGCGCAGCGCGGGCGCCAGCGTCAGCGTCACCAGCGCGGCCGAGATCACGACCAGCGTCTTGGTCAATGCCAGCGGTCGCAACAGCCGGCCGGTCTCGCCGGTGAACGCCAGCACCGGCAGGAACGTGAGCGCCGCGATCAACAACGACGTCAGCAGCGCGGGCGCGACCGAGCCCGATGCGGCGCTCAGCGCCGCGCGCCGCTCATTGTCGGCGACGCCCGCGCTCAGCGTCTCCAGCCGGCGATGGCACGCCTCCAGCGCCACGACGTCTGCGTCGACCGCCATGCCGAGCGCGATGCCGATGCCGCCCAGGCTCATGATCGTCGCGGGCACGCCCAGCAGCCACATGGCCGCGAACGTGGCCAGCAACACGACCGGCAGCGTGATCAGCGGAACCAGCGCGCTGCGCGCGTGCAGCAAGAAGATCAGGATCACCAGCACCACCACGGCGACCTCTTCGGCCAGCGCCTGCACCAGCGTGTGACCGACGCGATCGATCAGGTCGAGCCGATCGTAGGTCACGATCAGCCGCACGCCCGGCGGCAACCGCGCGCGCTCTTGGTCCAGCGTCCGGCGTAGCGCCTCGATCAGCGGCGGCAAGCGTGCGCCCCGCTCCGCCAGCACGACCCCGCCGATCGCAGTCCACTGCCCGTCCAGGTTGGCGGCGCCGACAGGGTCCATCTCGTCGCTGCGCCGGAAGCGGGCAATGTCGCCGACATGCATCGGGGGCTCCGCCGGCGCCACCAGCGACGAACTGGCGATCGGTTGCGCCTCGAGCTCGGTCACGCTGTGCGCATGCCCGTCCGCGAGTCCCGCGTGGACCGCCGCCACGACCTCGGAGAACGCCAGCGCATGCGCCGCCAGCGCCTCGCTGTGCACCTCGACCAGCAGGTCCTGGACGCCGCCGCCGACCGTCGCCACCTCCGCGACGCCGGGAATCGCGGCCAGCGCCGGGCGCAGCACGTCGGTCTGCAGCCGGCGCAGCGCGCGCACGGGCTGACCGTGCGTCGGATCGATGAGCGCGTACTGAAAGACCCAACCTGTGCTCGACACCGTGGGCCCGACGTGCACGCGTACCGTCGCCGGCAGCCGCGCGCGCGTGGCCTCGACACGCTCGATGATCGCCGGCCGCGCCGCGGCCAAGGCGTGCGCCGACGCAAACACCACGTCCAGGTACGCCATGCCGGTCATCGACGACCCGCGCACCGCCACCAGCCCGGGCACGCCGTCCAGCGACCGTTCGAGCACACTGGTCACCTCGCGCGCCACGTCACCGGCGGAGTGCCCCATCCAATCGCCGAGGATCGCGATCTGCGGATCGGCGAGATCCGGCACGACGTCGCGCGAAAGGGATCGCCGGGCGAGGTCGCCGACCAGCGCCAGCACCAAGGCGGCGGCGACGACGATCCGGCTGTGACGCGCGCTCCAGGCGACGAGCCGCGCGGTCACGGTCCGCTCCGGCGGCTCTCGGGCGGCTGCGCGCGCAGGCGCTCCTCGACGTCCAGGAAGAACGCGTTCGAGACCACGACGCGCTCACCGGCGTTGAGGCCCGCCACGATCGCGCTCGCGCCGAAAAACCCGCGGCCGACCCGCACCGGCCGGCGGGTGAACGTGCGGTTATCGGCGCCGGCCACCAGGACGAACGGCCCCTCGAGCGCGTGCACGATCGCGGGGTCGGGCACGACCAGCGGCGGCGGCGCGTCGGGTGGCAGCTTCAACCAACCGACGTCGCCCACGTGCGCAGCCGACGCATCGCCGGCGAGGCGCAGCTCGACGCGGGACGTGGCCTCGTCCCAGGTCTGTGGCGGGCGGCCCGCTCGGCGCACCGGCAGCGATCGTCCCGGCGTGGCCGCCGGAACGAAGGAGAGCGTCGCGGCCGCCGACACCGTCGCGATCTCGTCGTCGTAGAGCAGCGCGACGACCAGGCCCGGGCTCTCGACCCAGGCGGGTGCGCGCGTCTCACGCGCCATCGCGCGCGGCCGCACGGTCACTATCTCGTAGTCGAGAATCCTTGGGCCACCGCTGTCGGGTGCAGCTGGTGGGCGTTCGGACGACATCGCCCGCCATGGCTCCAGCGCCATACCGCAGATCGGGCACGCGCCTGGCAGCTTCGAGCGGACCGCGGGATGCATGGGGCAGACGTAGCCGGCGCGCGAAGCCGCCCCCTGCCCGTCCGACTTGCGTAGAAAAAACGCGGCGATCGTCACGGCGGCCACGATCAACAACACGGCGAGGCGCCAGACGAGCACCGACCCGGAGCGCCCGATCGGCGCGCTGCCGGGCGGCTCTGATTGGGCGGTTGGATTGGGCACGACGCTCCCGAGAAATCCCACAACGACGCACGAGGCGCCTTCCGCGGACGGGCGACCGACCTTAAGAGTTTTTGCGTCGCCACGCAATCATCCTACGCAAACGTCGCACGCGCGATGCCCGACGCGCGCAATGACGTGGTAAGAGAGGCCCCCATGGAAGAGTCCGTCCCAGCCCCACCACCTGCCGCCGAGGCACCGCTGCCGTCTGCTTCCGCGACGCCGGCGCCCGAGCGCAACAGCAAATCGGAAGGCGCGGTCACGACGATCGCGAGGAACTCCTTCTGGCTGCTGATCGACAACTGCTCCGCGCTGGTGGCGTCGCTCTACTGCTCGATCCTGGTCGCGCGCAAGCTCGGCCCGGAGCTCATGGGCCACTACAACTACGTGCTCTGGTTCGCGACCGTGCTGAAGATGATCAGCGATGTCGCCATTCCGGCCACGTTCCGCAAGTTCTCCGCGGAGTTCATGGGGCGCGGCGACTATGGCGTGCTGAAGACGATGGTGCGGGTCACGCTGCGTCTCCAGTTCAAGCTGGCGATCGCCGGCGTGACCATCGGCCTCACGATCGTCCATTTCCGGTTCGCGCCTGAGCAGAAGCACCTCGCGACTCTCGCGGTGCTGACGATCGTGCCGGCGCTGCTGCTGAGCGTGCCCGCGGGTGTCCTCTACGGCACCGAGAACCTGCGTTACAACGTCATCTGCTCGACGCTGTCGATCGCGGTGAACCTGATCGGCGTGACCGTCTCCGTGATCATGCAGTGGGGCTTGCTGGCCATCGTTGGCTCGCTGCTGGTCTCGCGCACGTTCGATTGCCTCCTGCGTTTCGCCATGTTCAAGCGGCTGGAGCGCAATCTACCGGGCGAGGCAGCCGACCACCTGGATCCACAGCTGCGCGCGCGTCTGATCCGCTTCGCCGCGCTGCAACTCGTCCCGACCCTGCTCTACGCGTTTCTGTTCGACCGAACGGAAGTGGTCTTCATCAACCGGCTCGCGGGCCCGAGTCAGATCGCCTTCTTCTCCATCAGCTTCACGCTGGTCCAATATCTCCTGATCGTCCCGCAGACCCTGGCCGGTTCGGCGAGCGTCACGATCATGGTCAAGCAGGGCCATGCGCCCGCGGAGGCGGCGCGCATCGCGGCGTCGGCGACCTGGCTGACCATCCTGTTCGGCGCACCCGAGCTGTTCGGTGTCGCCGCGCTGGCCGGTCCCTTCCTGCAGGTGATCTACGGGACGAAGTACCTGCCGGCGATTCCCGTGCTCGCGGCGCTGTCGTTCTTCGCGCTCGGATTGGCGGCGTCGCAATCCGCTCAGTTTCTGCTGGTCGCAGCGGAGCGGCAGATTTTCTACATCGCCTGGCTCTTGGTGGCCGCCGCGATCGACGTCGTCGGGTGCCAGCTCCTGATTCCCTCGCACGGCGCGCTCGGCGCAGCCTACGCGAAGGGGATCAGCCAGCTGGTCGCCGCCGCCGGCTTCCTTGGATTCATGGTCTTGAAGTTCGACGTGAAGTTGCCAGTCTGGCGAATCGTCAAGGTCATTGGCGTCTGCACGATAATGTACGTGGGCGTGCGCTTCGTCGTACTCCATCTCCCGCCGCTCCTGGCGATCATCGTCGGCATTCCGTTCGGGGTCGCAATCTTCGTTACGCTCATGCGCTGGCTGCGCTGCCTCGACGGCACGGATCGCGAACGGTTGCGCATGATCGCGTCGCTGCTGCCGGCGCGAACGCGCAGGCTCTACCGTACGATCCTGGACTTCGTCGTGCCGGACCGGCAGAGCGAGCCCGTGGCTGTCGCACGGACCTGATCCGCAAATCGGACGTACGAAAAAGCGTACGTGACCGAAAAAGATCGTCGGTTGCGACGCAGGTAAAAATCTCGCAATAGGGCTGTTCGCCCTATCTTGTGAGGGATCTCGTTTTATACTGGCCAGGCCCCCCGACGCTGAGGCCGCCCCCGCGACCCATCGGTTCGCGATCGGCCGTTTGGCCAAAAGTGGTCCAAGGAACTGCCGATGAATCGCGCGATGAAACATTTTGTGTTTTTGATTTGCCTCCCCTTGGCAGGCGCGTGCGCGCCCCCAGATTCACCCTCGGTGAAGGATTCGATGGATCCCGACGGTTCCGCATCTGATGGAGCGGGCGCTGGGAGCGGGGGAAATCATGCAAACGGGGACGCGCGGGGTGGTGGCGGCACGCAGGGCAGCGGCGGCACGCAAGGCGGAGCAGGAGTGACCGGGAGTCAGGGCGGTACGCCGGGAGGCCAAGGTGGCGTCGGCGCCGGCCAGGGCGGTCGTGGCGGCACGGCGGGCACTGGCCAAGGCGGCACACCCGCTGCCGGCGGCTCGATCGCCGGGCCTGTGACGCTGCCCCTGACGGTCAGCCCCGACAAGCGCTACCTCATGGGGAGCAACGGCGCGCCGTTCATGGTCGCCGGCGATTCGCCGCAGTGCTTGAGCGCCAACCTTTCGACCGCGAACATGGACGCCTACTTCGCCGCGCGCGCCGCGCAAGGATTCAACGCCTCGTGGGTGAATCTGATCTGCACGACCTACACCGGCGGCCGCGCCGACGCATCTACTTATGATGGGATCCTTCCGTTCAACGGCACGATCTCCGGCGGTCTCTACGATCTGACCAAACCGAATCCGACCTACTTCGCGCGCGTCGACGCGCTCTTCGCGGCGGCCGCCGCGCACGGGACCGTAGTGTTTGCCGATCCGATCGAGTTCGGCGGCTTCTGGCAAACCATTCAGGGCAACAGCGCCGCCGCCGCGAGCTCGTACGGGCAATTCCTCGGCGCGCGCTATCACAACCAGGCCAACATCGTTTGGATGAGCGGCAATGACATGGTTGGCTTCAACATGGTCGACAAGTTCGTCGACGTCGCAAAGGGGATTCAAACGGGCGGCGCCATGCAGTTGCAAACGGCAGAGCTGGATTGGCCGGCGCTTCCGAGCACGCTGGACGATCCGAGCTGGGTCCCCGGTGCCTCCCCGACCAGTATTAATTTGGCGTACACGTACAATCCCACTTACGCTCTGCTACTTTTCGATTACAATCGGGCCGGGCATCTGCCCAACATCTTCATCGAGGGTAATTACGAGGCAGAGAATCTCGAAGCCGGGCCACACGCAACCAATGCCCACGACATACGGGCCCAAGCCTTCTGGTCGGATCTGAGCGGTGCGACCGGATGGTTCTACGGAAACCACTGGGAGGTCTTCGGAATGGACAACGCCACCTGGGCGTCCAACCTGGCGGGCGACAAAGGCGCCCCGCAGATGTCTTTCGTGAAAACACTGTTTGAAGCGCGTAAATGGTGGCAACTGGTCCCCGACGATGCGCACGCGGTCGTCACGTCGGGGTTCGGGACCTGCATGGCGTCGACCGCCACGCAGGGGGTGTCGAGCCCGAATGCCCAAGACAACACCTGCGCGACGACCGCACGAACGGCCGATGGCACGCTGATCATGACGTACATACCGCAAGCGCGCGCCATCGCCGTCGACATGACCAAACTGAGCAGTACCGCGACCGCGCGTTGGTTCGATCCAACGACGGGCGCGTTCACCACCGTAGCTGGATCGCCGTTGGCAAACACGGGGACAAAAACGTTCACGCCCCCGACGGCGACACACAGCGACGGCTATACGGACTGGGCCCTCGTCCTCGAGACGTCCCCACCGTGACAGGGCGACGAGGCGCTTGCCTCCCGCTTCCTTGATCACGCGTTCGTAGCCGTTCACGCACTCCTCCCCTGGAGGCTGTGTGGACGCCAAGCAACCTGACCCGCAGGCCATACGCCTGTGTGAGTCAAGTATTTCGACGATCTGTCGACCAGGACGCCCGACCCACCAACAGGGGGTTGGGTTACCGCTATTCGTCCACCCGGAAGGGGCATCTGACGATGACACTCATGCGCCGTGTTTTACTGCTCTCCAGTCTGATCCTTTCGACGTTGTCCGCGTGCGAACCCGACCCGGATCCCGTCAATCAACGGGAGGCGGCGCTGGTCGGCCCCGCGTATCTGCAGGGAGGCTCCGCGACGCCGCAGACGAATCAGACCGCGGTCGCCGTGACGCTGCAGTCACCGCAGAGCGCGGGAGATCTCTTGGTGGTGTTCGCTGGCTGGAACGATGCCACGGCCACGGTGAGCTCGGTGACCGACTCGGTGGGCGACGTCTTCTCTCTCGCCGTCGGTCCGACCAAGCGGACCACCGTGCTCTCGCAGAGCATCTACTACGCGAAGAACATCGCGGGCGGCGCGAACACCGTGACCGTCCGCTTCTCCCGAGCGGCGAAGTTCGTCGACCTGCGCGTGCTCGAATACGCCGGCCTCGATCCGGTGGCGCCGTTCGATTCGGCCGCCGCGGCCAGCGGCAGCAGCGGCCTGGCAGACACCGGCTTGCTGACGACGCACGCGGCGAATGACCTGCTCGTGGCTGGTGACATGGTCATGACCGGATCGCCCGCGGCCGGCTCCGGCTATACGTCGCGGCTGATCACCACGCCCGACGACGACATCGCCGAAGATCGCGTTGCCGGCGCCGCAGGGACGTACAACGCGACGGCGCCTGTCGTCGGCCCGAACGGATGGGTGATTCAAGTGGCGGCGTTCAAGCCGGCCAGCGGCGGCCTCCCCGGCGCGGGCGGATCGGCCGCGGGCGGTAGCGGCGTCGGCGGCGCGGGCGTTGGCGGCGCGGCGGCCGGTGGTTCCGGTGCCGGTGGCTCCGGCGTTGGCGGCGCGGCCGCGAGCGGTTCCGGCGTGGGGGGCAGCAGCATCGGCGGCTCTTCGGCCGGCGGCTCCAGCGCTGGTGGCGCGGCCGCGGGCGGATCCGGGGTCGGCGGCTCGTCGGTCGGCGGCAGCGGCGCCGGCGGCTCCGGCGTCGGCGGCAACACGGGCTGCACGTCGCGCTTTCCACTGCACGCCAGCGAGCGCCTGCTCGTCGACGCGTGCGGTGTTCCGTTCTCGGTTGCGGGCGATTCCCCGCAGTGCTTGAGCGCGAACCTTTCGCCGGCCAACATGAACGCCTACTTCGCGATCCGCGCCGCCGAGGGCTTCAACGCGGCCTGGGTCAACCTGCTCTGCACCACCTACACCGGTGGGCGCACCGACGCGACGACCTATGACGGCATCCCGCCGTTCACCGGTACCATCGGCGGCGGCTTTTACGATCTGACCAAGCCCAACCCAGCCTACTTCGCGCGCATCGACGCGCTGGTGTCCGCGGCCGCCGCGCAGGGGACGGTGATCTTCCTCGACCCGATCGAGTTCGGTGGGTTCTGGCAAACCATCCAGGCGAACTCCGCGGCGGCTGCAACGTCGTACGGCCAGTTCCTGGGCGCGCGCTATCGCGGCCAGGGCAACATCCTCTGGATGAGCGGCAACGACATGGCCGGCTTCAACCAGGTCGACAAATTCGTGGATGTCGCGGCCGGCATCAAGAACGCGGGCGCGACGCAACCACAGACCGCGGAGCTCGACTGGCCCGCGCTACCCAGCACGGTCGACGACCCGAACTGGGTGCCAGCGAACGCGCCGATATCGGTCAACGCCTCGTACAGTTACAATCCGACCTACGCGATCCTGCTGTCGGACTTCGACCGCAACCTGCACCAGCCGAGCGTCTTCATTGAAGGCAACTACGAGGGCGAGAACCTCGAAGCCGGTTCGCACATCACCAATGGCCACGACGTCCGGACCCAGGCCTACTGGTCGGATCTCAGCGGCGCCGCCGGCTGGTTCTACGGCAGCCACTGGGAGGTCTTCGCGCTCGACAACAACACCTGGAGCTCGAACCTGAACACCGACCAGGGCGCACCGCAGATGGCCTACGTCAAGTCGCTCTTCGAGGCGCGCAAGTGGTGGCTGCTGGTGCCCGATGAATCGCACGTCGTGATGACGTCGGGCCTGGGGACCTGCATGGCATCGAGCGCGCTGCAGGGTCGGACGAACCCCAACGCGCAGGACAACACCTGCGCGACCGCGGCGCGCACCGCCGACGGCACGCTGGTGATCGCGTACATGCCGACCGCGCGCAGCATCACCGTCGACATGAGCAAGCTGGCGGCGACCGCGACTGCGCGCTGGTACGACCCGACGACCGGCGCGTTCACGACGGTCGCCGGATCGCCGCTCCCGAACAGCGGCGTCCGCACGTTCACGCCGCCCGCGAACCAGCACACCGACGGCTACGCCGACTGGGCGCTGATCCTGGAGACGTCACCGCCGTAACCCGGACCCGTCTTCGGGATCTTTTCCCATCCGAACCCGATCGGTTAGACTGCGCGGATGCTTTCCAATTGCGGTGGCGCGCGATGAAGGTGGTTCTGTTCTGCGGCGGCCTCGGAACCCGGCTGCGCGACTACTCCGATCAGATCCCCAAGCCGCTCGTCGAGATCGGGTCGCGCCCGATTCTGTGGCACGTCATGCGCTACTACGCGCACTTCGGCTTCAAGGACTTCATTCTCTGCCTCGGCTATCGCGGCTCGTCGATCAAGGGTTACTTCCGCAACTACGACGAGTGCCTGTCGAACGACTTCGTGTTCTCCAAGGGCGGGCGCAACATCGATCTGCTCCAGAGCGACATCGAAAGCTGGCGGATCACCTTCGTCGACACCGGCCAGCGCTCGAACATCGGCGAGCGCCTGCGCGCCGTGCGCAAGTACGTCGAGCCCGATGACGTCTTCCTGGCCAACTACTCGGACGGGCTGACGGATCTCGACTGCGCCGCTTACGTCGAGTCGTTCTTGAAGGGCGACAAGATCGGATCCTTCCTCAGCGTGCGCGTCCCGCAGACGTTCCACATCGTGCACGCCAACCGGGAGCACGAGCTGGAGAAGCTGGAGTACGTCGGCGACGCCGCGTTGCGGATCAACGGCGGCTACTTCGCGTTCCGCAAGGAGATCTTCAACCACATCAACGAGGGGGAGGAGCTGGTGAACCAGCCCTTCCAGCGCCTCGCGGCCAAGCACCAGATCATGGCCATCCCGCACGACGGCTTCTGGCGCAGCATGGACACCTTCCGCGACAAGATCGAGCTTGACGAGCTGGTCTCCCGCGGCCGCGCCCCCTGGCAAGTCTGGATGCCGTAGCGCAGGTCGCGATCCGATTGACCGCCGGCCGACGATCCGGCCCGCTGGCTATGCCGGGCCTGCGCTCCGGTGCTCACGTAGGAAAAGACTACGCTCCGCTCCGGTGCTCGGCCCGGCTACGCCATCGGGCCGGCTTGTCGGCCGATTTCCGCTTGGCGGGATGGGGCCAATTCAGAGCACGATCTTGTTGGCGTGAAAGGCCTCGGCCAGGCCTTCGGGCGCGTTGCATTCGATGCCGCGCAGGCGCATCACCGCCTCGAAGGTCTCGGCGCGGAACCAGCCGCGCCCCGCCTGCGTCTTGAAGTGGCGCAGGATCGAGTCGATCTTCTTCTGCGCCGTCGCCGCCGGCAGCGGCACGAACAGGTTCGGCGTTCCCAGATCGCCCTCGTACTTGGGGATCTCGTACTCCAGGACCAGGTGATTGCGGAAGGTGTTCCAGGTCATCTCCGCGATCAGGCGGTGGTCCTGGTGCCGGTCGTGACGATGATGGGTCAGGATCAGGTCTGGCTTGGTGCTCGCCTTGATCGACTCGAAGAAGTCTTTGACCTCGACACCTTGAAACGGCAGGTAACCATCTCTAAACGAATTGATGATGATCTCCTTGCTGGCCGCCGCCTCCAGGAACTCCGTCGCGCATCCGCGCGCCTCTTGCTCGCGTTCCGGGGTCGACGCCAGCGCCACCCACTTCACCGACGATCCCGGGCGCTCGGCCAGCAGCCGTAACACCGTTCCACCGCACCCGATCTCGATGTCGTCGCAGTGCGCACCGAGGCATAGGATCCGCAGTGGGCCTCCGCGCTCACCGAGAATTGCCGACAGCATCGGGCTAGGCTATCACGCGTCGAGATCGGGTACTATGTGCGGCGCCAAAGCCCACGAGGCGCGAAGCCGTGAGGCGCGAAGCCGTGAGGCGCGAAGCCATGAGGATCGATGCGATGAGTGAACCGAACGGATCCTCAGAGGACAGGCCGACCATCTTGTACTTCGGCAACGACTGGGCGGCGGAGAACCGGACGTCGAGCCACCACGTCGCGCGCTGGCTGGCCAAGCGCTACCGCGTGATCTACGTCGAGAGCCCGGGGCTGCGCGCGCCCAAGGGCACGGGGCGGGATCTGAAGAAGCTGCTGTCCAAGGTCGGCCTGGCGCTGCGCGGCCCGCGCCCCACGCCCGAGGGCCTTCAGGTTCAGACGCTGCTGCAGATCCCGCTGCACGGATCGAAGCTGGTGCGGCGCGCGAACCGCGAGCTCTTGTTGCTCACGCTGAAGCTGCTGATGCGCCTGCAGGGTGTGAAGCGGCCGCTGACCTGGTTCGTGGTGCCGCACCTGGCATCGGTGGTCGGCGAGCTCGGCGAGCGGATGTCGGTCTACTACTGCATCGACGACTACGCCGCGCTGCCCGACGTCGACGTCGCGGCGGTGCGCGACATGGACGACACGCTGACGCGCAAGGCGGACCTGGTCTTCGTCGCGTCGGGCACGCTGCTCGAAGGCAAGCGCGCCCTCAACGCCAACACCCACGTGAGCGCTCACGGCGTCGACTTCGATCACTTCGTCAAGGCGCAGGACCCGAAGCTGGAGATTCCCGCCGACGCGGCGTCGTTGCCCCGACCGATCATCGGCTTCTTCGGCTTGATCGAACGCTGGATCGAGCTGTCGCTGGTGCGCTACCTGGCCGAGCAGCGCCCGAACTGGACGTTCCTGATGATCGGCCGCATCGCGGTGCCCGAAAACGAGGTACCGCGCCTGCCCAACATCCACTACCTCGGCCGCCGCCCCTACGAGACGCTGCCGGCGTACGGCAAGGCGTTCACGGCGGCGATCATCCCGTATCACCTCACGCAGCAAGTGATCAACTCGAACCCGATCAAGCTGCGTGAGTACCTGGCGATGGGTAAGCCGATCGTCTCGGTGAGCACGCCCGAGATCGACAAGTTTCGCGAATTCGTATCGATCGCGCGCACGCGCGAGGAGTTTCTGGCCCACCTGGATCGGGCGGTGGCGCAGGGGTTGACGGCGGAGCAGATCGAGCGGCAGACCGCGCTGGCCGCGACGATGACCTGGGACGCGAATCTGAAAAAGGTGATGTCCATGGTCGAGGAACAACTCGCGGCAAGGAATCGAAGCCCATGAGTCAGACTAACGGCAAGAGTGAGATCCGTTTTCGCGCCGCGCTGGTGGGCGCGGGCCACATCAGTGAGTTCCACGTCGCGGCGCTGCGGCGGATTCCGTTCGTCGAGATCGTCGGCGTGCACGATCTCGACCGCAGCAAGGCCGAGGCGCTGGCGACGCGCTTCAACATCCCGGTCGCCGAGTCGCTGGCGGCGTTGCGCGCGATGGGCGCCAACGTGATTCACGTGGTCACGCCGCCACACACGCACGCCGCGGTCGCGACCGAGGCGCTGCTGGCCGGCTGCCACGTCTTCGTCGAGAAGCCGCTGGCCACCGACGCCGAGGCCTGCACGCGGCTGCGCGATCTGTCGCGCGAGCGCGGGCTCGAGGTCGGTGTGTCGCACTCGCTGCTCTTCGATCCTCAGGTCAAGTCCGCGCTGGACAAGGTGCGCAGCGGCGCGCTCGGCGATCTGATCTCGGTCGACATCCTGCGCAGCTCGCTCTATCCGCCCTACGCCGGTGGCCCCCTGCCTCCGCAGTACCGCACCGCGGGCTATCCGTTCCGCGACCTCGGGATCCACGGCCTCTACGTGCTGGAGGCGTTTCTCGGCCCGATCGAGCGCGTCGACGCCACCTGGCGGCCCGGCAGCGGCGACGGCAACCTGGCCTTCAATGACTGGCGCGCGGTCGCGCACTGCCAGAAAGGAACCGGCCAGATCCAGCTCGCGTTCGGCGTGCGGCCGCTGCAGCACCAGATCATCCTGCAAGGGACCAAGGGGGTGATGCGGCTCGACCTGTTCCTGATGTTCCAGGCGTCGCGCAAGCCGGCGCCGCTGCCCAAGCCGGCCGAGCGCATCGTCAACGCGCTCACCGATTCGATCCAGCCGTTGATCGACGTGCCCCTCAATGTCATCGCCTTCGCGCGCAAGCAACTGCGCCAGTACCACGGTGTGCAGGAGCTGATCATCGCGTTCTACGAGGCGCTGAAAGAGGGCCGCCGCCCGCCGGTGATCGCCGAGGATGCGATCAATGTCGTGAAGTGGACCGAGGAGGTGGCGCGCGCCGCCGATGCCGACGACGCCGTGCGCGTCGCGCGCTTCCCGCGCACGGCCCAGGTGCCGTACCTGGTGACCGGCGCTTCGGGTGGCCTCGGCTCCGCGCTGGTCGATCGCCTGCGCTCGGAGACGCGGCCGATCCGTGTGATGGTGCGCCACCTGCCCGACCGCCCCGAGGACGGTCTCGAGGGCGTCGAGTACGTGCGCGGCGATCTCGGCGATCCCGAGGCGGTCGAGCGCGCCGTGCAGGGTGCGCGCGTGGTGTTCCACGTCGGCGCGGCGATGAAGGGCAGCTGGCTCGATCACCAGGGCGGCACGATAGAGGGAACGCGCAACGTGCTCGCGTCGTGCCGCAAGCACGGCGTGACCAAGCTCGTGCACGTGAGCTCGCTGTCGGTGATCGAGTGGGCGGGCGCGGAGCCGATGGCGCCGGTCGACGAGTCGACGCCGTTCGAGGGCCAGGCCGAGGAGCGCGGGTCGTACACGCGCGCGAAGCTCGAGGCGGAGAAGCTGGTCGCGGCCGAGGCGGCGCGCGGGCTTCCGGCGGTGATCCTGCGCCCCGGCCAGATCTTCGGCCGCCGCATCCCGCTGATGACGGGCGCGATCGCGCGCCGGGCGGCGGGCCGCTACCTGGTGCTGGGCGACGGCGAGATGCTGCTGCCGCTGGTCTACATCGACGACGTGATCGACGCGATGATGCTGGCGGCGAAGAGCGACCTGCACCACGGCGAGACGATCCAGATCGTCGACCCCGAGCCCTGGACGCAGAACCAGGTGCTGGGTGAAATGGTCGGTCCGTCGGCGCGTGTCGTACGCGTGCCGAGGCCGGTCGTCTTCGGCATGGGCCACGCATCGGAGCTGGTGCTGGGCCTGCTCGGAAAGAAGTCGCCGCTCTCGCGCTATCGCTTGCGTTCGGCGCTGGCGCTGCGCAGCTTCGCGAGCCTGCGCGCCGAGTCGATGCTGGGCTGGAAGCCGCGCGTGGGCGTGCGCGATGGGATCCGTCGGGTGCGCGAGAGCACGCCGCCGCAGAGTTAGAAGTAACCAGACGACCGGCAAGCGGCGCCGGACCCTCACCCAAACCCTCTCCTCCATGCAGACGAGGAGGAGAGGGCTTCAGACCCTCCAGCGTCACCCGGATCCTCCAGATCTTCTCCCTCTCCTCCGGATTTTCTCCCTCTCCTCCACGTCCGCGTGGAGGAGAGGGTCGGGGTGAGGAGGTCCGGGCTACGCGGCCAAGCGCGCGATGACATCGTCGGCGATCGCCATCGACGCTGTCAGCCCCGGCGACTCGATGCCGTAGAGGTTCACCAACCCCCGCACCCCGTGCTCCGCGGGTCCCTGGATCATGAAGTCCTGCGCCGGCGTCCCCGCCGGCCCCATCTTCGGGCGGATCCCGGTGTACCCCGGCTGCAGATCTCCGTCGGCCAGGCCGGGCCAGTAGCGTCGGATCGCCGCGTAGAACGCCGCCGCCCGCGACTCGTCGAAGGAGTAGTCGATGGAATCGATCCACGACACGTCCGGGCCGAAGCGCGCGCGGCCACCGAGATCCAGCGTCACGTGCACGCCGAGGCCGCCCGCCACCGCGAGCGGATAGACCAGGCGACGAAATGGCGGCTTCTTGGCCAGCACGAAGTAGTGGCCCTTGGCGTAGTGACAGGGGGGGATGCTCGCCGACGGCAGCCCGTCGAGCGTGCGCGCCACGTCCTGCGCGAACAATCCCGCCGCGTTGACCACCGTCCGGCACAGCACCGTCGTCGGCGAGCTGCCGCCGATCTCGAGGGTGATCCCCTGCGCGTCGACCTTGCCGCCGACGACCGGCGTGTCGAGCACCACCAGGCCCGCGCGGCGCAAGATGTCGCGCTGAAACGACAGCATCAACCCGTGGCTGTCGATGATGCCCGTCGAGGGCGACATCAGGCCGCGCACGGCGCGCACCTCGGGCTCGAGCGCGTGCACCTCGTCGGCGGTGAGCCAGGTCAGATCGTGAACGCCGTTCTTCCCCGCCTGCGTCTTGTACGCCTCGAGCGCGGCGATCTCCTCCTCGACCGTCGCCACCAGCAGCTTGCCGATGCGCTGGTGAGCGACGTCGTTGGCCTCGCAGTAGTCATAGAGTGCGCGCTTGCCAGCCACGCACAGCCGCGCCTTGAGCGAATTCGTCGGGTAGTAGAGGCCGGCGTGAATCACCTCGGAGTTTCGCGAGCTGGTGTGCGTGCCGATCTCCGACGCCGCCTCCAGTACCACCACATCGCGCCCCGCCAGCGCCAGCGCCCGCCCCACCGCGAGACCGACCACCCCGCCGCCGATCACCACGGCGTCGAGGTTGCGGTCGTCGATCACCGTCTTCTTCGAAGTCTCATCGCTCATTCAGCAGGGCCAGTATCGCACGCGCCGAGCATCCTGACTCGGAACCCTCGAAGGGTCCCGGACCTCCGCGCCGCAGTCACGACGCCTTCGCCACCGGTGGCGGCGGCAGCTCGTAGTCGCGGTAGGCGCCCGGGTCGCCCGCTTTGCCGTCCATGGCCGCGATCGCGATGTTGTACATCTCGCGCGCCGTGACGTAGTGCAGCCGCCAGCGGGACCCGTCGTTGTAACGCGTGGTCAGCTCGGCGTGCATCGCGCGCCCGCCCTCTCCGAGCAGCGACGCGGCCTGCTTCTCGGGGGCGCCGTGCGTGTGCACCTTGACGAAGACCCACTCGGGCCGGCCCTCGACGTGGATGCCCGCGCGTACCCAGCTGCGCACGCGCGCCGGCGTCGCCGGATCGTCGGCGGTGACCGCCGCGTTCTCGATGCGCGGCCTGGGCAGCGCGCCCGGACGCAGCGCGAAACCGAGCGGCCCCTCGATCATCAGCAGGCGATCGCGACGCACTTCGCCCACGCGCGCCGGCGCCCCCGTGTCCTGCGCCCGCCGCCGCGACAGATCGCCCTCCGGCCAGTAGATCTGGTTCACGATCGGCGGCTGCGAGTCGTCGGGCGCGGCCGGGAACGTGAAGTCGGCGTAGCAGCCGCTGTGGAACAGGAGCGGCAGCTCCTCGTCGACGCCGCACCAGCGCCGATCGCTGCGCGCGTTGGCCAGGCACCAGTTGCCGTGAATGAACGCGTAGCGCAGCCGGCCGCCGCGATCGCGCGCCAGGTGGCCGTGCTTCGCGTAGGTGTCGAGGTACTCGCCGATCGTGCGCCGCAAGTTGTCCGCGGTGTCGTCATGGTGGTGCAGGTGCAGCTCGACCTCGCCGAAGCCGCCGCGCGCGAGGGTCGCGAGCGCGTCGAGATATTCCGGGCGGTACTCCTCTCCCGGAAAAAAGAACGAGTGGCGCGGCGCGAACCCGTCGGCGTCGCGGAACGGTCCCACCATCGTCGGGTAGCGGTGTAGCCAGGCGCGCACGCGCTCCGCGCCGCGCACCGGATCCTTGTTCTTCCAGTGCGGCTCGTAGTGGTCGCAGAACGCGAACAGCAGGTGGCGCGGGCCGCCGCTGCCGTCGACCGCGGCGCGCGCCCGCGGCACCGCCGACCGCGCGAGCCAGCGCAAGTAGCCCGGCGTCCAGGTGTGAAAGTTCTTCTTCTTGAGCTGCTCGAGCCCCTGGCGAAAGCGCGCCGTCACCGGATTCTTCATGAGCGACCGCCGATCAGTATCACGCCCAGGCGCTTGCTCTCCGGGATGTACTTGGCGAGGCCGCTGACCACGGAGATGCGCGTCCGCCGCTCCGACACCACCAGCGCGACGCCGTCGCACGCCTGGATCGTCGCCGGGACCGTCCCCGCCGGCGCGTAGCCGCCCAGGTGAACCAGCACCACGCCGCCCGTCTTGCGCAGCACCTTGAGAGCGTTCTGCAGAGCGATCGCCGCCGCCTCCGCGTCGAGCGACGCCGCCGGCGACACATCGACGACGCGCGGGCGGATCTCGCGCACGCGCGACGGTGGCGAATCCGTCCCGGTGCCCGAGCGCGGGACCGCGCGCTTCCAGGTCTGCCAGTGGTCGATGATCGCGACCTCCTGATCGATGAACCGCACGAGCGCGCCCGCGAGCGCCGCGAGCAGCGGCGACATCCCGGGCGCGCCGCGCGCGCTGTCCACCAGCTCGCGCGCGGTGGGCAACAAGCCGATCACCCGAGCGCCGGCGCGCGAGATGTGGCGCGCGATGCCCGAGGAGGCGACCTCGATCGTCTCCTCCTCCGCGTCGACCCAGGAGTACCGATCCGGCGGGCGGTCTTCTCCCTGAGCCTGGGCTTGGGTTTCGGCTGGGGCCATGGCAGCTGGCACGCGCGCGCGACGCGGGCGCGGCCTAGTGTCCTGCCTCAGAAATCCGCCTGCATTCGGGCGCGCCTGCGGCCCGCTCGCTTCGTTGCTCGTCGCTTACATACGTCCAGTATGCGCGCTCCTCGCGCCTCGCGATCGGGCCGCATTCACGCCCTCGGTGCCACGGCGTATTTCTGAGACAGGACACTAGAGGCTCCAGTACTGGATGCCGCGCTCCATCTTCGCCGGTGCGAACACGCTCTTGACGTCGATGAAGCAGCCGTTGTCGCGCACCATGCCCAGCAGCTTGGGCTGACCCAGCTGGATGTACTCCTTGTGGCTGACCGCGACGATGAGCCCGTCGAGGTTCCGGTACTCCTCGAGCTGGTTCAGCGTGACGCCGTACTCGTGCTTGGCTTCGGCGGGGTTGCCGCGGCTGTCGTGAATCAGCGGGTCGATGCCGAACGTGCGCAGCTCGGCCAGGATGTCCGGCACCTTGCTGTTGCGCAGATCGTTGCAGTCTTCCTTGAACGTCAGACCGAGCACGCCGACGCGCGCGCCCTTCACCGGGAAGCCCTGCGTGATCAGCATCTTCACCAGGCGCTGCGCCAGGTACGGCCCCACGTTGTTGTTGATGCGGCGGCCGGCGAGGATCACCTCCGGCTGGTAGCCGAGCTGCTGCGCCTTCATCGTCAGGTAGTAGGGGTCGACGCCGATGCAGTGTCCGCCGACCAGGCCCGGGCGGAACTTGAGGAAGTTCCACTTCGTGCCCGCCGCCTCCAGCACGTCGGCGGTGCGGATGCTCATGCGCTCGAAGATGATCGCCAGCTCGTTCATGAGCGCGATGTTGAGGTCGCGCTGCGTGTTCTCGATGACCTTGGCCGCCTCGGCGACCTTGATCGAGGCGGCGCGGTGCACGCCGGCGTCGATGATCGAGCCGTAGGCGTTGGCGACCCGGTCCAGCGTCGCCGCATCCTCGCCTGACACCACCTTCACGATGCGCTCCAGCGTGTGCTCCTTGTCGCCCGGGTTGATGCGCTCGGGTGAATAGCCGAGCTTGAAGTCCTTGCCCTGGACCAACCCCGACACCTTGGCCAGGATCGGACCGCAGATCTCCTCGGTGACACCGGGATAGACGGTCGACTCGTAGACGACGACGGCGCCCTTGGTCAGCCCCTTGCCGACGGTCTCCGACGCCTTCACCACCGGCGTCAGATCGGGGACGTTGTTGTGGTCGACCGGCGTCGGCACGGCGACGACGAAGAACGTCGCATTCTTGAGATCGGCGATGTCACCCGTGAGCTTGAGCGACGTCTCCTTGAGCTCGCTCTCCGACACCTCCTGGTTGCGGTCGAACCCGCGGCGGAGCTCCTCGATCTTCTCCTTGTTGACGTCGAACCCGATCGTGCCCGGATTCTTCCGCGCGAAGGCCAGCGCCACCGGCAGGCCGACGTATCCCAGACCAATCACAGCGATCCGCTCTTGCATGTGTCGTGCTCCTCGGCGTGCAAGACTATCGCGTTTTTCGTCGCGCGTCGCCTGGAGCGCGAACGAAGACGTGCCGCGACGGTTTGTCAGGGAGAGCTGATACGCAGATCGTCGAAGCTGGCGGTGGTGCCCCGCAGGATCACCGCCGGACCGCCCGTGGCCAGGACCGAAACGCCGCCATCGACAGCGGTGCCCTGGTCGGTGACGGTCGCGAGCGCCACGTCGTTGATCGACGCGGTCAGGACCACCGACGTCGAGCCGCTGACCTGGAGGGTCACCTTGTACCAGGTGTCGAGCGCAAACAGCGGGATGGTCGCGGGCGGGAAGCTCGAGGTCGTCGTGCTGAGGAGACCGGTCAAGCTTCCGGTGCCGACCTTCTTCGAGAGCTGCAAGCGGCCGGTGGTGGCGCCGGCATCGCTGCGCAGGAACAGACAGTAGGCGTTGGTCGTGGTGTTGTTGCCGGCCGTCGAGAAACGCGCGCAGACGCCGACCTTGTTGTTGTCGGAGCTGAGGGCGGTCACCGTCGGTTTGATCCAGACCGACACCGTCTGGTCGCCCCACGGGCCACCCGCCGCGGTCACCGACGGGTACTCGTAGTGATAGCTCGTGCTCGCGCCTGTTCCCTGGAAGTCGATCGTCGAGGCACCGGCATGACCGGTCTCGGTGAGCGTCATCCAGGTGCCGGGGGTCGCGGTCGTCTGCTCCAGTGCCGTCCAGCCGGTGGCGTTCCCGTCCTCGAAGTCGTCGCAGAACAGGAACGGCGACGGGCAGCCGCCGGCCGAGGCGTCGATTGTCGTCCCGGTGTCGGCGGTGGCATCGGTCACGCCGCCGTCGGGCGTGGGTGCCGGCCCGCAGTTCCCCTGACCGTCGCACACGCTGCTGCCGCCGCAGGTGACACCGGCGGCCTTGGACGGATGCGCCGGCGTCTGGCCCTGGCAAACGTCGTCCGTGCACGGGTTGCCGTCGTCGACCACGTCGGTCGAGCTGGCGACCGTGACGATCGCGCCGTTGCCGTCGCACTGCACGACGCTGCAGTCGCCGGTCACCTGCGTGCCGACCGGCGTTCCGACGGCGATATTGTTGACCGCACAGATATGGTCGGCGCCGCAGACGTGCGTCTGGCAGGCGGTGTCGGTGCCGCAATCGCCGTTGGTCGTGCACTGGACGCAGTGGCCGGCGCCGTCGCAGACACTGCCGGTTCCGCACGACGTCCCGGCCGGGACGAACGGATTCGACTGCGCGCCGTTGCTGCAAACGTCGAGCGTGCACGGGTTGCCGTCGACGGGCAGGTCGGTGTCGTCGGGGAGCGACGTCGGGGTGCCGGCGCCGTCGCACTGCTGAACATGGCAGTCGCCGATGACCTGCAGGCCGACCGGCGACCCGGCCTCGACGTTGCCGAGGCGGCACGAGTGGGCGGCGTCGCAGGCGTGGGTCTGGCAGATCGTATCGACGCCGCAGTCGCTGTTGCGCACGCAGGTGACGCAGTGGCCCTGGCCGTCGCAGACGCCGGTGGGACAAGCGGTGCCAGCCGCGAGCGGCGGGTTCGACGCGTTGCCGGCGTTGCAGACGTTGGCGGTGCAGGGGTTGTTGTCCTCGGGCGTGTCGGTGTCGTCGGCCGCGACGCGCGTGCTGCCGGCGCCGTTGCACACGGTCTGGCGGCAGTCGCCGGTGGTCTGGGTGCCCGCGGGCGTCCCGTCAGCGACGTTGTCGAGGCCGCAGAGGAAGTTGGGATCGCAGGTGCGCGTCTGGCAGATCGTGTCCATGCCGGGGCAGTCGGCGGCGATGAAGCAGCCGACGCAGTGCCCGAGGCCGTCGCACTCGTTGGTCCCACCACACGACGTGGTCATGGCGAGCGGCGGGTTCGACGGCGTGCCCGCGGCGCACACGTCGCTGGTGCAGGCATTGCCGTCGACCGGCAGGTCGGTCTCGTCCACGACGGCGACCGGGTTGCCGGTGGCGTCGCACTCGATGATCTTGCAGTCGCCCGAGACCTGCGAGACCACCGGCGTCCCGTTGCTGAGCGGGCTCTGGCCGCAGGTCCCGTTCACGCAGGTCGGCGCCTGGCAGGCGTTGGTCGGCGTGGGGCAGTCGGCGGCGGTGATGCACGCGACGCAATGGGCGGCGGTGTCGCAGTGGCCGCCGGTGCCGCAGGCGGTGCCCACGGCGCGCGCCGGGTTCGCCGGCACGCCCGCCTGGCAAGCGTCGTTGGTGCACGCGTTGTTGTCGACGGGCAGGTCGGTGTTGTCGCTGGCGATGACGACGGTACCGGTGCCGTTGCACTGGCGTACCTTGCAATCGCCCGCGATCTGCGTGGTCGTCGGGGTTCCCGCCGCCGCGTTCAAGAGACCACAGGCCCCGTGCGTGTCGCAGGTGCGCATCTGGCAGTCGGTGTCCTGGCCCGGACAGTTCGCGGCGGTGACGCACTGAACGCAGCGGCCCGCGCCGTCGCAGATGTTGGCGCCACCGCAGGAAGCGCCGGTCGCCAGCGGCGCGAACGACGGCGTCCCCGACGCGCACTGATCCGCGGTGCAGGGATTGCCGTCCGACGGCAGGTCGGTATCCGCGTTCGCCGGCACGACGTTGCCGTTGCCGTCGCAGGTGCTGACCTTGCAATCGCCGGTGGTCTGCGTCGCCGTCGGCGTGCCCGCCCCGCGATAGGTGAACCCACATATGTTCTGAGTGCAGACGCGGGTGCGGCACTCGTTGTCGGTGCCGGGGCAGTCGGCGCCGGTCAGGCAGCCGACGCAGTGTCCGAGCCCGTCGCAGAGCTGGCTCGTCCCGCACGTCGTCGTCGACGAGGCCGGCGGGTTCGACGGCGCGCCGCTCGTGCAGACGTCGCGCGTGCACGGGTTGCCGTCATCGGGCAGGTCGGTGTCGTCATTGACCTGCGCCACCTGTCCTTGACCGTCGCAGCGCCGCGAGTGGCAGTCGCCCGCCACTTGCGTCTGCAACACGGTGCCGGAGGCGACCAGCGCGACCACGCACCCGCCGTTGAGACAGGCGCGCACGCTGCACTCGGTGTCCTGGCCGGGACAGTTGGCGGCGGTCGCGCACTCGACACAGATGTGCGACGCGTTGCACGCGCCGCTCGCGCAGTCGGCGTTGATCAGGCAGGCCTTGCCGACGCCGCAGCGCCCGCAGGATCCGCCACAGTCGGTGTCGGTCTCGTTGCCGTTGCGCGCGTTGTCGGTGCACGAGGCGCCGGCCTCCATGCTCGCGTCGTGCGCGCCGGTATCCGCGGCGGCGTCGGAGGTCAGGGCGCCATCGCCGCCGTCAGGGGCGGCGTCACCGGGGCTCGCGTCGGACACGAGACCGGTGTCCGTGCGGCCATCGACCGGCCGGTCGGCACCCGCGCCGTCGGTGGCGCCGTCGGTCTGGCCGGCGTCGCCGCTGTCGGACGTCGGCTTGCCCGAGCTGCTGCCGCAGCCATTCGACAACATGGCCAACGCTCCGGCGAACCCGGCGATCCAGACGTTGGCAATCCAGCGGCGGCAAAGGAACATGTGCACCTCGCGAGTCGTCTATGAGTCGTTGAGAAGGAACGGTCGTGCGTGGGAACGATTCCCGGCGCGCCAAAAAGATCGGGCTCCCGGTCGGAAGCCGGCAACAGAAGAAGGCGACTTCCGGAAAGTTGCAACCAAGAAGTGCGTAACAATCTGCAATTCGGCTCTCAGTTCTCGAACGAAGTGAACCGGCGGACCCGCGTGAGGGCGATCTGAGGGACTCGTCGAGCGGACCTTTCTAGTGGTGGGCGTGGAACGTCCTCGTATAGAGAGGGTTCAGCGCCGCGACGCGCCGCAAGAGCCCCGCTCCCTCGTCGGCGCGTCCGGCGGCGAGCGCGATCATCGCGGCGTGATAGAGGCAGTGCGCGTCGGGCGCGCCGATCGCCAGCGCCGCCGCGCTCTCCACCCGAGCGGCGTCGAATCGACCGGCGCGAAACAGCGCCCAGGCCAGCTGGTCGTGCACCGCCGCCACGCCCGGACGCTGCTGGCGATCCAGCTCCGCCCAGTGGACCGCCTGGGCCGCGTCGCCCGAGACGTCGGCGTGAAACGCAGCCAGCGCATGCAGGTAGTGTGTTTCGCCGCGGTCGATCGAGCGCTGGTAGGCCGCGAGCGCCCGCTCGGACCAGGGCGCGGCGGCCGCCGGCCGTCCCAGATAAGTGTCGAGCTCGCCCACCGCTTGCGCGATCTCCGGGTTGGCGGACCGCTCGGCGACGCGCGCGTAGGCGGCCAGCGCTTCCTCGCCTTGCCCGCGCGCCGCCGCCAGCTCGGCGCGACGCGCATCGACCAGCCACCAGCCGCTGTACGCCCGCGCCGCGCGCTCGTAGCGCAGCTGCGCCTCGTCGAAGCGGCCCCGCGCGAACGCGCCGCGCCCGCGCTGCACTTCGAGCCAGGCGAACGTCCGCATCGATTTGGCGTCGACCTCGTCCTCGGCCTGTTGATACAGCCGATCGGCGCCGTCGAGATCGCCGCGCAAAGCGCTCAGGTTCGCGAGCCGCGCCGGCACCTCCCAGCCGGCGTGCGCTGCGCGCGCCTTCGCGTCGAAAGACGCTGCGTCGTCGAAGCGCCCCTCCTGCACGGCAAGATCCCCCTCGGTCGCGGCGACCAACCACAGGTCGCGGTCGCGCACGACATCGAGCCACCGGCGCGCGTCGGCCAACCGGTGCAGATCGAGCGCCAGCATCGCCGCGAGCAGCGCGACGGTGTCGGACGCGCCGGCGCCCGCCGTGGCCGCCCTGATCAACCGCGCCGCCAGGGCCAGATCCTCGGCGTTGCCGGTCAAACTCCCGCGCCGCTGCAACCAACTCGCGCGCTGGATCGCCGCCGCGGGATCGCGCGCGCCGCCGTCTTCCACCACGCTGGCCCCACCCTCGCGTTCGAGCGCCGCCAGATCGCGATCGTAGTCGCTGGCGTCGTCGCTCGGCGCCGGCACGTGCCGCGCGCAGCCGCCGCTCGCGAACGCCGCGGCGCCGGCCAGGACCGCGAGCGCGATCCCTCGCCTACCAGGGCTCGGCCAGGTAGGGGAAGTGATCGAGGAACTCCTTGTCGTTCTTCAGCGGATTGGGCGGCGTCTTCGGTTCGACCGGAGCTTTGTCCCACAGCGACTGCTGGCTCAGCGTCTCGATGTTGACCTTTTGACCGCCGATCTCGGCCGACATGTCGAGGAACAGCGACAGGAAGCGCGTCGCCACCTGGTCCTCGAGCCGCCGCCCGTACGGCCAGGTGCCGGTGGTGTCCATGTCGATCGGGCAGACGTTGGGGATGAAGATCTCGATCGGCCGCTTGA
>CAZNCQ010000022.1:0-47737 GCA_964571275.1 uncultured Myxococcales bacterium
CCGACCACCATCGGCAACTTCCAGCTCCTGCGCACGCTCGGCGAGGGGGGCATGGGCGTCGTGTACGAAGCGGAGCACGTCACGATGCACCGGCGCGCCGCGATCAAGGTGTTGCGCTCGGAGCTGGTGCGCGACCCGCAGGCGATCCGCCGCTTCTTCAACGAGGCGCGCGCCACCAACGAGGTGCGCCACCCGGGCATCGTGCAGATCTACGACTGCGGCACGCGCGAGGACGGGTCGCCCTGGTTGATCATGGAGCTGCTCGAAGGCGAGACGTTCTCGCGCCGGATCGGACGCGTGGGACCGATGCCGGCCGCGGACGTGATCGCGCTGGGCGCGCAAGCCGCGTCGGTGCTCGAAGCCGCGCACCGGGCCGGAATCATCCACCGTGACCTCAAGCCCGACAACCTGTTCATCGTCCAGAACCAGGAGACCGATTCGGGCGAACGCGTGAAGGTGCTCGACTTCGGCATCGCCAAGCTGAGCAGCATGGCGGCGGTCAAGTCGATGCACACGCAGACCGGCATGCTCATGGGAACGCCGCTCTACATGTCGCCCGAGCAGTGCCGCGGCACCGGCCAGGTCGACGCGCGCAGCGACATCTACTCGTTCGGGCTGATCCTGTACCAGATGCTGTCCGGCGAGCTGCCGTTCATGTCGGAGGGGATGGGCGAGCTGTTCGACATGCAGATGAACCGCCCGCCACCGCCGCTGGCGAGCAAGGTGCCGGGGGTGAACCCGGCGCTGGCGGCGGTCATCGAGCGGTCGTTGAACAAGGACCCGGCCGAGCGTTTCCAGACCATGGGCGAGGTGCAGCGCGCGCTGCTGGCGGCGGCGGCAGCGGCCGCGGTTGCGGGGAGCGCGGTGACGGTGTCGGCGAGCGCGCCGCCGCGGCCCCGCGTGGCCACGCCGATCGCCGCGGTGCGGCCGTCCGGAGAGAGCCGCGGGCCCAGCACCGAGACGCGCGCGATGCCGACGTCGGGCACGACGACGCTATCGGCCGGCGCGAGGGAAGTGGACGTCGAGACGCTCGCGGTGCCGCGCAACCGGTTGGTGCGCCCGATCGGCGTGATGGCCGGGCTGCTGCTCGTCGCGGGCGCGGTCGTCGCGGTGCGCGCGCTGCCCGCATTGAAAAGAGGCGGCGACAGCGACCGGACACCGCCGTCTCCGGCCGACCCGAGCCTACTACGCGCCCGCGCGCAGCCGGAGCCCGCGACCGACAAACCGGTCGAAGTCCCCCATGCTGCCGCGAGCCCGCCCGGGGCGCCGGCCGCGAAACGCGCGTCCAAGACTCCGTCGGCCGATTCGCCGCCAGCGCCCGCCGACCGGATCATCGTCGATCTCAAGAGCTCGCCATCCGAGGCGCGGGTCGTCGACGCCGCGAACGGGCACCTGATCGGCGTGACGCCCCTGCATCACCGGCTGGCGCGGCAAGCCGCGCCACTCGAGGTGCGCGTGGAGAAGAGCGGCTACCTGCCGAAGGCGCTCACGATCCCGCAGGACCAGGACTTCCACGGCTCGATCCATCTCGAACGCGCCGCCGAGAATGAGCCGAGCGGTGGCGAGCACATCATCAAACTGTGAGGCCCGTGATCCAGTGAGGGACACCATGCCGCGTATTCGGAGATCGCTCGCGTTCCTGCTCTGCTGGTGGATGGCCGCGCCGCTGGCGACGGTGCTGGTCGCGCGCGGCACGGCGCGCGCGGCCGACCCCGCGCCGCGCGCGTCGACGGCGGCGGAGCGCCAGGCGCGCGGCGAGGAGGCTGCGCGCAACTTCATGCAGGGACGCTATGACGAGGCGCTGGCGACTTTTCTCGACCTCTACATCCAGAGCGACGGGCGGCCGGAGTACCTGCGCAACATTGGCCGCTGCCAGCAGAAGCTGAAGCAGTATCCGCGGGCGATCGAAAGCTTCAAGGATTACTTGAGACGTGCGAAGCATCTCGGCGCGGATGAGCGGAAAGAGGTGCAGGGCTTCATCGCGGAGATGGAGGCGGAGATGAAGACGACGGCGGCCAACGGCGCGACGGCGGCCGTGACCGCGCCCGCACCGGCGAAGGCAGCGCCACCGGCGACGCCCCCTCCGGCCCCTGCGATGACCGCGACGCCGCCGACGGCCGCCGCGCCCGTGTTCGCGCCCGCGCCGCGACCGAGCCCCACGCCGGTGCCGGCGCCCACGCCGCCGACCGCCTATGCCCCCGCGCCACCGGCCGGGAGCCCACCCAACCCTTACGCCCAGCAGCCGCCACCGCCTTCCTACGGCCAACCCACGTACGGCCCGGCGCCACCACCCAGCGGACCGGCGACCGCGCCCAATCCGGCGCTCGCCGAGAACGGCGGCCTGGCCGGCACGCCGCCGTCGCTGGCCGCTCCCGCTCCCGCTCCCGCCCCACCCGATCTCATCGCCCACGGGCCCGAGGCGACCGCGCCGACGGGCCACACCAGCCCCCTGCGCATCGTTGGGATCGTCTCGCTGGTCGCGGCCGCCGCGGGTGCGGTCGGCGGCACCGTCGCGCTGCTGCAGGCCCGATCGACCTTCAACGACGCGCGCAACGCCGGCTGCCCCGGCGGCAACACCAAGGCGTACTGCAACGACAAGGCGAGCGCGGTCGACAACTCCAATACACTGTCCAAGATTCTGTACATCGGCGCCGGCGTGCTGGGCGTCGCCGGGATCACCATGGTGGTCGCCGCGCCCAGCGCCACCCCCGAGGGACGCATGGGCCTGGCCGTCAGCGGACACTTCTGAACGCGCACGGCAAAAGCCCGCAGCGAAATCTGCCGATGGGTGCGATGCTCTAAGGCATGCGGCTCGAACGTTCTGTCGTTCATGCGCTGGCGTTCCTCGCGCTCGGCTGTACCAGCTACAAGGCGGTTCCCTTCGACGGAGGCGCTGACGGCGCCGGCGCGGATCGCGCCTCGAACGACGGGGGCGACGCGCTTCCGTCCGACGGCGGCGGCGACCACGCGCCCGTCGATACGGGCGGCGACCACGCGCCCGCCGACACGGGCGGCGACCACGCGCCCGGGGACGGCGGCGGCGACACCGTCGTCACCAACCCGTGCCAGGACGGCATGAAAAACGGCAGCGAGACCGACGTCGATTGCGGCGGCAGCTGCCCGAAGTGTGCGCGCGACCAGGCCTGCGGCGTCGACGGCGACTGCAAGACCGGCAGCTGCGTGCGCTTCTTCTGCGCGCTCGCGAGCAGCCCGCCCAACTGGATCGGGGGACCGTCGCTGAACATCGGCCGCGGCCTCGGCTCGCTCGGCGTCGAGCCGCTGCCGGGGCGGCAGATGCTGCTGGTGGCGATCGGCGGACGCAACGACACCGACCCCACGCCGTCGAGCAGCTACGAGATCCTCGACACGACCACGGCGCCGCTCGGCTGGTCGTCGCAGGGCAGCAACCTCCCCAATGGAATGATCGGCTACGGCGAGCCGACGGTGACCGATTCGCTGGGCCGCGTGCTCACCTTCTCGATCGACGGGATGTGGAGCTATACCGGGAACACGCTCTGGCAGACGTCGACCGCCGCGATACCGACGCCACGCGATGAAGCCGGCGCCGCGGTGGCGCCCAACGGCATCGCCTATCTGATCGGCGGCAGCGTGCAGCGGTTCAATGCCGGCAGCGGCGTGATCGAGGGCTTCGACGCGAAGGCCAACACCTGGAAGACGGGCCTCACCGCGATGCCGACCCCGCGCACCGCGCTCGCGTGCGCGACCGGCGGCGACGGGCGCGTCTATGCGATCGGCGGGCAGGTGAGCGGATCCAACGGAACCATCACCACTGTCGGCACCGTCGAGGCGTACAACCCGACGAGCGACACCTGGGCGAGTCTGTCCGAGCTCCCCGATCCCGCGTGGGAGCTGGCGGCGGCGGGAGGACCGGACGGCCGCGTCTACGCCATCGGCGGCGCGGGGACCGGTGGCAACCTGGCGACCGTGAACGCCTACAGCGCCGTGACCAACCGCTGGAGCCCGGTCGCCCCGCTCGACGCCGCGCGCTTCGGCGTCGCCGCCGCCGTCGCGCCCGACGGCCACATCTGGGCGGTCGGCGGCAGCACCAACCCCGAGCTCGACGGGTTCAAGACGGTGCTCATCTACGGACCCACGGTCTCCGTGACGCCAACGGCAGCCGCGGCCGGCGGGATGGCGTCGGTGAGCGGCAGCAACTTCGCCGCGAACGCGACCGTGAGCGTCTATTTCGGCGCGACGACGACCGCGCCCGTCGGCACCGGCACGACCAACGCCACCGGCGCACTGACCGCCGCGATCAGCTTCCGCGTCCCCAACCTGCCCGCGGGCGACCAGGCCTTGATCGTGATGGACGATCGCAGCCAGTACCCGATCACGCTCAGCTTCCGCGTGCAGTAACGACGGTGGCGAGCGCCGCGAGGCAAGTTGCGGCGCTCCTCGACGATGCGCGGCCGCTCAGGGCGTGAACGCGTAGACGCGGTTGTCGGTAGCGACGAAGATACGGCCGTTGGCGACGATCGGGGCCTGGTGCGCGCGCACCGCGCCCATCGTCGTGGTGTCGGCGCGGACGCTGGCGCCGGTGTCGCCGTTGATGCCGTGCAGGTGGCCGTCGCTGCCGGCGTACCAGAGCACGGTGTTCGCGCCTTGCGGGGTCGTCATGCTGACCGCGGGAGCAGTGACCGCGGCGGAGCCCGCGCACCAGGCGATCGACAGCGCCGGCGGCAAGGCAGCGGATACCTTGATGGCGGTGAAGGCGCCGGTCGTCATGTTGGGGCAACCCGTCCCTGCGCCTTTGAAGACGACGTAAGTCGCCGTGGGCGTGGAGTACGCAACGGCCGACGTGATGATCGTACCGCCGACCTTCAAGATGGAGAGCGGCATGACACCACCGCCGCCCAGGTCCGCGCGATTGAGCAGGTACGCGTTCCCGTCTTTCCCGAGCGCCATCACGAGATCGGCGGGCGTTGCGCCCGCAACGTGAAACAGCACCGGTCCGACCCCGCCGAGATCCTGATCGTTTTGATCCATGGTGATCCACGACGCCGGGAAGAAGTAGTCGGTGGTCGCCGCGCTGGCCGGCTGGACCAAGGTGGTGGGGAACTTGATGACGGCCTCGCCTCCTCCCCAATCCTTGGCATCGGGGGCGGGGAGCATTCCGGGACTCGATCCAAAAGCGCCATCCCCCGCCGTCGCTTTCGTGTTGCCGGTCGTCACGTAAATCGACGTTCCGTCGGAGGCGATGCCGCTCGTCCCCCAGATGCCGCCCGCGAATGCAGGCGTCGCCCACGAGCTGACCGCCGGTGTTCCGGTGGTGGTCGCGCCGACGATCCAGCCGTGATAGCCCAGGCAATCGCCGATGTGACCGCTGTAGGGCACGAAGACCTTGCCGCCCAGCAACGCCAGCGCTGCGCGCTGATTCTGGATCGGCGCCGTGAACGCGATGCCGCTCGACATCGGCGCGCTCGTGGTGACGTCGAGCGGCCAGCCCGCGCGATCGACGCCTTTGTTGTCGATGGCCAGCGCGTGGAGCATGTGGCGCGGGACGTTCCCGGCCGTGCTGGTCATCGCGTCGAGAAAGATCGTGCGCGACGTCGCGTCGATGACCGGCGTGCCGGTGATGCCCAGCGGGTTCAGCGGGCTGCCGCACGTGCCCGGCGCGCCGGGCGACATGGGCGTGCCCAGCGTGACGTGCCAGGCTGCTGTGCCCGTCGTCGCGAGACCGGTCGTCGCGTCGAGCGCGTAGACGTCGTTGTGCGACGTCGCCACCAGGATCAGATCCGCGCCTCCGTTCGCGCCCGCGAGGTACAGCGGCTGCGCGTAGGTGGGCCCGGTGAGGGTCTGATTGCCGAAGGTCGCGTCGGCGTGCATCGTGCCCGCGGCCGCCGCGGTGATGCTCGCGTCGACGTACACGCCGTCGCGCGCGGCGTCGTTGTGGAACTGGAGCACCGACACGTGCGCGACCGCGCCGCCGCCCCCGCCCGCGCCGGTCGCGCCGCCCGTCGCGCCACCCGTGCCGGTCGTGCCGCCCGTCGCGCGCCCGCCGGTGCCGACGTTCGCGCCGCCGCCGCCACCGCCGCCGGTGGTGCTGCCGCCGGCGCCGTTCGTGCTCCCGCCGCTGCCGTTGGTCCCCGCGCCACCGTTCGACCCGGCCGCGCCAGCGCCCGCGCTCCCGTTCGCACCACCCGAGCTACCGGCGTCGCCCGACGTCCCGGAGTTGGTATTGCCGCAGGAGATCGCCAGTCCGGCGAGCGTCATGAATGGAAGCGTGCGGATCAGGTTTCGCATGGATGCACCTCTTGCTGAGAAAGGGACCGCCCCGAACGTACGCGCGTGGCCCCACCCTCTCGCCGTGATGTTTCTTTGTGACACTCACCAGGAGCGGCGGGTCAAAAAAGGGAGGAACGAACTATCGCACGACTTTTCTGGGCGATCGAGAACGGAAGCAGTCCGCAATGTGGTCATCGACCAGACCAGTCGCTTGCATGAACGCATACATGATGGTGCTTCCCACGAAGCGGAAGCCCCGTCGCTTGAGATCTTTGGAGAGCGCGTCGGATTCCGGGCTCGAGGACGGAATGTCGCGTAGCTGCTTCGGCTGCGCGCGCCGGCGTCGCGCGCCATTGGCGGCCGGCGGCGCGAATTCCCAGATGTAGTGATTGAAAGAGCCGTGCTCGCGCGACACGGCCAGAATCGACCGCGCATTGTCGATCGTCGATTCGATCTTCAGGCGATTGCGCACGATGCCCGCGTCATTCATCAACCGGCTGACGTCCTTTGCGCCGAAGCGCGCGACGCGAGCCGCATCGAAGTTGGCGAAGGCGGCGCGGTAGCCTTCGCGCTTGTGCAGGATCGTGGACCAGCTGAGGCCAGCCTGCGCGCCCTCCAGAACCAGGAACTCGAACAGCGTGCGATCGTCGTGTACGGGAACGCCCCACTCTTCGTCGTGGTACGCGATCATCGCCGGATCGTCGCCGGCCCACGGGCACCGTCGTGGCTCTTGGCGCTTCACGCCGCCAGGATACGCCACGGAGAGTGAGCGCCGATAGGCGATCTCGCGCGCGGACGCTTCGACGAAGGGCGAGCTCAGCCCGTACCGGACGCGGCGATCGGAGCGCTGTCGGGCATCAGCGTGCGCGTGAGGCTGTCGAGATCCCAGGGCTTGGCCAGCACGCCGTCGGCGCGCTCCGCGACGCTGGCGAGGGCCTGCGCGCCCAGGCGTCCCTCCTCGGACAAAAGGACGCGGCGGATCTCCGGTTTCTCATCGGCGAGGAAGTTGAACAGGTCCTTTCCTTCGTTGATGCCGACGAGATCGATGAGCGCCACCCGGATGCATGACGCCGGGCGATCGAGAAAATCCAGCGCGTCCAGCGACGTCGAGAAGCAGGCGACCTCCCAGCCGGCGCGCCGGATGTCGCGCGTCAGGCTCTCGCGCTCGAGCAGCGACGAATCGACCACCAGCACCGTCGGCTCGGAGCGCGTGGACGAATCGCGCGCCGCTTCTTCCAGCGCCTCGGCGACCACCGAGCCCACCGCCTCGCGCGCGCGGCGCGACAGCATGTTGAAACGCACCGCGATCGTCGCATCGCGGGCGCGCGCCTGGCTGCGCAGCACCGGACCGCGCACTTCGATGGGGCCCCGCGGCAGCTCGAGGATCAGCTTGATCTCCTCGCCGACACGGATGGCCGGGCCCCCCGACAGCTGCACGCCGCCCAGCGACAAGTTCTCCACGATGTATGAACCCTTGCACAGGCCACGCACCCAGGCGGTGGCGGTGGCGACCACGCGGGCACGGACGAATACGCGGCGGTCTTGACCCGTCATCGGACGCTCCGGTGAAATCATCGGCGGGTGACGCGGCAGTCTTGAGAGGCGGCGTGCCGTGTGCGCCGCCACGCGGCTGCCACATATGAAGATAAGTCGCCAACCCCGTGCTAGAACTTGCGAGCGGCATGATCCACCGCACGCAACAGGCCCTCCTCGACGATACAGTTCCGTCCTCGCGCGCCATGGACACGCTCCTGCAAGACCTGGGTCAGGCGCGGGCCCGCACGCGCCTACGGGGCCGACCGTTCGTGACACTGGCCTACGCCCAGAGCGTGGACGGCAGCATCAGCATCGCGCGCGGCTTGCGATCGGCGCTGAGCGGGCCCGAATCCCTGCGCTTCACGCACGCGCTGCGCGCCGGCCATGACGGGATTCTGATTGGCGTCGGCACCGTGCTGGCCGACGATCCGGAGCTGCGCGTCCGCCTGGTCGATGGCCGCGACCCTCAGCCGGTGATCGTCGACAGCCATCTGAGCACGCCGGTGGAGGCCAAGCTGTTGTCGCAGGCCGGGCGCCGCCCGTGGATTGGAACGACGATCGGAACGACGATTGGAACGACCCCCGGGCACGTCCGCTTCCACGCCCATGTCGATGTCGACGCCGACACGCCCCGCAACGACGGCGCGCGGCCGGATGCAGACCGGCGCGGCCCGATCGAGGCGCGCGGCGCGCGGCTCTTCGTCTCGGAACCGCAGGCCAATGGGTGGGTCAATCTCGAGGCGTTGCTGCGGCAACTGCACGCTGCCGGCATCGAGCACCTGATGGTCGAGGGCGGCGCGCGCATCATCACCAGCTTCCTCGACGCGCGGCTCGTCGACTACGTCGCGGTCACCATCGCGCCGATGTTCATGGGCGGCCTGTCGGCGGTCGGCGAGCTCACTCGCCCGCCGGCGACGCCGGCGACGCCGAACGCGCCGGCCGTGGCGACGGCGCCGAGTGGGCCCGCGCTCAGCCGCTGGATCAGCGCGCGGCTCGGCGACGACCTCGTGATGGCGGGAGAGATCGCTTGGCCGGCGCCGTGAGTGGCGAGCTCGGAACCCGCGAAGGGGTCCGAACGTCCCACCGCCGCGTCCTGCTCTTCACGGGTCCACGTCGCATCGAGATTCGCGAGGAGCCCCTGGCGCCGCCGCCGCCGGGACAGGCGCTGGTGATCACCGAAGTCTCGGCGCTGAGCGCCGGGACCGAGCTGCTCGCGTTTCGCGGCGACTTGCCACCCGACCTGCCGGTCGACGAGACGCTGGGCGCGCACGGCGGCGCGACGTTCCGCTATCCGTTTCGCTACGGCTACGCATCGGTGGGCCGAGTGGTCGCCATCGGCGACGGCGTGGCGCCGACCTGGATGCAGCGGCGCGTGTTCGCGTTCGAGCCGCACGCCAGCGCGTTCGTCGCGCCGGTCGCCGACCTCGCGGTCGTTCCCGACGTGCTGCCGTCGGAGCGCGCGGTGCTGTATCCGCACATGGAGACGGCGGTCAACCTGATCCTCGACGGCGGGCCGGCGTTCGACGATGCGGTGCTGGTCATCGGGCAAGGTGTCATCGGGTTGCTGGTGACAGCGCTGCTCGCGCGCTTTCCGCTGTCGGCGCTGGCCACGGCCGAGAGATCGCCCGCTCGCGCCAATATGTCACGGCGCTTCGGCGCGCGCGCGATCGTCGCGGGTGCGGCAGAATGGGCGGCGGTCGCCGGGACGCGCGGCGCCGATCTGGTCTACGAGCTCTCGGGCGATCCGACCGCGCTCGATCTCGCGATCGCGGCCGCGGGGCACGAGGCGCGCGTGGTCGTCGGGTCGTGGTACGGCGCGAAGCGCTCGCCGATCGATCTCGGCGGGCGATTTCATCGCCGTCGCCTGCAGATCGTCAGCAGCCAGGTCAGCCACATCGGGGCTGCGCTGTCGGCGCGCTGGGATCGCGGACGCCGGCGTGAGGCGGCCTGGCGCGCGCTGGCCGCGATCGACACCGCGCCGCTGGTGAGCCACCGCTTCGCGTTCGCCGACGCGGCGCGCGCCTACGAGCTGGCCGACGCGGGCGATCCCGCGGCGCTGCAGATCTTGCTGACCGACGCACGCGTGACGTAAAAGGGCGCCTGCATGTCGGATTCCGAGAGTCTGTTCACCGTCGGCATCCTGCGGGACTTCGTCGCGCAGCATTTCCTGATCGGCGGCGACTGGGGGCGCGAGAACCAGCCCCACTCGCATCACTATCGATTCGAGGCGATCTTCGAGGGACGCGCGCTCGATCGCCACGGCTACCTGCTCGACATCGCTGAGGTCGAGCCGCGCCTGGACGGCATCGTCTCGCGGTACCGCGATCGCATGCTCAACGAGCTGCCCGAGTTCGCGGGCGAGAACCCGTCGCTGGAGCGGTTCGCGCGCATCATCGCCGATCGCATCGTCACCGATCTGCCCGCCGGCAGCGTCGACGCCATCACTCTCAAGCTGTGGGAGAACGAAACCGCCTTCGCCAGCTACCGGCGGACGCTCGACGACCGCGGGCGCTGAGCCGGCGAAGAGTCGGTTACTGGCAGATCGCCGTGCCGGCGTTGCAGGTGAGGCCCGCGTTGCAGGTGCGCGTCGCGACCGCGCCGTTGCCGCAGCAGCGCACGCCGGCGGTGCCGCACGCCTGGCAGGTCATCGCACCGCCGCCACCGCCACCGCCCACGCAGTCGAAGCCGACGCTGCACGTGGGACCGGTCGCGGCGCCCATCGCCGGGCAGCACGCCTGACCTCCGCCGCCGCACGCCTGGCAGGTGCGCGCCGCGCCGTTGCCGCCGCCGCCGCACAAAAGGCCGCTGTCGCAGGTCGCGCCGCCGCAGCAGCGCTGTCCCGAACCGCCGCACGCCACGCAGGTCGCCGCGCCGCCGTCGGCGCCGTTGGCGCAAACGAAGCTCGCGTCGCAGGTTCCGTTCGCGCCGCCGCAGCACATCTGGCCGCTGCCGCCGCAGGCCTGGCAGGTTCCTCCGACGCCGTTCATCGCGCCCATGCAAGCGCCGCCCGGCTGGCAGACCGCGCCCACACAGCAAGTGCCGCCGACCGCGCCGCAGCTCTGGCAGGTGCGCGCCGCATTGCCCGGCGGGCTCGCGCAACCAAGCCCGTTGTCGCACGCGTTGCGCGCGCAGCACGATTCGTTGAGCGCCCCGCACGCCTGGCAACGATTGGCGGCGCCGCCGTCAGCGCCGGTGCCGGCCTGGCAGGCAAATCCGGCGCCGCAGCTGTTCGCGCCGTTCCCGCCACAGCAAACCTGGCCGCTCGCGCCGCACGCGTCACAGGTTCCGGCGACGCATTCCGCGCCCGACGCCGTACAGGTCGTCGCGCCTCCATTTGCGGTGCAGCACGGTTGGGTCAGCGCGCCGCACGCGGCGCCCGCCGAGTTCTGGCACGCGCCGTTCGTGCAGGTGCCGGCGGTGCCGGCGCCCCCCATGCACATGGTGCCGTTGCCGCGGCAGACGCCGCCCACGCAACAGCCGCCGCCGTTGCACGCATTGGCGGCGCAGCAGGCTTGACCCGCACCGCCGCAAACCGGCGTGCCGGCACCGATCGGGCTCGTGCTGCTGCCGCAGCCGACCCACACCAACGCAAAAATGAAAACCGCGACCGACCAGCGTGCGAGCGAGAGGCGTTCGCTACGGGCATCCATGCGGAAGTTCTCCTATTTTGGAGTTAGAGTGCGGCACGCAACGCTGGCGTCAAAAAATCTGGGACTCCGGCGTAACCCCGCGGCAGCGCCAGCGTAGCATCCTCGCAACCTACCGGCTCGGCAATGTCCGGGTCCTTCGCGAAACCAACCACAGGAGAGAGATATGACGATCAAGGGAGCAATGATTGCGGCATCGGTCGCCGGGCTGTTCGCGGCGGGCGCGACCGGGATTCGCCCGGCCAAGGCCGGCGGTGAAGAGGTTCAGTGCTCGGGCATCAACTCGTGCAAGGGCCAGGGCTCGTGTCACGGCAACGGTCACTCCTGCGCCGGCAAGAACGGCTGCAAGGGCCAGGGCAACATGAAGACCACCAAGGAAGACTGCATGGCCAAGGGCGGCAAGGTCGTCGGCGGAGAGAAGAAGAAGTAACCGTCGCGAGCCCGCGCGGCGCCGCCGCCCCTCGGGGCCTCGGCGCCGCGTCCTCGCTGATGTTGCGACCATGGACGCGATGATCACCGCGCCCGCGCCGCTGTTCCCGCAGCTGGGCGCGGGGCTGGGCCTGCGCCGCGAGCATTTCCAGCACGTGCGCGAGGCTCGCCCCGCCGTCGACTGGTTCGAGGTGATCAGCGAGAACTTCATGGTGCCCGGCGGCAACCCGCGGCGCGTGCTCGAGGCGGTGCGCCGCGACTACCCGATCGTGCTCCATGGCGTGTCGCTGTCGATCGGCGCCCTCGATCCGCTGCGCGACGACTACCTCGACGATCTCGCGGATCTGGCGCGAGCCGTCGAGCCGGCCTGGATCTCGGATCATCTCTGCTGGGGCTCGGCGCACGGGGTGTACGCGCACGATCTCCTGCCGGTGGCGTACACCGAGGAATCGCTGGCGCACATCGCGGGCCGCGTGCAGGCGGTGCAGGAGCGACTGGGACGCCGCATCTTGCTGGAGAACCCGTCGACGTACATGCAGCTCGCCGGCAACGAGATGACCGAGTGGGAGTTCCTGGCCGAGCTGGCGCGCCGCGCCGACTGCGGGCTCCTGCTCGACGTGAACAACGTGTTCGTGAGCGCGCACAACCACGGATTCGATCCGCGCGCTTACCTGCGCGCGCTGCCGCCGGAGCGCGTGGGCCAGATCCACCTCGCCGGCCACAGCGTCGACGGCGCGCTCTTGATCGACACGCACGATGACTACGTGCGCGACGAGGTCTGGCAGCTCTACGCCGACGCGATCGCGGCGCTGGGCGCGCGCTCGACCATGATCGAGTGGGATGCGCAGGTGCCGGCGTTCGACGTCCTCGAGGGCGAGCTCACTCGCGCGCGCGAGTGGGCGGCACGCGGGCTCGCGCGCCGAGGCCCAGAGCGAGACCAAGGACAAGACCGAGACCAAGACCAACACGAAGACCAGCCGCCGTCGCAACCACCACGCAGGGAGAAGCGCGATGCCGCCTGAAGTCGCGGCGCCGCCACGCCGATCGCTGCAGGCGACCTATGCGGCGCTGCTGGCGCACGTCACCGAGCGCCGCGCCGACGCCGGCCCTGCCCCGCTCCCCGAAGCGACTGCGCTGGTGGCCGGCGACGAGCGCGCGAGCGCCGGCGAGCGCATCCACGTCTACCAGCACATGTACCGCGCGCGCATCGTGGAGGCGCTGGAGGCGCAGTTTCCGCGGCTGGCGCGCTGGCTCGGCGCCGACGCGTTCGCGGAGGTCGCTGCGGCCTATGTCGCCGACGAGCCTTCGCGCCATCCGTCCTTGCGCTTCATCGGCCAGCGCCTCGCCGACTGGCTGGCGACGCGCGCGGCGGACTTCCCAAACGGCCTCGCGGTCGCGCAGCCCGCCCTGCCGGATCTCGCGCGCCTCGAATGGGCGCGCGAGGACGTCTTCGACGCCGTCGATCAACCGACGCTGGCGCTCGACGCGGTCCGCGGCTGGCCCGCCGATCGATTCGGCGAGATCCCGCTGCGCCTGGTCGCGGCTCATCGACGCCTGCGGCTGGCGCGGCCGGTCGCGGCGGTGTGGGCCGCGATCGGGGCCGCACACGCCGCCCTCGACGCGGGCGCCGTTTCCGCCGCGGCGGTGCGCACCGGGGGCGAGTCGCTGCTGGTCTGGCGCCAGGGCATCGCGGTGTTCCACCGCGCCACGGACGACACCGAGGCAGCGGCGCTCGACCTCATCGCCGACGGCACCACGCTCGGCGCGATCTGCGAGGCGCTCTGCCGCGCGCGCTCCGAGGAGGAGGCGACAGCTCAGGCGTTTAGCTGGCTCTCGACCTGGACCGCCGACGAGCTTCTGCTCGCGGTGTAACGGCAGAGACGCGCGCGAGAGAGATCGGCAACTGCCGTCGACAGTGGGGCTTGCAGGGACAACCCTTGACGACCACTTTCGATGTGAGGAGGTCCCCATGACCACCAGCAAGAAGCGGATCGCTCGCTTTGCGGCTCTGAGCTCGGTTGCGCTGCTCATCGGCCTGCCCGCGGCGACGTCACATGCGCATGAACCGACGACGGTCGCGCAAGCCCAGGCGCTGGCGCAGCAGTCCCACGTTCGGGCCGAAAAGGCCGAAGCACTCGGCGGCGTGGGCTACAAGTCTGGAGAGGTTCAGCGCGCGGAGACCGACGAGGCGAGATACACGGCGATGGCCGAGGAGATCGCGGAGCCGTTGGCCCCTCCGTCCCCGCCCACGCCGGTCGCCGACCACTACGCAGCCGTGGCGCACCACTACCGCGCGATGGGCGGCGGCCCAGCCTACAAGTGGCGGCGCGTGGAACACGCCGAGATGCAAGAGCAGCGCTGGGCGCGCGCCGAATCGGCCGGCAGCGCCTACGCACCGGCGGCAAGGGCCGAGGCGCCGCAGCCTGCTGCGACGTACCCGGCGTGCGAGAACGTGAGCAAGCCGGTCGTGCGCACGCTCGCCTGCGCGCAGTAACGCGCCGACGAGGCTCGCTACTCCCCGAGCAGCTGTTCGATCTTCGCCCGCATCGTCGCGAAGTCCGGCGTGCCGCGCTCGAGCGCCCCGCCGGGATGGATGTGGCGAATGACGCCGCGCCGATCGATCAAAAAGCTCACGCTGGTGAAATCGCGGCGGCCTCCGTCCAGCCACCAGCGCCGCAGCGTGCGCCAGTCGCGGTCGACGCCGACCGGAAACTGGAACCCATATTCGTGCACCCAGCCGCGAACCGCGTCGAGCGTGAGCGGCTCGTCACGCTTGTGATGGTACATGCCGACCACGACCAGGCCGCGGCGCGCGTAGTCGCGGTGAAGCTCATTCAGAGCGGGCGCGGTCGCGTGGCAATACGGACATTCGGTCGAGGTGAACCAGCGCACGAGCACGACTTTGCCGCGCAGGCCGGCGAGGCTCAGTGGCGGCGAGCCGATCCATTCGCGCACGTCCCACGGCGGCGCCGGCGACCCGATGAGCTCCGCGCCATCGCCTGCCGCGCGCGGCCCTGAACGAGGCGCCGGGTCGGCCGCATGACCGTGACGGCTGTCGAGCCCGGCGGCCAGCGTGAGCGTGACAGCGAGCGCGAGCTTGGGGCGGAGTCGATTCATCGCGAACGCCGCACACCGAACGCGCCCCATGGCCCTGCATTTTGCGCCGGCCGGCCCGCGCGCGCTACGGGTGGGCTACCGATTCAGATCGCCGTTCACCAAGCGGCGCATCCGCTCGGCGAGCGGGCTCGCCGGGTTGTCGGCGACGAAGCGGCGCGCGTACGCGCGGGCCTCGGCGGTCCGACCGAGGCGCATCAGCGCCTCGACGCGCAGCGCGGTCTCCTCGGGAACCAGCAGCCCGCGCGGAAAGTGCACGGCATGGTTGCCGAGCAAGTCCAGCGCGTGCGCGGTCTCGCCCGCGCGCAGCGCCGCACGCGCACCGTCGATGAGATCGATCTCGGCGCGCAGATCGCCC
Source organism: uncultured Myxococcales bacterium (assembly GCA_964571275.1). Classification (GTDB taxonomy): domain Bacteria; phylum Myxococcota_A; class Polyangia; order Fen-1088; family Fen-1088; genus DASRQZ01. The sequence continues at coordinate 15,331 of CAZNCQ010000022.1, forward strand.
GGCGGCGCCACGAGCGCGCGCGGAGCGCCTTCGCGGGACGCCGGGCGGCGCTCCCGTGCCGCGACGGCGGGCGCCTGTGGCTCGAGCGCGGAACGATCCGCCGCCGTGTCGGCGGCCGCCGGCGCGGCGGTCTCCGCTGTCACGGACGCGGCCGGCGCCGCGGACGGAGCCGCCTTTGCCGGCGATCTCGGCGCGCGAGTCCGGCGATCCCGCGCCTTCGACGCGGTCTCGGAACGTGCCTCCGCGACGCGCACGCGCGGCCGCGCCGGCGCAGCGAGGCCTGGTGCCGGCCGCGGCTCGGCGCTTGCCGAAGAAGAAGACGACGAAGGCGAAGGCGAAGTGGACGAAGTGGACGGCGGCGAAGGCGAAACCGCCGGCAGCGCGGTCGCTGGCGCCACCGCGTGTGGCGGGAAGAGCCGCGATTCCAGGCGCGCGCCGACGATGCCGCCGACCACGCCCAGCACGACCACGCCCGCGGAGATCCAGACCATCGCCGATGCTTTGACGCCGGTGGCGGCTTCGACGCGCGCACGCATCGGCGTGGCCGGCATGGCAGCGCCGGAAAACCCGAGAGCGCGCTCCATCTGCTCGCGCATCGCAGCCGGCATGCCGTCATTCCTGCCGGCGTCGAGAAGCTCGCGCTCGAAGTCGCTGATCCCGTTGCTCGACGCCAGCCGCTCCGGATCTCTCATGGCTCCCGGTTCTCCCGCCGCATCACCCGCTCCATCTTCTCCACGACGATCCGGAACGCCTCGCGCGCGCGGCGCAGGCGCGACGCGATCGTTCCGACCGGGATCTCCAGCAGCCTGGCGATCTCCGGCGACGACATCTCTTCCAGCTCGAAGAGCACGAACACCTCGACCAGCGTCGGATCGATGCGCGCGAGAATGCTGTCGAGCAGGTCGACGTTCGAGCGCGCGTCGGTCGGATCCCGGCCGCGCGCCGGATGCACATCCATGTCGTCGGCGAGCTCCAGGCGCCGGTCGCGGCGTGACGACGAGATCGCCAGGCGCAGAGCGGTCGCCATCAGGAACGCCCGCTCGCTGCCCGGAGTGATGTCGTCCAGGCGCTCGGCGGCGATCAGAAACGCCTGCTGGGTGACGTCGGCGGCCACCTCGGGCGCGAGTCCACGGCGGCGCAACGTTCTCCACACCGACTGGTGGTGGTCCTTGAAAAGCCGTTCGAGGCGCAAGCGACCCGGCAGAAACGGGCCCGCCGGTTCGGCGCGCTCGGCCGGGAGCATAGCCCTGCGAAACATTTGGTCTGCTTACTCTATGCGGCTCCCACCGCCAATCGATCACGGAAACGTCACGCCCAGACCCAAGCTGGCCGACAACGTGAGCGACGTGACGCGGTAGAACGTCTGCGGCCGAAAGGCAAAGGAGTTGCGCCGCAGGTTCGCGCCCGCGCCCGCGCTGCCTTCCAGGTCCACATGCGGCGCGACTCGCAGGGACACCCAGGCGGCGGCGCCCGGCGCCAGCAGGTATTCGAGGTGACTCTCCGGGGCAAATGTCAGCAATCCCTGCGCCGCGACCCGACTGCCGAACGCGGCCGCGCAAGCGCGCAGGGCGATGCCTGCCGTGCCCACGACCACTGGACAGACGTCCAGCTCGAGGCTGTCGAGCGCAAACGCCGCCGTGCCGCCGGGGGCCCGCCAATCGGCGACCCAGCTGTGTGCCCAGCGCAATCGGGCCGCCGGTGACCAGAATCGATGGCCGGTGCCCGGCTCGGACCCGATCGCCACGCCAACGGCGATGCCCGGCACGGCCGCGGGCACGGGACCAGAAATGGTGTGCGCGGCCGCGCCGATGACCACGCCCCAGCGCCGGGGTGGCAACGGCGGCGCCGGAGCCTCGATCTCGGCGGACGGTGGAAGCGGCGGGGGCGGCGCCGGCGCCGCGACGAGGGCCCGCGGATCGAGGAGCACGGCGATCATCACCGCGAGCGCGTCGAGCGCGTCTCCGCAGCTCGATGCGTCGAGACGGCGCAGGGCGCGCGCGCCGTCGGCGTCGGTGACCTCGAGCGTGGCCGCCACAGCCCCGCCCGGCCGAAGGGCAACCTCGACCCGGAGCAGGCTCCCGACGCTGGGCTCACTGGAGAATCGGATGCGCGCCGAGCGCTGGCTCACGCGCGCTGTCAGGTCCTCGGCCGTCGCGCAGGCCGGCGGTGCGGTCATCTCCAAGCGTGCGACCGGAGCCTCGGCTGGCGCCGCCGCGGCGAGCGCGGTAGGCGCGGCCGCTGCTACGACGAGCACGACCGCCGCCACGCGCGAGCCGCTGCGCATTGCAAGTTCCAATCACGGCGATGCTAACATCGCCGAACGAACCCGCGATGCTTTCGCCTCCGAACAAGCGCGCCGCGGTTGGGTGCGCCGCGCGCAACGGCGGCGCGTGGCTCGCTCTCGTCACGGCGATCGCAGCCTGCTCGACGGGCTCGACCGTGAACCTCGGCGCCGAGGCGCCCGCTCCCTATCACTTCGGCACGCCCCGGGTGCTGTCCGAGCTCGGAAAACAAGCCAGTGACAACCCGACGCTGACCGCCGATCTCCTCGAGATCTTCTTCACATCGAACCGCGACAACGTCAGCATCGACATCTGGACGGCAAAGCGTACGTCGGCGGCGGCGATGTTCGACGCTCCGGTGCTGGTGTCGGAGGCGAGCACGCCCAACTTCGAGACCAGCTCGGCGATCTCCAGCGACGGTCTCACGTTGTGGTTCGGCTCGGACCGCCCCGGTGGGCTCGGCGGTCTCGACATCTGGATGATTCAACGGCCCGCGCGCGATGGCGCCTGGTCGCCCCCCGTCGACCTCTTGGAGCTCAATTCAGCCTCGCTGGATCTGCCGCGCCCGCCCGGGTTCCACGAACGAGTCATGCCTCTGTCGTCCGAGCGCGACAACCCGATCGTGTACTGGACCTACTTCTCCACCCGCGCGGCGGCAGCCGAACCGTTCGGCGCGCCGGTCCCCATCCCCGAGCTCTCTTTCTCCCAACAGAGCACCGTCGATGCGTTCCTCACCGACGATGGCCTCGCGCTGTTCTACAGCTCGTCTCCACCGGAAGGGAGCGGCGATCTCTACGTCGCGTGGCGGCGCACGACGGCGGACCCGTTCACGCTGTCGGCGCCGCTCGACGAGCTCAACACCCCTTACGCCGAGCGCGACCCGTGGCTGAGCGCCGACGGCACGACGTTCTTCTTCAGCTCGGACCGCGGCGGCGTCGGGCTGCAGATCTACGAAGTGGCAGCGACGCGGATGTAGAGAACCGCCAAGACGCTTGGCCCTAATTCGGTTCGATGCCCCAGATCAGCACGCCGTTCTGGTACATGGTCACCTGCGTCCAGTCGGCGAGCGCGGTCTTGGTCGGGTCGAACGAGTAGTCGCCCGTCTGGGTGAAGTTCACGCCGAAGTCGGGGTTCGTGCTGTTGAAGCGGCTCTGCACGAAGGCGCCGGCGACGTTGGTCAACGTGCCGGCGTTGGACCCGAACGCGAGTTGCATGTAGTGGTCCGCCCCGGTGCGGCTGACCGACACGAAGGTCGCGGTCATTCCGGACTGGATCTGGACGTTCGCGCTGTTGGCGGCGAAATCGATCGCGCCGGCGAAGGTCTGCGCGCCGTCGGCGGTGAACCAGTAGCGGATGGTGAGCGCGGACAGGTTGACCGGCGTCGCCGTGAGGTTGATCAGCTTGAACTGCGGGTGGGGGCTCAAGGTCTTGGCGTTGGTGTCGGCGCACATGTACTGCACCCGGACGGTGCCGCAGATCGTGCCGGTGCAGACCGCCGGCGACGTGCAGTCGGTGGCCTGCGTCGCGACCGTGCAGCTGGTGCGGCAGGCGTTCGCGCCGGTGTTGCAGTTGAAGCTGCCCGGGCAGGTGCCGCTGGTCGACGTCTGGCAGGTGCCGGCGCCGTTGCACAGGCGCGGCTGCACCTGGGTGTTGCCGCTGCTGCAGGTCCCGGCGACGCAGGTCGTTCCGCTCGCGAATTGACGGCAGTTGCCTGAGCCGTCGCAGGTGCCGTCCAGGCCGCAGGTCGACGCAGCCTGAGCGGCGCACTGGCTGGCGACCACCGGCGAGCCTCCCGCCGGTATCAACGAGCAAGTGCCGACCTTGCCGGTCAGCACGCACGACTGGCAGGTACTGCTGCAATCCCTGTCGCAGCAGACACTCTGCGAGCAGCTGCCGGAGTTGCACTCGCCGCCAATCGCGCACGAGACGCCGTTCTGCTTCTTGCCGCAGGCCGTGCCCAGGCAGGTGTTGGGGGCCAGGCAGTCCGCGGTCGACGTCGCGACCGTGCAGGCGATCTTGCACGCCGACACGCCGTCGCACAGGAACGGATCGCAGTGCCCGGTGGTCGCGGCGTTGCAATGCCCGACGCCGTCGCAGGTGCGCGGCGGCGTCAGGTTCGCGGTGCCGCTCGGGCAGATGCCGGCCGCGCACTGCGTGGCCGTCGTGTACAAGTGGCAGGCGCCGTTGCCATCGCAGAACCCGTCGGTGCCGCAGGTCGAGGCCGCGGTCGTCGCGCAGCGCCCGAGCACGTCGCCCTGGGTCGGCGGCACGTTCGAGCAGGTGCCCAGCGTCGTGCCGGGCAACGCGCACGACTTGCACGTGCCCTGGCAGGCGCTGCCGCAGCAGACGCCTTGCTCGCAGAAGCCGGACGCGCACTCGTTGGCCCCGCCGCAGGTGGCGCCGATCCCCTTGAGCACGCAGGCGGTGCCGCTGCAGGTCGCAGGCGAAACGCAGTCGGCCGCGCTGGTCGCGGGCGCGCAGCTGGTCTTGCAGACGCCGTTGGTGCTGTCGCAAGCGAACGATCCGGCGCAGGTGCCGGTCGTCGGGGGCTGGCAGGTGCCGGCGCCGTCGCAGATGCGCGCCGAGGTGAACGTCGCGCCGGTGCAGGCGCTGGCCACGCAGGGGGTGGTCGCCGCGTAGTTGCGGCAAGCGCCGTTGCCGTCGCAGAACCCGTCGCGCTTGCAGGTCGCGACCGCATCTGCGGGGCACTGATCCAGGGGGTCCTGGCCCGCGGGGACGTTACTGCACTTGCCGGCGCTGCCGGCGAGCGCGCATGACTTGCACGTGCCCGAGCAGGGCATGTCGCAGCAGACGCCGCCCTCGCACAGGTTCGATCCGCACTCGCTCGGCAGCACGCAGACCGTGCCGAGCGGCTTCTTGCCGCAGCTGCCGATCGACGGGTTCGAAGCATTGGGGGTGCAAACGTTGCCCGCCGTGCAGTCGGCGTTGCCGTTGGCGGGATTGCACGTCCCGAGGCACGCGCCATTGGTACCGCACTGGAAGGGATCACAGACCTGCGTCGTGCCGGTCACGCACGTCCCCGCGCCATCACAGCGCGCGGCCAGCGTCTGCAGCGCCGTCGAGCAGACCTGCGGCTTGCACGTCGTGCCGGTCAACTGCAGGCGGCACTTACCGGTGCCGTCGCAGTTGCCGTCGTTGCCGCAGGTGCTGGGATCGGCGGGCGGGCACTGCCCCGCGGGCGCGGGACCGATCGGCAACGCCAAGCAATGCCCGACCGATCCGGTCTGATTGCACGCCATGCACGTCCCGGTACAAACCTTGTCGCAGCAGACGCCCTGCTGGCAGGTGCCGGTGGCGCATTCATTGTTGAGCGCGCAAGTCGCGCCGATCACCTTCTTGCCGCAGATCGTCCCGTTGCAGACGTTGCCAGCCGAGCAATCCGCATTGCTCTTGCAGCTGACGAGACAGGTGCCGGCGGAGCCGCACACGTATTCGTTGCACGAGACCGGGCTCGCGGCCGCGCAGACGCCGGCGCCGTCGCAGTGCGCGGCCGCGGTGCCCGTCGCGCCCCCGGCGGGGCAGGTCGGATCCTGGCAGACCGTCGCCTTCGAGTAGATCTCGCAGCCGCCTTTCCCGTCGCAGAACCCATCGGTGCCGCACGAGGTGGGCGTGCCGGCGCGGCTGTCGGCGCACTGGCCCAGCGGATCGGTGCCGGCGGGTACGGCCGTGCAGGCGCCCTCGCTCCCCGACACCCCGCACGACATGCAGTTGCCGGAGCAGGTCGTCTGGCAGCAGAACCCCTGCTGGCAGAGGTTTGAATTGCAATCGTCGTTGGTCGTGCACGAGACGCCGAGGGGCCGCTTGCCGCAGCTGCCGCCGGCGCACACGTTGCCGTTGTCGCAGTCGGCGTTGGTCGCGCAGGTGCGCAAGCAAGCATTGCCGGCCTTGCTGTCGCATACGTAGGGATCGCAGGGCAGACCCGACGTCGGCTGGCATAGCCCGGCCGCACAACGCGACGCCTGTGTCAGCGTCGATCCGATGCATCCCGGCGCGCGGCAGATCGTCCCCGTCGGATAGCGGCGGCAGGCGCCCGACCCGTCGCAGGTGCCATCGTTGCCGCACGACGCGAGGCCTTCGTCGGCGCAGTCGTCGCGCGGATCGGTGCCGACGTCAGCCGGGATGCAGCTGCCCACGCTGTTCGGCGCCGAGCAGGTCCAGCACGCGTCGGTGCACGCGGTCTCGCAGCAGACGCCGTCGATGCAGAACCCGCTGGCGCACTGGTTGGCCCCCGTGCACGGCTTGCCGGTCTGCAACGTCCCGCCGCCCGCGCCGCCGGCCCCGTCGGACGCCGGCGCACCGTCGGGCGTCATTCCCGCATCGGTCGTGGTGACCGGCACGTCGGCCCTGGCGTCGGAGCCGCTGCTGCCCGCGCCGCCGTCGACCCTGGGGATGGGATGAGAGCTGTTGGCGCAAGAGAGCGTCCCGGCGAAACCGACGGCGACGATGAGCGCTAGCCCTAAACGCCCGAGCCCCGGCGACGGCCGTGCAAAATCCTGCATAGGCTGACCTCTGAAGCAGTTAGTGATCGGCGGGCCAGCTCCGTCGCCATCTCCATCACGCCCGCCAGGCGCGCCGTGAACCGACGCTTGTTTGCGGGCCCGATGGATAGAGCCTGGGCAGGTGCTGGGCAGGTCGATCCTCCCAATGATCGAGGCCGGAGGACGCCGGAGCGGGGGGTGAGACCCACCGACCTCGTCCTTATTATTACTGCCACCCTTCGGGCGAGGTCAACTCATCATCGACGGCGCGAACGCCGCGTCACGCGGCGCTATGGCTTTCCGCGTTGCGCGGCAGCGGCCTTCTTGCGCGGCAGCGGCCTTCTTGCGCGGCAGCGGCCTTCTTGCGCGGCAGCGGCCTTCCGCGTGCGCGGTAGCCTGCCCGTGGTGCCGTGCGCGTGGCGCGCGCGATCAGGCCTGTAGCAGCTTGAGGGCAACCTGAGGCAGCTGGTTCGCCTGCGCGAGCACCGAGACGCCGGCCTGCAGCAGCACCTGGCTGCGGCTCAGGTTCGACGTCTCCTCGGCGACGTCGACGTCGCGGATACGGCTCTCGGCGGACGAGAGGCTCAAAGCGGCCTGCGTCGCCGCGTTGATGGCCTTCTCCATGCGGTTGCCCTGCGCGCCCAGCGTCGCGCGCGTCGACGAGATCGACTGCATCGCGGTGTCGATGAGCCCCAGCGCCGCCTCGGCGCCGGTCAGCGTCGACAGGCTCAGCGCCGACAGGTTCAGGTTGGCCACCGTCGAGCTGCTGGTGGTCACGACGATCTGGTCGTTGGCGGCGACGTTGCGGATACCGATCTGGAACGTGAGCGCGGCGCTGCTGTTCAGCAGCGCGACACCATTGAACTCGGTGGCGTTCGCGATGCGATCGATTTCACTGATGAGCCCGTCGACCTCGTTCTGGATGTAGCCGCGCTCGGTGTTGCTCACGCCCGACGACGCCGATTGCGACGCAAGCTCGCGCAGGCGGGTCAGGATATCCTGCGATTCATTGAGCGCGCCGTCGGCGGTCTGCACGACGTTGAGGGCGTCGTTCGCGTTGCGCACCGATTGGTTGTAGCTCTTGATCTGCGCGGCCAGGTTCACGGCGATCGCCATGCCCGCGGCATCGTCCTGCGCCTTGGTGATCCGGAAGCCCGACGACAGCTTGGCCAACGAGCTGTCGAGGTCGTTCTCCGTGCCCATCAGGTTCTTCTGAGCGTCGAGTGAGCTGATGTTGGTCTTGATGGACATCATGGCGGCAGGATCCGTTCTCCGGGCGTCGGGCCAGGTCAGTTTTGGTCGGTCGTCGTCGTAGTCGGGAAAGCCATTGAGCAAGGCTCGGGCCAGTGGCGCCCGGTCACGCCTGGGCGACTCTTTCCCCCTGCGGCCATCGCTGCCCGGCAAGAAATGACCAGTGCCGCCCCGTGGACTCGGCAAAAGCTGCCCAGAGGCGCGCCCCAGGAGGATTTGCCTCGGCGCGCGGCATCTCGCAGACTCACGGCCATGAAACGTCCTCTGCGTCGCCGGGCGAGGTTCCTCGCCATGGTCGCGCTGGTGGCCCTGGGCGCGCAGATTCCGGCCATCCTGACGCTGGGTCGACTCGTCGGCGGCTACACCGCCGTCCTCGCCGCAGCCGCGCTGGTCACCCTCCCCTTCATTTACAACACGCTCACGAACCCGTTCCAGCAGCAGGTCACTTCGCGCGCGCGGCTCTACCTGACCCAGTGGCCGTTCTATCTCTGGTGGACGGTCTGCCTGACCCACTTCATCTTCGCGCCGCTGGCGCTCCTCGTCGCGGCGGTTTCGCCGCTGACGCTGTCGCAGACGCTCGCCGGCGCCGGCGTGCTGTCGGTGATCGCGGGGCTGGCGGCGTTACGCCGCACGCCGCGCATCGTGGCGCAGCGGATCGCGATCGTCGACCTGCCGCCCGAGCTCGAGGGCTATCGCATCGCCCAGCTCTCCGACCTGCACTGCGGTCCGTTCACGCCGCGGGAGCGCGTGCGGCGCTGGGTGGCGCGCGCCAACTCGCTCGGAGCGGATCTGATCGCGGTCACCGGCGATCTGATCACCTCGGGTGAGGAGTACGTGACGGCGGTCGCGACCGAGCTCGGCGGCCTGCGCGCGCCCGACGGCGTGCTCGGCTGCATGGGCAACCATGACTACTTCACCGACGGCGACCAGCTGGCGGCGGCCCTGGAACGCCACGGAATGACCGTGCTACGCAACCGGGGATTGACCATCGCGCGCGGCGCGGCGCGCCTCTACGTCGCCGGCGTCGACGACACCTGGACGAAGCGTCAGGACATGCCGGCGGCGCTGCGCGCGCGCCCCGCCGGCGCGCCGGTGGTGCTGCTGGCGCACGACCCGTCGCTGTTCGTCGAGGCGGCGTCCCACGGCGTCGATCTGACGCTGTCGGGGCACACGCACGGCGGTCAGATCGCGGTGCCGGGAGCAACGCGGCGGCTGAACCTGGCGCGCATCATCACGCCCTACACCGCGGGGTTCTTCCACGACGGCCGCTCGACCCTGCACGTGAGCCGCGGCCTCGGAACCACCGGACCACCGGTGCGTCTGGGCGCGCGTCCGGAGATCGCGCTGCTCGAGCTGCGCCGCGCGGGCGCCGTCGGTGCGCCGCTCGGCGAGCTGGCCGAGGAGGCCATTCGCGAGGTGAGCGGCTCGGCCTGATCGCCTCGTACTCGCACTCGTCCGAGCACGGGATGGAATGGGATGGGATGGTGCTAGATTCCGCGCCATGCGCGTGCTCATCATCGGGGGAACCGGGCTCATCTCGACGGCGATCGTCGACCAGCTGCTGGAGCGCGGCGACGACGTCACGATCTTCAACCGCGGCGTCACCGCCGTGCGCGTCGCCGGCGCCGAGCGCGTGCGCATGCTGCGCGGCGATCGCCACGACTTCGCGGCGTTCGAGGCCGAGATGCACGACGCGACCGCGCGCCACCGCTTCGACGCGGTCATCGACATGGTCGCGTTCCAACCGGAAGAAGCGGAATCACTGCTGCGCGCCTTCGGCGGGCGCGTGAAGCAGATCGTCGTCTGCTCGACGGTGTGCGTGTACGGCGGGCCGATGACGCGCGTGCCGGCCACCGACGACGAGCCGCACCGCCCGGTCACGCAGTATGGCCGCAACAAATCGGCGATTGAACGCACGCTGCTGGCGGCGAATGGGCGCGACGGGCTGCACACGACGGTGCTGCGCCCGTCGTTCACCACCGGCGAGGGACACACGCTCGGCGGCGCCGTGATGTTCGACGACTCGACGCTCGAACGCTTTCGCCAGGGCCGGCCGATCGTCGTGCACGACGACGGGCAGACGCCGTGGGCCATCGCTCACGTGTCCGACGTCGCGCGCGGCTTCGTGGGCGCGCTGCTCAATGACAGGGCCTACGGCCAGTCGTACCACCTGACCAGCGACGAGCACACGACCTGGGACGGCGTCTACCGCGCCATGGCCCAGGCGGCGGAAGGGCAAGCGCAGGCACCCGGGCGCTCGCCGTTCGTCCACATCCCGACCCGCTGGCTCGCCGACGTGGCGCCCCGCCGCACCGCCGGTATCAACTTCATCTATCAGTACGGCTCGACGTTCGACAATGCGAAGGCGGCGCGCGACCTCGGCTTCCGCACCAGCGTGCCGCTGGTCGAGACGTTTCGGCGGCAGATCGCCTGGATGGAGGCCAACCGCAAGGTCGTGCGCGTCGAGGACGAGCCGTTCCAGGATCTGTTGATCGACGCCTTCGAGAAGAAGCAGCGCCCAGCGGCCGAGCGCTTGAATGACTTCAATCCGTGGGGCAACGAAACCGCTCTTTGAAGCGTGATCTGCGCTGCGTTCGTGATCGTTGCGTTCGCGAATCGCGGAATTTTGAGCCGTATCGCGGCGAACGTGTTCTCGGCGGCGCGCGCGTCTCAACCGAGACCGCGTGTTAGACTTCAACCGCTTGACTGCGGGAGGAATCATGACCCGACGCCTTTTCCATTGTTCGCCGCTGCTGTTCTGGGTGGCCGCCGCCGCCGCGCTGCCCGCGTGTCATTCGAACAGCGAGAGCACGCCTCCCGACGCCGACTTCGTCTCCTGCACGGGAGAGACACGCGCGACGCCCTATCAACCAGGCATGGAGGTGACGTCGACTCACGGCACATTCCTGGTGAAGCTGCTCAGCAACACGTACACCGACTCGACAGGTACAAAAGACGAGGCGTTCGTCAAAGGGAACGACGTCTGGACCGTCGAGACCGACATGGCAGCGACGATGACACCGGCCGACGGCTTGTCGATCGGCGTGGATCCGTACATGCCCGATCACGGACACGGCACCACGCCGGTCGGCGTGATGCCGGTCGGCAGCGGCGGAAAGTACATGATGGAGCCGGTCAACCTTTACATGGCGGGCTACTGGGAGGTCACGTTCACGATCGTCCAAACGCCGCCGGTCGATGCGAGCGATCCCGACGCGGGTGCCGACGCCGCGCCGCCCGCGCCGATCAGTGACAGCGCAGTCCTCAAGATCTGCGTACCGGACTGATGATCGAAGCAGCCGCGAAACGCGCGCGTCAGGGCATGCAGCGGGCGTGGCTGGTCGCCGCCACGATCGTGCCCATCGCGGTGTAGGTGCTGGGAATGACGCACGCCAGCTGGTCGCCGGTCGTGATGTCGAGGTACGGCGTCGACTTCACGCGCGTCCACTCGACATTGGCATAGCCCTGTAGTTGATAGGTCGGTACGCCCGCCACCACCCCCGGGTCGAGATCGCCCGACTGCACGAGCGACGCCAGCACGTCGTCCCCGATCGCCTTCAGGAAGACTTGGACATCGATCCGATCCGGCGCGGTCGTGAACGGCGCCGCAACCGGATACGCCATCTTCTGGTGCGATCGAGTGAACGACGTCGGGTCAGAGAGCACCCCCGGGATCGACCCGGAGATTAGGTTCGTGGTGTAGCTCGCCGCCTGCCAGAACATGTGCGCCTCGTTCCGCGTGTCGTCGAAGATGCAGTCCCGCACCATCCAGAGATCGGGATCGGCGGCCGTTTCAGGGGTCTCGCCGGCGGCGACGCCGCTCTGATAGATCACGTCGGTCCCCGAATAGGCGGTGACGTCGACCCAGGCGCGGCGATCCTGCGAAGCGCCGCTGGGCCACGAGTGCCCGGCCGCGACGTTGTCGAGCGCGACCAGGACCCTTCGTGTCGAGTCGTCGAAGCAGATCGTGGCTTGGATCGTCGTGTCCAGCATGGCCTGCGCGTCCTGGCGCAGCCGAGTCGGATCCGCCCCCGGAAAGTCGGTCAACGGCAGATCGACAGCAGGGAAGTCGTGACCATGCAGATGGCGCGTGACCGTCGATACCGTAGAGGCAGGACCGTCGCTGCCCGACATGTGGCACTGGACGCAGCTCTGACCGTGGGGCGGCACAGCGAATTTCGTGGTCTGCCACTCTTGGTACGTGCGCTCGAGCGGAACGTTGTTGGTGTTGACGATGTCGTGGCAGGTCCCGCACATCCCGGCCGACTCGGTCTGAGCTCCATCGAGCAACGCAGTGTACGCCGACGGGTGCGGCGCGCCCGATGCCGGGTCGGAGATCGGGCCGAGCATGCGGCCGTCGGTCGCGAGGGTCAGGGGATCATTGTGCGTGCCGTCGACCGATTCGGCAGAATGGCAGAAGAAGCAGGTCACGCCGTGCTGGGCCGCCGGCAGCGACGCCAGGTTGAGCCCATCCGTGGTCGCGCCGTCGCGCAATGCAACCGGCGCGTGGCATTTGACGCAGAAGTCGCCGAGAGCGCCGTTGGTCTCGCGCTGGCCGCGCTTGTTCATTGCGGTGAAGACCGGATCGTCGGAGGCATAGGCATGCATGCTGCGCGACCAGTCGGCAACCTGCGTCGGGTGGCAGCTCTGGCAGACATTGGGATCCCGTAATTCGTCTGCGGTCAGCTTCTTACCTGGCTCGCCGCACCCGGCGAGCCCCACGACGCAAATCAGCAGCGCCGCTCGCCCGGCGACGCGACACGCGGAAACGGCATTGGGCGGCCACGGCATGCTTCCGACCGACACGACCGACATCGTTGCGACAGAGTATGGCCCAAGCGACCGGGTTTGTATCTCAAATCAGCGGACCGTGGCGGAGAACGCGGTCGCGCCGCCTCTCGACGGCGCGACCACGCTTTTGAGATCAGCTCGAAACGGCTCAGAAATCAGTAGGCGGTGTCGAGAGCCATCCAAAGAGCCCCGCTGGACCTGATCGCGAACACGTAGGTGTTGCTGTTGGGGGACAGGATGGGGATGGGATTGCCGGCGAAGGTGTCGGCTGAAAGATTGTTGTTCACCGTGAACCAGTTGAAGCAGTCGTTTCCCTCTCGCAAAATGTGGCGGTCGCAGCCCATGACGAAAACGTCGATGCGCCCCGGCGCCCACGAAACGGCGCTCGGCGCCGAGCAGAGGTTCCCCGAGGGCGGCTTGCCCAGGCTGTACCAACCGGAGAAACTGACGTTGTTGTCACTCCAGTCGTGATAAAGGCCGAAGTCCGTCCCAGGCGCAAACACCTCGCGGTGGGAGCCCCAACCCACTGCGCTCCCGGGAGTCACCAACACACCGCCCAAGTTGGTCCAGCCCGAAAAAGTACCGGTCGTCGCGTTGAGAGTGCCCGTCCAAAGTGCCTGATTGCTCGCGGTCACGACGTAGACGTCGACCTTTGAAACGCTACTGTCAAAACGCGTGGCCAGACCCGGGTCGTACGAAGAAATGAAATTGCCTCCCATGTTCTGCCACTGCGCCTCGGCGTCGTGGCAAAAGAACTGCACGCCGAACACACCCATCGCGACCACAAACCATTTCTATCTCGTCATTGCCGTCTCCCCTTTCTCTGTTACCCACTCTGCGTCCGCTGAATCCATTGGCGGCCCGATCCGGGGCGCTCGCAATGGTGGACGTGCAGGGTATCGCCCCTCCTTGCGCAACTCGTCAAGTCCAACTTTCACAAAATGCCGTGTGAAACAGAACCGTCGCGACGCATTTGTTGGACGTCCACGTTGACGATTTTTGGGCCGAGCTTTTGTGTCAGACTGGCCGCGTGTTCCACGCTGTCACGCGATCGGCGACGATAGCCGCCACGCTGCTGGCAATCGCCTCAGGAGCCGCCTGCTCGGCAGGGGGAAGCGGGTCCGCGACCTGCCCCAACGACTATCCCAGCGCCTGCCCGACGCCCGCGCCCTCGTTCGCCAATGACGTCTCGCCGTTGATTCACGCCAATTGCACGCCCTGCCACGGCGCCGGCCAGCAGATCCCGACGCTGGACACCTACGACGACGTCATGCGCGCCGCCACGATGATCTCGATGCAGGTGTTCCAGTGCCGCATGCCGCCCGCGCCCCGCGCGCCGCTCACGTCGCAACAGCGCCAGATCATCCTCGGCTGGCTGGTGTGCGGCGCGAAGGAGTGAGACTAAGGGACGTCGTAGTAGAACGCGACGTGCCCGTGGGGTGAGTCGTCGAGGATGTCGGCGCAGTTTTCGTAGAAATGGAACCGCACGACCCAGCGGCCCGACTTGTCGAACTTGATCGGCTTCATCACGTACTTGCCACTGCCTGCCGGGGTCTCAGTGGTCACGGTGCCATTGTTGGGGATCACGTGGAACTGGTCATCCGATAGGTACGATTCGAGGACGACGTCCGCGCTGGTCGCGGGCGTGTTGTCCGCCAGGTGAGTCACGGTGATGTTGAAGGTGACGGTGGCGTTCACCGCCACCGGCGTCGTCGTGAACGACGCGTGGTACTTGCAATCGTCATCGTCGGCCACGGAGCCGAAGTGAACGGGCAGTTCCTCCACGCCGCCGTCGTCGGCCGCCCCACCGTCGTCCGACGATCCCGCGTCGACCGACGTCACATTGCACGACGCCTGGTTCACCACGATGGGTGTCATCCCCATGCAGTGGTTGTCGGCGTCCCCTGCGACGATGCCGGCGCCGCCGTCCACCACCGCCGGGGTGGAGGTGGAGCTGCACGCGACGCCCAGCAAGGACAGCGGAAACAGCAGCGACGCGCGGATGACACAAACGGACCTTGGCGACATGGAAACCTCCGGTGGCGCACAATCTAACGCCGCCGCATCCCGTCGGTGCTGCATCAAATTTTCGCAGCAAAAAGGTGAGCTGCGCACCCCGGCACGTTTTGCGGCTGCGAATTTATTACGCACGTCGGGACCGTTGTGCGCTGGTTAGACTCAGCGCCATGCAAACCAGGCCCGCCTCGCGAAAGATGATGTTGGCGAACGGCGTCGCGGGGCGCGCGGCGGCGATCATCGCCGGACTGATCGGGCTCGGCTCCGTCACCGCCGGCTGCGGCGGCTCACCGCCGCCCACGCCCGAAGTGCCGGCGTCGTTCCCGTCGCAGGCGCTGGCCGCCGTCGATTCGTCCGCGGGCACGCTGCACCTCGAGCTGCGCACCGTCCCCGATCCGCTCGTGCGCGGTCAGAACGTCGGGCAGCTGACCGTCACCGACAGCACCGGCCAGCCGATCGATGGGCTGACGATCGCCGTTCGGCCGTGGATGCCGTCGCACGGTCACGGAACGTCGGTCAATCCTCAGACCATCGACAACGGCGACGGCGTTTACATATTGAACCCGCTCTATCTGTTCATGGCCGGCGAATGGGAGCTCCAGATGTCGTTCCAGGGGGCCGTCAATGACACCGCCACGACGACCGTCGAGATCCCCTGACGCCCGCAGCGCGGCGCTGCTCGTCGCGTTCGCGTGCGGCGCGATCGCCGCGGCGGCGCCGCGCGCCGCGCACGCGCAGGCCTGCTGCGTCGGCACCGGCCTGGTGACGCCGGCGCGCTTGCGCATGTTCGAGGACTACGCCGTCGGCGTGCAGACCAGCGTGCGTAACGTGATGGGCTCGTTCTTCCCCAACGGCAGCTACGTCGCATCACCCGCGGGCGACAGCGAAGTCGATCTCGAGCAGGACTTACTCGCGGCGACGCGCATCGGCCGGCACTTCCAGGCCGCGCTCAAGCTCCCGTTCGTCGAGACCGGCCGCCACGAGACCGGCGTGTCGGCGTTCGGCGGCGGCCTCGGCGACGTCGCGGCGAACCTGCGTTACGACATCACCTTTGCCGGCGACGACCCGCGGCTGCCCGGCATCGCCGTGCTGGCCGGACTGTCGGCGCCGACCGGGCGTACCGTCGAGGACTCGGGCGATCCGACCAGCGCCACCGGCCTGGGATCGGCGGAGCCAAACCTCGGCTTCGCCGTCGAGCAGGTGCGTGGCCGAGCGTTCCTGTCGCTGACCGGCTTCGTCTCGAAGCAACTGTCGCGCACCGTGGACGGCGTCCAGGAGTCGTTCGGCCTGCGCTTGACCGGAGTCCTCGCCGGCGGCTACGCGTTCGCCAACGAAGTCACGCTGGGCGGCTTCGTCACCGGAATGCACCGCAATGACGAGGCGCTGGTCACCGGCGGCGCGGCCATTGCCCTGCCATTCGGCGATTACTGGCGCGTGCAAGGGACGCTGTCGGGCGACCTGCCGTTTTCCGGCTGGGGCCGCAACCGCCCAACCGGCGCCGGTATCACGGCCTCGCTGTTGCGCGTCTGGCTCTGACGCCCGCTGCCGCTGGGCGCGTCAGTTTTCCTTGTCGCCGGCGCTGCCTTCTTCTTCGGCTGGCGGCGCGCTCTTCGCTGCTTTCGCCGGCGCCGAGGGCTCCTTCTCGTCTTCGGCGACCGCGCCGCTGACGCCGTCGAGCACCAGCTCGATGCCGCCGCCGAAGATGATGAAGCGATCGGTCGCCCCGCCGGCCACCAGCGTCGCGCCGGTCGCCGGGTTGGCCGACAGACCGTACTGCCGGAAGTCGATGCCGACGCGCGCGCCGAGGATCTTGGTGAAGCGGTAGGCGACCGACGCGGTGACGTCGATCGCGTTGCCGGTCGTGCCCGGGAAGTAGGCCGCCGACTTGATCTCGCCGGCCCCCTTTCCAGCGTCGGTCAGCAGGAGGAACGCGACGCCGAGATCCGCGGAGATCTGCGGCGTGAAGTCAGCGCGGCTACCGACGCCGAAGCGCAGGAACTTGTAGGCGACCGACGGAATCATCGGCGCCGTGCCGCTCTGGGTGGTGAGCTTGAACGCCTGCGCGCCGTACGCGACCGACAGATAGGGCGCGAAGACGCTCACCGGCCAGCGAAACTTCGCGCCGGCGAGGTAGTCCTGGAATGACGTGGTCAGCTTGGTCGCGCCACTGTTGGCCGTCGAATTCACGCCGAATCCCTGGTTGAATCCGCCGAACACACCGATACGCGATGCAACGCCCGAGCCGGTGAACGCGGCCGGATAGGCCTCGAGCCAGACCGAGGCCTCTGGCCCAGCCCCGAGCGAATACGGCGCGAGCGTGCCCGACATGTCCTGATGCCAGGCCAGCGAGCGGTTGACGCCGTTCGCGCCGATCCCGAGCGTCAGCGCCGGCAGCACCGCGCCTTCCGAGCCGCCTTCCTCGGCGGGTTCGGCGGGCCTCGCCTTGGCCTTCGGTTCTTCCGGCGCGGCCTCGGCCTCGGGCGCCGCCGCCGCCGCCGCCTTCGTCTTTTTCCGCGGCCGCTCCTCGGCGGCCGGCGGCGCCGCTTCCTCCGCTGCTTCCTCGGGAGGTGGCGGAGCTTCCTCTGCGATCACCGCCTTGGTCTTCGCGCCCGCCGGCGGCTTGCCCTGGCGCACCGCCGGTCCCAGCTGGCGCCAGAAGGTGCTGCCGACGAGCGCGGCGATCTTCTTCGGGTTGGCGCCGGCGAAGGAATCCTCGCCCAGCACCGCGCCGTCGGCGCCGTTGCGGACGGTCAGCGACGCCTTCTTCTTGCTGAGCTCGCCGCTGACGAACGCCGAAATATTCAGCTCCTTCGCGACGGCGTGCAACCCGCTGTCGCTGTCGAGCGACACGCCGAGCCCGCTGGCCGAGCTCTCGAGCTGTTCGGTCCCCACGACCTGGAATCCGTTCGACTTCAACGTCGCGGAGATCTTGGCCCGCACGACGCCCTCGCCGGCGCCGCGCAAGGCGAGGACACCCACGCGCGCCTTGCCGGCGGCCGACGCTGTGTTTCCGATGGCGAAGAAACCGACGATTGCGGCCATCGCGATCGCTGCACGTGTTTTGGTCATGGTCATGGTCCGACGCTGTTGACGAGCCCATTGGCCCAGGCTTGGAGACAATCGAGATCCTCCTGCTGGAGCTGTGCGCCCTCGAGCGGCATCGGACTGCCGCAAAGACCCGGGCTCGCATTGATCTTGTCGATGAGAATTCCTGTGGCCGGCAGCGTTCCGCGATTCAGCAAGTTGCCCTTTCCGGCGCACATCGCACCGTTGGTGGCCGTTGCCGTCGCCGTGGGCTTGCCGACCAACCGCTGCGCGACACCGTCGGACTCCAAGTCGAGGCCCGCGGTGAATGCAGACGTGCCCGGCGAGTGACAGGTGGTGCAGTTCTCTTCGAGAACCAGCATCGAATGGTCGCAGCTCAGCGGTACCGAGGCGGCGTCTCCGCCGTCGTGAGAGCCGGAGCTGCCGCCGCTACCACTGCTTCCGCCGCTGCCACCGGCGTCCGGCGTGGTGCCTCCACTGCTGGAACAGCCGCCGAGCAACGAGACCGAAGCCAGCAGAACCAGAACGGCGCCGTTGCGGGCCCACATGCGTCGACAGCATAGTCAGGGCCCTTTCGCTGACAACAGAAAAATCAGGAGCGCCCGTCGAGCGTGCTCTCGCGCGCCTCGGGAAAGAACGCGCGACAAAGCTCGAAAAACGTGAGCCACTTCTTGTATGCAGCCCGATCCATTGACGGTTTGAGCGCCGCGCGCGCGCCAACGTCAGCGCTGACGCTGGCCGCCGCCGTAACCGGTGAGCTCGAGGTAGCCCTCGCCGGAGATCGCCGCACCGTCGGCGGTGCCCGAAAGCGACACCGCGCCCTCCCAGTAGAGGACCGCCAGGCGTAGCTCCTGATCGACGAGCAGAGGGCGAACGACCAGGTGGATTTTCTCATCGGGAACGTCCAGCCCAAACGACACCGGGTAGCGGGCGCCCGACTGCGCGCTGGTCCAGACATCGATCGGCGTCAGTGCAAATCGATCCGCGGCGTACGAGCGGACGCCGCGCTCGCGCGCCGCTGAGGGTGGCGCGATCACGGTGATGCGGCTCGCGGCGGTCGCCTTCTCGTCGGCGTCGCGCAGGCGATACATCATGAGGTCGCGTCCGTCGGAGAGGTGCACGCCCAGCCAGTCCCACCCGCGCACGGCGGCGCCGAGCGCACCGGTCGACCATTCGCGATCCATCCAGCTCTGCCCCAGGACCGTGAAGCTGACCGCGAGGCCGGGCGAAGCGGCGCTGGCCGCCGGCAGCGTCACGTGACCGCGCGTCGCGAGCGACGCGCGTGAGTAGTAGTAAGACGCATTTCCCGGCGCCGGACCCTTCACGCTCAGGCCGCGGTCGCCCTCGGCGATCGGCTGCCCGATGCCGGCACCCTCCGCGCCGACATCGAGCTCGATCGCCGCGCCGTCGTCGTCGCGCGCCGACAGGTGCACGGGCAAGGGACCGCCGATCGCCGGCCCGTCCATGCGCCAGTCGTCGACCCAGACCGCGAACGGCTGCGCACGGGCGCCCGCCAGCGCGAGACCGTCGCGCGCGAACCGCTCGTGGGCGTGGAACCGCGGATCGCCGGTCGCATCGCTGCCGCCGCCGCGCGCGCCATCGACGTCCGTGATCGCGAAGTGCCCCATGTACACGTCGCGCGTCGCCCAGGCCGATGCGCGCGGTGTCGCGCGCGGCGCCAGCGCCTGACGAAAGATCGTCATCTCGTAGCCGAAGCGACGGGCGCCCGCGCCGTCCGGCGTGTGCAACACGCCCGTGAAGTACCACCACTCGCTGCGAAACCCGGCGTGGGACCCGTCGTCGTCGGGAAACACGAACGGACGCGGGGCGAGCGCGCGCTCGTAGCCGTCGTCGGCGGTGACGCCCAGCAGCGCCGACAGCGACAACCGCCCGCGCGGCCCCGGTTCGGGAGCAGCCGACGGCGACAGGGCGCGCTGCCCGCAGGCGGCGATCGCGAGCGCCGCCGCGAAGGCGAGGGCCAGGACGTCGAGCCGCCTCATTCGTCGCGCAGCGCCTCCGCGGGCGACGTGCGCGCCGCGCGCCAGGCGGGAAACAACCCCGAGACCACACCGGCCGCCGCCCCGAGCAGCGGCGCCGTCATCAGCGTGCGCGCGTCGAAGAGGATCGGCATGGTCCAGCCGAACGAGCGCTGGTTGATCACGAACACCAGCACCGCCGCCAGCACCGCGCCCAGCGGCACCGCCAGCGCGCCGGCCAGCGCGCCGAGCACGCCGGTCTCGAGCAACGAGATCTCGACCACCTGCGCCGGCGTGGCACCGAGCGCGCGCAACGTCGCGAGCTCGCGCCCCCGCTCGAGCGCGACCGCCATCAGCGCGCCGGCGACGCCGAAGCACGCGACGATGAGCGCGAAGATCCGTAAGACCCGCGTGATCTCGAACGTGCGATCGAAGACGCGCAAGCTCATCTCGCGCAACGTCCGGTTGGACCGCACCAGCACCACGTCGTCGGCGTCGAGCCGCGCGCGCACCTCGGCGATCAACTGATCCGCCGACACGCCCGCCGCGCCGTACAGCGAAACCGCCGTCACCTCGCGATCGTCGAAGTATCGGTCGTAGGTGCGCCGGCTCAGCATCACGGCGCCCGCGTCGCTGCCGTAGTCGCGGTAGATCCCGGCGACGCGGAAGGCGTGCGGTCCGCGATCGGTCGGCAGCACGACGCTGTCGCCGATGCGCGCGCGCCGCTTGTACGCGTAGGGCTCCGACACCAGCAGCGCTTCGTCGTCGACGAAGCGCCGCCAGGCGTCGGCCGGATCGCCGGCGATGACGAGCTCGGTCAGCGCGTGACCGGGCGGCGAAGCGGGCGCCGAGAGCAGCATCGGGCCCTCGGGCGTGTCGATGGTGATCACCCGGTTCGATCCCATGGCCCCGAGCCCGGGCAACGCCCGCAGGCGCGCGACCAGCGAGGCGGGCAACGTCGCGTCGGGGCGTGCGCTCACCAGCGACGGAGCCGACACGTAGACGTCGGCGCGCAGGGTCGCCTCCAGCCACTGCTCGACGCTGCGGCGAAAGCTGACCACCATGAGGCTGACGCCGGTGGTCACCGCCAGGGCCAGCGCCAGCGCCGCCGTCGCGACCCCGGTGCGGCTGAGCCCGGCGGCGATGCTGCGCGCCGCGAGACGCCCGGTCGCGCCACGCACGACGCCGAGCACGCCGCTGGCCGCGCGCGCCCCGACCAGCACCACCGCCGGTGCCAAACCCGCGCACCCGGTGAGCAGCGCCAGCAGCGCCGCGAGCGCGACCGGCACGCTGCGCCCCGAGACCAGCAACGCCACCGCCGACACCGCGGCCAGCAAGGCGCCCGCGAGCGCCAGGCGCGGCGAGCGCGCCCGTGCGCGCGCTTCCAGCACCGACCGGTGCATCGCCGCGTGCGGATCGGTGCGAGCCGCGTCGCGTGCCGACGGCCAGGCCGAGGCCACGGATGCCAGCACGCCCAGGCTGAAGCCGCGCGCCAGCGGCCCGAGGGCGATCGGCACCTCGGTGACCGACACCGCGAAGTAGAGGTCGCTGACCGCGCGCGCGGTCAGCCGCACCAGGCCGCGAGACAGCAGGACGCCGACCAGCAACCCGACGGTGCTCCCGACGATGCCCAGCGCCAGCGCCTCGAGCATCAAATTTCGGCCGAGCTCGGCGCGCGAGACGCCGAGCGTGCGCAGGATGGCGAGCAAGCGCCTGCGCTGGATCACCGAGAAGCTCATGGTGTTGTAAATGAGGAACCCGCCGACCAGCAGACCGAGCAGGCTCAACGCCGTCAGGTTCAGATCGAACGCGCGCGTGAGCTGCGCCAGTGTGCCCGCGCGCGCCGCGACCGGGGTGATGTGCAGGCCCGCTGGTAGCCGCCGCTCGATCCAGCGCAGCGCGGCCGCCTCGCGCTCCGGCTCCGCCGGCAAGATCGCGTCGACGTGCGCGAGGCGCCCGACCGTTCCGGTCAGCTCCTGCGCCGTCGCGACGTCGATGATCGCCACGCCGTCGAGCGCACGCCGCGCCGCCTCGTCGGCGGGCGCGGCGACGCTGACCACCGTCAAGTGCGCGCGCCGCGCGCCCAGGCGCAGCGCCACCCGGTCCCCGACGCTCACGCCGAGGCGCGCCGCGGTCGCCGCCGACAGGATCGCCGCGCCGGGTTCGAGCATCAGCGCCGACGCGGTCGCGGGCGCGAAGCTGCCACCGCTCGCGGGCGCCAGGGTCGCGCCCGACGCCGCCGCCGGGAGGCCCAGCGGCCGGAAAGGACCTTCGACGAACGGATCGACGCCGACGAGCTGCAGCAGCCCGCCGCCCGCTTCCGGCACGCCGGCGCCGCCCGCGAACGGCGCGAGCGCGATGCCGGGCGGTCGATCCGCCGCCTGCCGCAGCCGCCGATAAACCGCCTCGTCGACCCCCGACGGCCCGCCCGCGATCTGGTGGGTCGCGCGCCCGGTGACCGACTCGCTCGACAGCGCGAACGCACGGCGCACGCTGGCGTTGGCGATGTCGATGCCGACCGCGAGCGCCACGCCGAGCGCGATGCCCAGGACCGCCAGCGCGAGCTGAAGCGGGTGTCGGCGAAAATGGCGCGCGCCCGCGCGCGCAACCAGGTCGAAGCCGAAGCGGCTCATGCGCGCGGCGCCGCGCCCGACGGCGCCACCGAAGCGCCGTCCGACCCCAGGCCCGACGCCGGCGCGAGCCGGCCGTCCTTCATCACCAGCACGCGGTCGGCGGCTCGCCCAACTTCGTCGCTGTGGGTCACCAGGATCACCGTCGTTCCCCGCTGGCGCGACAGCTCGACGAACATGCCCAGAACCAGCCGGCCGGTCTCGGCGTCGAGCGCGCCGGTCGGCTCGTCGGCCAGCACGACCGCAGGGGCGTTGACCAGCGCGCGCGCGATCGCGACCCGCTGCTGCTCGCCGCCCGACAGGTGGTCGGGATACTCGGCACCCCGGTCGCCGAGCTCGACCGCCTGGAGCAGGCGCCTCGCCTCGGTGCGCGCGGCGCCGGCGCGCGCGCCGGCGAGCTCGAGCGGCAGGCGGACGTTTTCTTCGACCGTCAGCGTGGAGATCAGGTTGAAGAACTGGAAAACGAACCCGATTCGCTTGCGCCGGAACAATGTGCGCGAGCGCTCGTCCAGCGCCGAGACCTCGCAGCCGTCGATGACGATGCGCCCTCCGTCGGGGCGGTCGATGCCGGCGATCAGGTTGAGCAGCGTCGACTTGCCCGAGCCGCTCCGGCCGAGCAGCGCCACCAGCTCGCCGCCCGCGACGTCGAACGATAGCCCGCGCAGCACTTCGCGGGTGCGCCCCCCCTCTGAGAAGGCGCGTCTGACATCGGTGACCGAGACGGCTGCCATGCGCGGCGCATCCTACTTCGCCGCGCGCGGCGGCGCCGGCCCGTCCGTGAGCGGCGCGCGCGAATTCGACCTCAACTTCGACTTGAAAAACCATGACCAACGCATGATTTTGCTTAGGCAATTCGAGATCACGTCTCCGGCTCCATCCAGCAGTTGCCCGGCGCAGCCTCGGACGCGTCAAACTAGTCGCGGGGGCAACCATGTTCGCCGAGCTGATCGTGATCCTGGCATTGGTCCTGGCGAACGGCGTGCTGTCGGGTGCCGAGATCGCCGTCGTCTCGCTGCGCCGCACGCGCGTCGAGCAGCTGCTCTACGAAAAGCGCGCTGGAGCCGATGCGCTGGCCGGGCTGCGCGCGCAGCCGGAGCGCTTTCTGGCCACGGTTCAGATCGGCATCACCGTCATCTCCACCACGGCGGCGGCGTTCGGCGGTTCGACCCTGGCGCGGCACCTCGTGCCTCTGATCGCGCGCGTCCACTGGCTGGCCTCGGAAGCCCAGCCGATCGCCCTCGGCATCGTGGTGGCCGCGATCTCGTTCCTGTCGCTGGTGCTGGGCGAGCTCGTACCGAAGTCGCTGGCGCTGCGCGTGGGCGAGACCTACGCGCTCATCATGGCCCGGCCGCTGCGCTGGTTGTCCTCCGCAACCAATCCACTGGTCGTGCTGCTCACGGCGACGTCGAACCTGATCCTGAAACCGTTCCGCGACCGCACGAACTTCATGGAGGCGCGCCTGTCGCGCGAAGAGCTGCAGCTGCTGGTCGACGAGGCGGCCAAGACCGGCACGCTCGACCAGCACGCGGGCGAGATCGCATCGCGCGCGATCGCCTTCGATCAGGTGGCGCTGGCCGACGTCGCGATCCCGCGCAATCGCATCGACGCCCTGCCCCGCAACGCGAGCGCCGAGCAGATCCGGCGCTTCATGCTCGAGGAGCGGCGGTCGCGCATCCCGGTCTACGTGGGGACGCTCGACAACCTGGTCGGCTACGTGAGCGCCAAGGACATCGTTTCGATCGCCTGGGAGGGAAAGCTGGTCGTGCTCGAGGACCTGCTGCGCCCCCTGAAGATGTTCGCCGAGACCACGCCGGCGATCGACGTGCTGCGCTCGATGCGGCGCGAGCGGCATCGCATCGCCGCCGCGGTCGACGAGCACGGAGTGGTCACCGGCCTGGTGACGTTCGAGGACCTGGTCGAGGAGCTGGTCGGCGACGTTTTCAGCGAGCACGAGGAGACGCGTCCGGAGATCGTCCCCGCGGCCGACGGCTCGGCCACCGTTCGCGGCGACGTCCCGCTGCGCGAGGTCAACCGCGCGCTCGGGCTGTCGCTGCCCGAGACCGACGGTGCCAGCACCGTGGCCGGCCTGGCCACTCAGCTGGCGGGCGGCTTGCCCAACCGCCGCGCGCGCCTGGCCGCCCACGACGGCACGGTGCTGGAGGTCGTCGACGTCGGCGCGCGCGTGGTGCGCAGCGTGCGCCTGATCCCGCCGCCCGCGCGCGACGTCCAACCCGGTTGACGTAGCCAGCGGGTCGGATCGTCGGCCGTCGTCCAAGCGGACGGCAACGGCCCATTCACTGCCAGCCGATGTCGTCGACGAAGACGCGGCCGGTCCAGATGCGATCCTTGCCGATGGCGTAGACCTGGACGGCGAGATGCTCGACGCGATCGACGGGTGAGCTTCCCCCCTCGAACAGGCGGTTCTCGCGCTCGAAGCGGTGCGAGAGCGTCCACCAGCGCCCGGTCCTGAGATCCGGCGTGTAACCGCCACCGACCCACTTTGGCTCGACCGCGCCCGCGTGACCCGGCGGCGAGTCCACGGCGAAGATCTGCGCGCCGAAGCGCAGATCGGGCGGGCCCTCGACGAAGACGTGCACGGTCACGGTCTTGCCGCTGAGATCGACCGCGGCCGGCAGGTCGACCAGCACTTCGCCCGCATGACGCGGGCGATCGCCGAAGCGATTCGGCGCGCCGGCGAGATCGAAGCGCGCCTCGACGCGCAGCGAGCCGGCCCCGCACCAGGATCGGCCGCGATCGAGCGCGGGGCGGCTGAACGCGAGCGCGTACGCCGACGCCAGCTCGACGCCTTCGATCGCGCGGTCGAACCGGATCTGCGGTGCGACCTCGAGGCAGGCCGAGCCGCCCGCCGCGAGCTTCGACTCCGGCGGCAGCGCCGGCGCGCGAGGTGCGGAATCAGGCTCATGCGACGGCGCCGGCATCGACGGCCCGAGCGCCGCGAGCGACGGCGTGGCCAGCCGGGGCGGCTCGGTCGGCGGGCGTACCAGCGCGTCGTCGACGAGTGGAGGCTCCGGCGGCTCCAGCGACGCACTGGACGCGCGACCGGGTCGCACCCGTGACGGGGCTCCGCGCTCGTCGGCGGCGCGCGGCGGCGCGGCGGGCGGCGTCGATGCTTCCGGCCCGTCGCCCGCGCGCGACGGCGCTTCGTGCGGGCGATCGTCGTCCCTCTGCGGCCTCGCCTCGCCTGCCCTCGCCGGGACCTCTTCTGGTGGCGCGTCGGGCTCGACCACCGAGAGCGCGCCGCGATCGAGATCGGCGACCAGCCGCTGCCCGGCGCGCAACGACAGCCCCTCGCCCGCCAGCGCGCCGCGCACGATCACCGAGCCCGCGTGCAGATCGACGACCAGCGTCGGCCGCGGCGCCCCCGACCAATCGACGTCGAACGACGTACCGGTGACCGCGATCTCGAACGGGCCGGCGGCGACGCGCCACCGCGCGCGCGCGCGGTGAACGACGTCGAACCGCGCGTGCCCGCGCTCGACCACGACCTGCGCGCCCCGGGCGTCGCGCATCGCGACGCGCGCGGCGCTGGCGCCGCCGAGCGCGACCCGCGTTCCGTCGGAGAATTGCAGCGCCGCCGGCCGGCCCACGCCGGTCTCGATCGAGCCGCCCGGCCCGATCGAGCCACCCTGCACGTCGAAGCGCAGCGGCGGCGCGTGCAGCGCGACGAGCGCCACCGCGCCCAGCGCCGCGGCGATGACCAGCGACGCAACCAGCGGGCGGCGGCGTGCGAGCGCGCGCCCCTGCCCGAGCCAGGCCGCCTGCAAGCGCGTGCGAGCGGCGGACGGAAGGGCGAGATCGACCTCGGGAAAGGCGCGCGCGACCAGGGTACCCGCGGCTCGGCACCGATCGTCGTCGGTGATCTCCTCGTCTTTCATCCGCTCGACTCTCCGCCCGAGGCTCGCTTTGCGATCGAGTTCACGTAGGGCGCGAGCAGCGGATCGCGGCTCATCTTGGCGCCCAGGCGCTTGGTCAGGCGCGCGAGCCGGCGCTTGGCCGTCGCCAGCGTCATGCCGTGCGCGGCCGCGACGTCGGCGACCTCCATCCGCTCGGCGAAACGCGCGGTGAACAGCGAGCGATCCTCGGCGCTCAGGCGCTCGAGCACCGCGTAGAGGTGCGCGGTCGCCTCACGCGCCTCGGGATCCCAGGACAGCGGTCCGGCGATGTCGGGCAGGTCCCCCGAGGACGTCAGCCCGATCCACCGGCGCACGCGCGCGCGGCGGGCCTCGTTGCGCCCGACGCCGAGCGCGATCGAGATCAGGAACCCGCGCAGCGCCGGCGGGTCGCGCAGCTCGTCGATGCGCTTGAAGAAGCGAAGGAACACCTCCTGGCACAGGTCCTGGACATCACCCGCCGGCCCCAGAAAACGGCTCACGATGCGGCGCACGAGCGGTCCATAGGCACGCGCGGCCTCGATCGCCGCGCGCGGCTCGCGCATCCGCAGCGCCGCCGCCAGCGCAGCGTCGTCCCCCGCCGCGAGCTGGGGGCGCGTCGCCTGCATCCTCATACCGGCGGGCTGCGCGATGGGTCCATGTCGTGCCTCCATCCGGGTAGAGTCTCCAGCACTCGGCGGCGGCGCACAATTGTTAATCTGGCTGGAATCTCGAGAGGGTTTCCAGACCCTCCACACCGCTATCCGGTCGAGGCGGCGCGCTGGGGCGCCGCCAGCGCCGATTCGGGCAAGTCGGCGACGCCCTTGGCCAGGCGGGCCTCCATCACGTTGGGGATCTTTTGTGCCAGGCGGTGGGCCTCTTCGAATTTCTGGCTCGCCTCGACGAAGCGGCCGCGGCGCGCCAGCCAGCGCGCCTCGATGTCGGCCACCTCGATCGGCTCCTGCTCGACCGAGAACTTCTCGGCGCGCGCGCGCAGGTCGACCCACTCCTGGTCGCTGGCGTCGCGCGTGAAGAGATCCACCATGGTCAAGAGCACGTCCTCCGACGGCATCAGCAGCCCGTCGGTCGTGCCGCTCGCCGCCAGGCGCTCCTGGTGGCTTCGGATCTCCTGCACCCACGACCGCGCGAGCTCGTGGTTTCCCTCGAACGCCAGGAGGCGCGTCTGCAAGAGACGCGCGACCGGCCGCCCGACGCCGCTGAAGCGCCGGTTCTCGAGCTCGACGGCCAGGTTGACGTGCGGCCACGCCGCTGCCGGGTCGCCCGCCTGGTAGTACATCTCGCCCAGGTTGTACGAGCCCATGAACGTCGTCGTCGCCAGGCCCAGCTCGCGCGCGATGTGGATGCACTCGCGCGTGTCCTGGATCGCGCGCGCGAGATCGCGGTGGGCGATCCAGATCTGCCGCCGGTTGAGCAGCGCGACCGCGACGTGCACGCGGTCGCCGTGGTCCTCGCAAAGCGCGATCACGCGCTCGAACGCCAGCTCGGCGCGCTGGGTCTGGCCGTACCAGGGCAAGAGATCGCCGAGCAGCAACAGCGAGACCACCAGCGTCTCGTAGCCGTCGTCGCCGAGCTTCGCCGCCAGCTCCACCGCCTGCCTCAGCTTCTCCACCGCCTCCTTGCGCTCGGAGAAGCGCCACATCGCGCGCCCCTGGCCCAGCAGCACGCGCGCCGCGATCAGCCGCGCCGAATGCTCGCCGCCGGCCGGGTTCGCCAGCGCCGCAGCCAGCGTCTCGGCCTCGCCGATCAGCGCGCGCGACTTGCGGTACTCGTCTGTCCAGTCGAACGCCGTCGACTCGTCGAGCACGATCTCGACCTCGGCCTGAAAATCGCCGGTCCTGCGCGCCGCTTCGCGCGCCAGCGCGAGATCGTCGATGGCGTCGTAGCGGCTCACGCGGTAGCGCATGAGGCCGCGCCCGCGCCACGCGGTCATGCGGCGCCGATCGTCGTCCTCGGGCAGCAGCTGCAGCGCCTGGCTGTACAGCGACTCCGCCTCGAGGTACGCGTGGCGGCTGCGCGCGCGCTCCGCCAGCTGCAGATAGAGCGCCGAGGCCTCGTCGCGCAGGCCGGCCTTGGCGGCGTGGAACGCCAGCCGCGGCAGGCGCTCGCTCTCTGACATCACATCGCCGGCGCCGCGATAGAAACGAAAAGCCGCGCTGTGCACCTGCGCGCGCATCGCCTCGGTCGTCGCGCCGCGCACCGCATCGCGCACCATCGCGTGGCGGAAGCCGATGATGTCGCGGCGGTGCAGGATCAGGAGACCCATGCCGATCAACTTGCGCGTGGCCACGCGCGGATCCATCGGGAAATCCGCCCCCAGGCCGTCGCGATCCAGCTCGGTGAGCACCGCCTCGATCTCCATCTCGGAGAACTCCGAGCCGAGCAGCGCCGCCAGCTGCGCGTGCGCGACCAGGTCCGGCGGCAGCCGCCCGAGCTCGCGCTCCGCGAGCCACTCGACCAGCGGCAGGTCGGGCAGCTGCTCGAGCTCGTCCGAGGCCAGGAACCAGGCGCCGCCCTTCGGGTTGCGGCGCACGAACCCGTCACGCTTGAGGCCGCGCACGAGCTCGGTGAGCAAGAGCGGGCTGCCCTGCGTTCCCGACACCAGCTTCTCCAGCGTGTGCGCGGGGATGTTCTCCGCCGGGTGGAGCAGCCGGCGACACAGCTCGATCGCGGCCTGCGGATCGAGCGGGCCCAGCGTCACGCGCAGGCGCGCCGCGGAGCGCTCGGCCCACGACGGGCGCCCGTTCTCGAACACGGGGCGCGCCAGCACGCAGGCCCACAGCGGCGCCGCCGCCTCTGCCAGCGTCGCGTATTCGATGGCGTCGGTGGTCGCCTGGTCGGCGTACTGGCCGTCGTCGACGATCAGGATCAGCGGGCGCACGCTCGCGAGCCGCCGCAACGCCTCGCCGGCGCTGCGCACCACCATCGCGCGCAAGACGCCGGGCGCGGCGCCGAGCGCGCGCAGCGGCGGGGCGTCGGGCGCGAGCCAGCCGAGCGCCATCGCCGCCGACGGCCACAGTGACCGGCCCAGCTTCTCGCTGAGCAGCGCCTGGCCGTGGTCGTCGGGCATGATCGACGGCAAGTCGAGGCAGCGGCGCAGCAACGAGCGCAGGCTGCGATCCGGATCGCCGTCCATCGGCTCGCGCGCGCGCAGCTCGACGATCGTGACCTCGCCGACGCGCTCGCGCAGCGCGCGCACCATGGTCGCGCAGAAGTGGGTCTTGCCGTGGCCGGCGTCGGCGATCACCGTGGCGATGGTTGGCACGGGCGCGGCGCCGCGGATCGCGGCGTCGGCGCTGGCCACCAGCTGATCGATCACGTCGCCGCGTCCGACCAGCGGCACCGCCGCCTCGCGCATGACCGTCGCCGAATCGGTGATGTCGTCGCGCGGCGCCAGCACGCGGATCACGTCGCGGTTGGGCAGCGGCTCTTGATGAACATCCTCGGCCGACGTCGCCAGGGCGCGCGTGATGTAGACCCCGTTGGGATCGATCTCGGTGACGAGCTGCTCGAGCTTGCCGAACGCGCTGCTGACGAAGCGTTCGCTGCCGTCGGCGCGCCGCTGCACGGTCACGGTGGCGATGTCCAGCAGCGCGCGCGCCGCCAGCCCGCGCCCGAGCAGCGACTCGGCGGCACGCAGCGCGCGGCGCACGGGATTCTCCGCGGTCTTCTGCCCGAACACGGCGACGGCGCTGGCCTTGCCGACCTGCGCGAGGTCGCCGCCGATCGCCGCCAGCGCCCCCTTGAGGCGGCCGGCGTCGGAGACGCCCTGCAGCAGGAGCACAGCCATGGGCCGGCGCTGGTTCGCGCTCTTCTTCTTGGCCGGCGCGCGCGCGGACGTCGGTGCCGCCGACGCGGCCGCCGGCTCGGCGCGCTGCGATCGCGCAACGGCGCTCGCGAACTTCTCGGCCAGCGCCTCGACCGACTCGAAGCGGCGCTCGGGATCCTTGGCCAGGCAGCGCAGCACGACTTCTTCGATCGGCGCCGGTGTCGGCACCATCTCCGACGGGCGCGGCGGCCGGCGATAGAGGTGGCTCTGCTGGACCTCGGCGGCATTGCCCCAGAACGGCGTGCGGCCGGTGATCATCTCGTACAGCATCACGCCCAGCGCGTAGACGTCGATGCGCCCGTCGATCGCCACGCCCGGCTCGCACTGCTCGGGCGCCATGTACTCGGGCGTGCCGACGATCTCGCCGGTGTTGGTCGACTCGCTGCCGCGGGCGCGGTCGCGCAGGCCGGCGACGCTCTCGACCAGGCCGAAGTCGAAGATGCGGGCCACGCAGCGGCCGTCGATGACCGCGCTCATGAAGACGTTCTCGGGCTTGAGGTCGCGGTGCACGAGGCCGCGCGCGTGCACGGCTCGAATCGCCTCGAGCAGCGCGGTACCGCGCGCCGCGAGCTCGTCGAATGGCATCCCGTCCTGCAAGGCCGCCAGCCGGTCGGACAGGATCGGCAGCGTCACCAGCTCCATCGCCACGTACGATCGGCCGTCCGGCAACAGGCCCGACGCCAGGAACGCGGGCACGTGCGGCGGGCCCACCATGCGCAGCGCGACCGCCTCGCGGTGCAGGCGCTGACTACCGAAGCCGTCGATGGCTGCGACCTTGAGCGCGAGCGCGGTACCGTCGTCGGTGTGGGCGAGATAGACGGCGCCGAACCCGCCACGACCGAGCAATCGTCCCATGCGGTATCCGGGAAGCTCGGGCGGCGGCTCAGGCACCGGCGCCGCGATCGATGGATCGTTCACGGCCGGCGCGGCGGCCGGCTCGACGGCGCAGCCGGAATGGGCGCCTGCCCAGCGCCGCCCGCAACCGAGACACCGTGGCCCCCCGGGGTTCACAGAAGCGGATCATCGTCAGAACGACGTGCCGCTTGAACGGCGGCGTCAGAAGACGTGTGCCGTTGTGCGCGGGCGTTGACGCCCACTGGGCGCTACATGTACGCAGCGGCCACGCCGGCCGGCTCAGGCCGCGAGCGGCAGCTCGACGACGAAGAGCGTGCCGGCGCCGGTGCGCTCGATCTTGATCTCGCCGCGCGCGGTGCGTGCGAGCTCGCGCACGACGTCCAGGCTCAGCCCGCGTCCGCGTGTTGCGCCTGCGGCCGCCGCTCCAACCGCAGAATCCCCGAGGCGTGCGACGCCCGGCCCCCCCTCCTCGATCGCGACGCCGCCCGAGCGTTCGTTAGAGAAGGTCGTCACCTTGATGCGGTTGTCCTGTGGCGCGCCGGGAAGGATCTCTTCCATCGCATTGATGAGCAGGTTCACCACGATCTGACTCACGCGCGTGGGGTCAGCCGCGACGCGCGCCTTCACGCCCAGGTTCAGCTCCAGCGTCGCACGCTTGCGTGCTTGTGCGCGCACGATCGCCGCCGCCGCTTCGACCACGCGCTCGAGGCTGGTGACCGCCGTCGTCGGCACCGCCGAAACGTCGCCGTGCCTGAAGTGAGTGATGCGATCGATCAAAGTATCGGCGGCCAGCGCCGCGTCGGCCAGCGCCTCCTCGAGCTCGCTGAACCGCGCCTTCACGACCTCGGGCGCGGGCGCGCCCGACAGCGCCTCGCGCAGCCACGGCAGCGCGCCGACGCCGAAGGTCAGGTTGTCGCGCACAGCCATCGCCGGGTTCGTGAGGTCGTGGAGCACGTGCCCGACCACGAACGACGACGTCGACAGCTGCTCCCAGGTGAGCAGCCGCGCCTGCAGCTCCTTGGTGAACGACCCGAGATGAAACGCGTCGATCGCCATCTTCAGCGTCTTCACCATCTCCTGCTCGGTCCAGGGCTTGGTGATGTAACGGCTGATGCGCCCGTCGTTGATCCCGCTCGTCAGCGTGGTCACGTCGGTGTAGGCGGTGACGATCATGCGAATGACCTCGGGAAAGCGCTCCTGCGCGACCGTGCACAGCTGCACGCCCGAGAGCCCGCGATCCATACGCTGATCGGCGAGCAGCACCGCCACGCGCCCGGTCTCCAGGATCTGCAGCGCCTCGTCGCTGTTCGACGCGGTCAGGATCA